>NZ_AP024327.1:0-335961 GCF_018408855.1 Caballeronia sp. NK8 | reverse complement strand
CCATGAGTTGCGCATCGAGTTCGGGCGAGAGCGGCGCCGTTGCGATCATCGCGCTTCTGAACGGCACGAGTTCACGATGATACGAAGCCGTGGCATCGGTCAGA
The DNA here is from genome assembly GCF_018408855.1 of Caballeronia sp. NK8. GTDB lineage: Bacteria > Pseudomonadota > Gammaproteobacteria > Burkholderiales > Burkholderiaceae > Caballeronia. Next base: position 335,857 of record NZ_AP024327.1, on the reverse strand, counting down.
TTCGAGTACGCGTTGGTCGCGACGATCACCTGTCTCGCGCGTACCGTGCCGCCCGGCGCGCGCAAATGCACGCGGCCGTCCTGCGCGCGCGACATGTCGATCACCGGTGTCGCTTCGTAGATCGGCACGCCGCGCGCGGTCAGGCCCGCCGCGATGCCGCGCACGTATTCGAGCGGCAAGATCGTGCCCGCGTCCGCGCTCAGCACGCCGCCGACGAAGCCCTTCGAGCCTGTTTCATGCTGCACTTGCGCGCGCGATTGCACGGTCATCGATGCATCGCCGAGCTTCGTGCGAACCCAGTCTGCTTCGGCACAGATCGATGCGAGCGCGCGCTCCGTATGCGCGCAGCGCAAACTGCCCGTATGTTCAAAGCGAGCGCGCGTCAGCCTGAATTCGTCGATGAGCGCCTCGACCGTGCGCACGCCGTCATGCGCGAGCCGATGCATGCGTTTCGCGACATCGATGCCATGCGCGCCCGCGATCGCCGGGAACGACAGCCGGAACTTCGACGACACCACGCCGCCATTGCGCCCGCTCGCGCCCCAGCCGACCGGATTCGCATCGAGCACTGCGCATTCGACGCCGCGCTTTTGCAGCGCATACGCGGCGCTCAAGCCCGAATAACCCGCGCCGATGATCGCCACCTCCACGTCAATGTCGCGTGCGAGCGGCGCTCCCGTGCTGACCGGCGCGTCCATCGCGGGCACGCGCGCGGCCATCGCCCGCCATAGCGATTCGGGTTGCGGGCGCGATGCTGTGGTCGGGGCGCGCATTGTCAGGCAGCGGCGCGCACTTCGGCGTCCACGGCATCCGCGAGCGCGGCCAGCGTCGCGAACTTCCACGTCGGCGTGGTGACGGCTTCGGGCACGGGTGTCGCGCCAAAGCCCTTCAGGCCCTGACGCCGCTCGATCCAGCACGTCGCATAACCGAGCTTCGTCGCGATGCCGATGTCGTGATACTGGCTCTGCGCCGTATGCAGAATCTCTTCGAACTTGTAGCCGAACGCAGCCTGACGTCCACGGTTATAGGCGAAGAACTGCGGATCGGGCTTCGCGACACCGGTTTCATCGCAGCACACGGTATCGTCGAACGGATTGCCGAGCGTATGCGCGTAAGCCGACAACGCCACGCGATCCGCATTGGTCATCGCCACCAGACGGAAGTGCTTGCGCAGACGCTTCAACGCAGCGACGGAGTCCTCGAACGCGGGCCATTCGAGCACATCGCGCTGAAATGCAGCGGCGGATTGCGCGTCGTCGGGCAGGCCGAGTTGCTTCGCGAGATGCAGATAGACATTCGCCATCTCATGGCTCGATCGGCCCGGATGCTTCGCACGTCCGTCCATATACGGCTCGAAGATCTGATCGTCGGTCAGGTCCTTTGCCTTCGGCCCGCCCAGCCGGCGCACGGAATCCAGCACGCCCTTTTCGAAGTTGATCAGCGTGCCGACGACATCGAACGTCAGAACCTTGAAATCAGTGAGATTCATTGCTTCATCCTCTACGGGTTGCGGTGAAAAAGCTTCAGGCCGATACGACAATCGTGTCCTGCGGATCGAGCGCGACGGTCATCAAGGCGCCTGGCGCGGGAATGCGCTTGCGCGCCTCATGGCTGCCGGGTTGCCGAAGACTGATAGCGGTGCCGTCGGGCAGCGCGGCGAACACGCGCAGGCTCTCGCCCTGATAGAGCACTTCGGTTACGCGGCATGAAAGACGGTTCACATGCGCGTGACCCGCATCGCCGTCGATGACGAGCTTTTCCGTCTGCACGGCGAGCAACAGCTTTTCGCCGTGTGGCAAAGGATGCGCGGTGCGCAGAACCGTGTCGCCGAGACGCACGGCATCGTCGCCGGCGCGCGTGACGTCGAGCATCGTCGCTTCGCCGATGAAGCTCGCGACGAACGCATCGCAGGGGCGGTCGTACAGGCGCTCGGGCGTATCGATCTGCACGAGCCGGCCATCCTTCAGGACAGCGACGCGATCGCTCATCGTGAGCGCCTCGCGCTGATCGTGCGTCACGTTGACGATGGTCGCGCCGAGCTGACGATGCAGTCTGCGCAATTCGATCTGCATGGTCTCGCGCAACTGCTTGTCGAGTGCAGAGAGCGGTTCGTCCATCAGAATGAGTTGCGGTTGAAACACGATTGCGCGCGCGAGCGCGACGCGTTGTTTCTGTCCGCCGGAAAGCTGATGAATGCCGCGGTCTTCATAACCTTTGAGCTCGACCATCGCGAGCGCATCGGCGACGCGTTTCGCCCAGGTCGATTTCGGCTCGCGGCGCGCGCGCAATGAGAACGCGACGTTCTCACCCACGCTCATGTGCGGAAAGAGCGCGTAGTTCTGAAACACGATGCCGATCTCGCGCTTGTGCGGCGGCGCAAATGTAATGTCACGCTCGCCGACCCACACGCTGCCCGAAGACGGCTGCACGAAACCGCCGAGGATGCCGAGCAGCGTCGTCTTGCCCGAACCCGACGGACCGAGCAGCGAGACGAACTCACCCGGCGCGATATCGAGCGATACATCGTCCAGCGCTGTCACCGCGCCGTAGCGCTTGGTCGCGGACCTGATCGACACTCCGGTTTTAGCGCGTGCGTCCATGTCGTTCGTCTCGTCGAAAAGAGCAGTGGTTGGGAAAATACTATGTCGCGATGTTTTTGACGGCAATTCCAAAATTGTTGGATCGGGCATAACATGAAGTCATGCCAAACCTTCGCAGAAAACTGCCCAGCGCAAACGCGCTTTTCGTGTTCGAAGCGGCTGCGCGCTGCGGTAATTTCACGCGCGCCGCGCAAGAGCTTTATGTGAGTCAGCCTGCCGTGAGCCGCATGCTCGCGCGCATGGAAGACCATATCGGCGTGCGGCTTTTCGAGCGCGTGCGCGGCGGCATCGAACTCACGGAAAGCGGCGAGATTCTTTATCGCAAGATCTCGGAAGGCTTCAGCGGCATAGAGAGCGCGATCCGCGAGATCGAGGCGCGCGCCACGGGCGTCGAAACGGTCACGCTGTCCGTGTCCACCGGCTTCACCACGCACTGGCTCATGCCGCGCATGAGCCGTCTGAATCAGGCGTTTCCTTCCGTCGATCTGCGGTTTCAACTGATATCGGGGCGCATCGGCGGTCCGCTCGTCGATGTCGATCTCGGCATGCGTTTTGTTCACGATGAGGAAATCGACGAGAACGCCGTGCTCGTCATGCCCGAAATGCTGTTGCCGCTTTGCAATCCGCGTTATCACGAACTCGCGCAAACGGATGCGGCACGCGCGCACGGCGATACGGTGATCGTCATGGATGACGAGGAGCGCGGCTGGCACGAGCGTTTTCATGCATTCGCTTCAAAGGCGCGCCATGCAGCGGGCATGTTGCGATTCAACGATTACGCGATCGTCGTGCAGGCGGCGCTGCTGGGACAGGGCATTGCGCTCGGGTGGCTCAACGTGACATCGCACTGGCTTGCGCAAGGCGCGCTCGTGCCGACCGAAGAGGAGCTGATCGTCACTAGCCGGCGCTGTTGCCTGCTCACGCCGCCGAATCGGCCTGTCAGACCGATCGTCGCCGATGTGCGCGCGTGGATCATCCAGGAAGCGCTAAGCGACCTGCGCATCGTCGAAAGCCAGTACCCGCGGCTGGGTTTGCGCGACGCGCTTAAGCAGACCGGCATCACGCTCGGCTGAACGCGCTTTCTTGCGGGTGCGCGCAACGAATGCGCTCGGCGTCATGCCGCACATGCGCTTGAAATGCCGCGCGAGATGGCTCTGATCGAAGAAGCCCACTTCCGTTGCGACGACCGATCCCGGCACGCCCGCGAGCAACAAGGTCTGCGCGCGCCGCACGCGCAACTCGCACAGATACTTGTAGGGCGACAGCCCGAATTGCTCGCGAAACACGGTCGCGAAACGCGATACGCTCAGCGCCGAAAGATCCGCGAGTTGCGCAAGGCTGACGGTCTGATCGAAATTGGCTTCGATATAGGCGAGCGCGTCGACGAGATTGGCTTGGCTCATGGCTAAGTCTCGGAAGTGACCGATTCTGCGTGCGTCGACGATGCGCGCTGAAATCGTCTGATGGAAAACGAAGCGAGATCGATCGGCGTGCTGCCCGTATCGATCAGCTCGGCGAGCGTTTCACCGACGCCCGGGCCGATCTGAAAACCCGATCCGCTGAAGCCGAACGCATAGAAAAGGCCATCGGCTTTCGAGCTCGGTCCGATCACCGGTTCCGAATCCGGCAGATAACTTTCGACGCCGCTCCACACGCGAATCACATGCAGCGGTCGCATCGAAGGCACCATGCGGCGGAACTGCGCCATCTGCGCGACGGTGTTCTCGGGCAGAACAGACGCTCTGCGCGTGACGGCATCGGCCGGGCCGGGCGGACCGCCGCCCAGCACGATATTGCCGCGCGGAATCTGCCGGAAATACACGCTCTCTTCCTTGATCGACGTGTACACGCCCATCGAAAACTGGAACACGTAGGGCACGGGTTCGGTGACGGCCATTTGCGGCCCGCGCGCGGCGAGCGGCACCGGTTCGCCGAATTGCGTCGATAGCGCGTTGGCCCATGCGCCCGCGCAGATCAGCACTTGATCCGCGCGATACACATCGCCCGTCGCGGTTTGCACGCGAAAGCCGTCCGATTCTTTTTCGACGTGCATCACTTCCGTGTTCTCGACGATGCGCGCGCCGAGCCGCGCAGCGGCACGCCCGAACGCGGGCGCGGCGAGACGCGGATTCGCATGACCATCGAGCGGCGAGATCGATGCTGCGAGCACGTCGCGGCCGAGGAAGGGAAAGCGTCGGAACATGGTCGCGCCTTCGAGCACTTCGAGATCGAGTCCGTAGTCACGCGCATCGGCGGCATAGCGATGAAAGTATTCCGCGTCATGCGCGTGATAGCACACGCGCGTATGACCCGATGGCAGGAACTCGATATCCTCGCCGAGCAACTCGCGCGAACGCCGCCATGTGTCGAGCGCGCGATTCGACATCGCGAGTTGTTCGAGCGCGCGTCCTTGCCGACGCACGCCGCCGAAGTTCACGCCGCTTGCCTGCTGTCCGGTCAGGCCGCGTTCGAGCAGAATCACCGAACGCTTGCGGCGGCGCAGAAACAAGGCTGTCGACGTGCCGACGATGCCGCCGCCGATCACGATCACATCGGCACGCTCGCTCATGCGTTTGTCTCCATGTCCTGATTCGGCGCGAGCGCCATCGGCAAAGGTTTGACGGGCGCCTGTCCGCGCAGGCGTCCGACTGCTTCGAGCGGCACGCGCGCTTCAGCCGCGATCACTTCCGCGCCCGCATGCGCGCAGAAGCGGCCCTGGCAACGTCCCATGCCGACGCGCGAAAACGCCTTCGCGCGATTGGCTTCCTGCGCGCCCATTTCGTTCACGACGCGCCGCAGTTCCCCAGCGGTGATCGCTTCGCAGCGGCACACGATGGTCTCGTCCGGCAACGCGGCGGCCAGTCGCGCGGGCCATGGAAATGCCGTGCGCAAGCCCGCGGCGAAGCGCGTAAAGCGCGACAGTTGCACGCGCAACCTGCTCACTTCGTCTTCGTCGCGCGCCATGCCGATGTCTTTCAACGCGGCAAGCGCCGCAAGCCGGCCCGCGCGTTCGGCCGCATCCGCGCCGCGCACGCGTGCGCCATCGCCTGCGAGATAGACGCCTTGCACGTTGCTGCGGCCGTCTTCATCGGCGACGGGCAGCCATTGCTGCAACGCCTCATCGAAGCGGAATTCGCAGCCCGCGAGATCGGCGAGTTGCGTCTCGGAGCGCAAGTGATAACCGAGCGCGACGGCATCGCAATCGACGTTCAGCAGCGCGCCGTCGGCGAGTTTGACGCGCACGCCTTGCACGCCACGCTCCGGCGTCCCTTGAATCTGAACCGGTGTGATGCCGCGATGAACCGGCACACGCGCATCCCTGAGCACGCGCATCAACGCGACGCCCTTCTTCAGCGTCGATGGAATCGCGAGCAATTGCGGCAACGCGCGCAGCCGTTGCGCGATCGTCGATGTATCCAGCACCGCGCTCACCGTCGCGCCCGCCTTCACGTATTGCGCGGCGACGAGATAGAGCAACGGCCCCGTGCCCATCATCACGACGCGCGCGCCGATCGCGCAACCCTGCGATTTCAGCGCGACCTGCGCGCCGCCGAGGCTATACGCGCCCGCGTGATGCCAGCCGGGAACGGGCATCAGACGATCGGTCGCGCCGCTGCAAATGATGAGTGCATCGAAGGCGAGCTTGCGATGATGCGTGCCGCTCACCACATGCACCGCGTTCGGCTCGATGTTCCATACGAGCGTATCGGGCACGTAGTCGATCTTCGCGCGCAACGCATCGAAGCTTTCGTGCAAGGCGCGCGCGCGTTGCGCTTCCGTGCCGTACAAGGTCTCATACGTGCGCGTAAAACCCTCAGGCTGACGACGATAGATCTGCCCGCCATCGCGCCTGCCTTCGTCGATCACCACGGGACGAAGGCCCGCTTCGACCAGCGCCTGCGCTGCGCGCACGCCCGCCGGCCCCGCGCCGATCACCATCACAGTCGCGGCCATACGCCCTCCTGCGCTTGCGCGAGATGCGTGACGATCGACATGCCTTCGACAGCCTGTGTCGTGCAGGCGCGCACGCGTTCGCCGTTCGCCATCCACACCCAGCAGTCCTGGCACGCGCCCATCACGCAGAAGCCGGCGCGACGGCCATCGCCGAATTCGGAATCGCGCAGGGCTTCCTGCGAGGTCAGCAACGCGACCATCAACGTGTCGCCGGCGGCTGCGAGCGCGCGCTTGCCGTCGATCACGATCTCGAAGGTTCTGCGGCCCTGCTCCGCGACTCTCACAAAACGTCCGCTCATGCCGTCACCGTTTCCATCGACTGCATGCGCGAGAGATCGTCGGCGCTGTGATGGCACAGAATCTCCGCGCCCGATGGCAAGGTCTTCTTCGCAGGCGGCGTCACATTGCACTTGCCGTCGATGCGCGCCGCGCAACGCGAACGGAAGCTGCACAGCTCGGGCGCATCGCTTTCCGGACCGAGCACGGGCAACGCGCCGAGCGCCATCGCGCGGCGCGAATCGAGCCAGCCGGGACGCAAGGCGGGCACCGAATCAACGAGCAAGCCCGTGTACGGGTGATACGGCGGATGCGACAGCGCATCGCGCTGGCCCGTTTCGACGCACTGGCCCGCATAGAGCACGATGACTTCGTCGCAGATCGCGCGCACCGTCGAGATGTCGTGGCTGATGAACATGTACGACACGTTCAGTTCACGACGCAGTTCCGCGAGCAGATCGAGGATCGCCGCGCCAACGACCGTATCGAGCGCGGAGGTCACTTCATCGCAGAGAATCAGCTCAGGCTTCGCTGCGAGCGCGCGCGCGAGATTCACGCGCTGCTTCTGTCCGCCCGACAGACCGCCCGGCTGACGCTTTGCGATCGATGCCGGCAGCTTCACCAGATCGAGCAGTTCGAGCATGCGCTTTTGCGCGGGTGCACCGCGCAGGCCGTGATAGAAGTTCATCGGCCGCGCGAGGATATCGGCGATGGTGCGGCTCGGGTTCAGCGCGGTATCGGCGTTCTGAAACACGATCTGCACGCGCCGATATTGCTCCAGCGTGCGCTCCGAAAGCTTCGCGGGCAGCGGCTTGCCGTCGAGCAGCACGTCGCCGCGCGCGCGATCCACGAGCCCCGCGATCACGCGCGCGAGCGTGGTCTTGCCCGAGCCCGACTCGCCGATCACGCCGAGCGTGCTGCCGCGCACGATCTTCAGGCTCACGTCGTCGAGCACGCGCACGGCAGGCAAGCCGTTCGCATCGATGCGGCCATAGCCCGCGCTCAGGTTGCGGATTTCGAGCAGCGGGACATCGCGCGCTTCGTCCGGCATGGTGAGCTCGGCTTCGGGACGGCGCGTCGCCGCCAGCAACTGGCGCGTGTAGTCGTCGGCGGGGGCGTCGAGCACTTGCGCGGTGGTGCCGTTCTCGCGCACGCGTCCGCCGTTCAATACGACGATGCGATCCGCCATCTGCGCGACGACCGCCAGATCGTGCGATACGTACACGGCCGTCGTGCCCAGTTCGCGCACCACGCCCTTGAATGCGGCGAGCACTTCGATCTGCGTGGTCACGTCGAGCGCGGTGGTCGGCTCATCGAACACGACGACGGCGGGATCGGTGATCAACGCCATCGCCGCCATGAGGCGCTGCAACTGGCCGCCCGACACCTGATGCGGATAGCGATCGCCGATCGTCTCCGGATTGGGCAACGCGAGCGAGCGAAACAGGCCGATCGCCTTCTGACGCGCCGCGACGGGCGTCATCAGCTTGTGCAGCAGCGCGGGCTCGGTCACCTGATCCATGATCGTGCGCGCCGGATTGAAGCCCGCCGATGCGCTCTGCGCGACATACGCGACCGTGCGTGAACGCAATGCGCGGCGGCCCTTCGCATCGAGCGACAACACATCCGTATCGCCGACCTTCACCGAACCGCCCGCGATCGCGCAGCCGCCACGCGCATAGCCGAGCAGCGCCAGCGCGATGGTCGTCTTGCCCGAACCCGACTCGCCGATCAGCGCGAGCACTTCGCCCTTCTTCACCGTGAAGTCGACGCCCTTCACGATCTCGACGACCGGATCGGGCGCGACGCCGGCAATGACGCGCAAGCCCTTCACTTCGATCATGTTCGTGTTCATTGCCGGCCTCCATGCGAACGCGCGCCATGACGACGCAGGCTGTCGATGAGCAGATTCACGCCGACGGTGAGCGTCGCGATGGCGACTGCCGGCATCAGCACCGCAGGCGCACCTTCCGCAAGCCCGCCGATGTTCTCGCGCACGAGCGAGCCCCAGTCGGCGTTCGGCGGCTGCACACCGAGGCCGAGAAAGCTCAGGCCCGAGAGCAGCAGCACGATGAACACGAAGCGCAGGCCGAAGTCCGCGAGCATCGGATGAATCATGTTGGGCAGCACTTCCACGCGCGCGATGTAGAACAGCTTCTCGCCACGCGCCTTCGCGACCTGCACGTATTCGAGCGTCATGATGTTCACCGCGAGCGAGCGCGAGATGCGGAACGCGCCGGGGATGTACGCGAGCGCTGCGACCATCATCAGCATCGGAATGGACGAGCCGAACGCGGCGATTACGACGAGCGCGAGAATCTTGCTCGGGATCGAGATGAGTGCATCGAAAAGACGGCTCAGCACTTCGTCGACCCAGCGCCCCGACACGGCGGCCACCAGACCGAAGAACGTGCCGATGACGCTCGCCGCGACCGTCGATGCGAGCGCGAGCCCGACCGTGTACTGCGTGCCGTAGAGAATGCGGCTCAGCATGTCGCGGCCGAGATAGTCGGTGCCGAGCAGATGCGCAGCGCTGAACGAGCCGAACACTTCCGTCGACGTGAACGCGCCGCCCTTGTACGGCGCGATGACCGGCCCGATGAACGCGACCGCGAGCCAGAACACGACGATGAAAAGACCGATCAGCCCCAGTACGGCGAAGCGATCGACGAGGCGCCTGAACACGCTGCGCTTGACCACGGGCGCCTCGTCCTGCGGCGCGTCGGCGGGAGGCTGCTCGTATAGCATGGTCGTGGCGTGAGAAGAGACGTTCCGGTTCATCGTTGACGCAGCCTCGGGTTGGAGACGATCTGAGCCAGATCGGCAATGAGCACGAGCGCGAGATACGCCGCGCAGAACACCATCACGCAGCCCTGCACGAGCGGCATGTCGCGGTTGGTGACGGCATCGACCATCAGGCTCGCGAGACCGGGATAGTTGAAGATGGACTCGACGATCACCACGCCGCCGAACAGATACGACAGCGAGAGCGCAACCGCATTCGCGATCGGTCCGATGGTGTTCGGCAGCACATGGCGCAATACGACGCGCATCGGCGACGCGCCCTTGAGCAGCGCCATCTCCACATACGACGCGTTCAACTGGTCGAGCACGGCCGCGCGCGTCATACGCGCCATCTGCGCGACGATCACGCAGCACAGCGTCATCACGGGCATCGCATAGGTACGCACGAGCCCGCCGAACGACGACACATCCGACAGATACGACAACGCGGGCAGCCAGCGCAGCTTCACCGCGAAGATCAGCACGGCGATGGTCGCGACGAGAAACTCGGGCACGGCGACGGTCGACAGCGTGAGCACGTTGAGCGCGCGATCGACGAGCGAGCCGCGATACATCGCCGATGCAATGCCGATGATGAGCGCAACCGGCACGGACACGAGCGCCGTCAGCGCCGCGAGCACGAGCGAATTCGGCAGACGCGTGGCGATCAGTTCGCTGACCGGCAGATTGTTCGACAGCGACGTGCCGAAGTTGCCCGTCACCACATGCACGAGCCATTGCACATAGCGCGTAACAGCGGGTTGATCGAGGCCGAACTGATGCCGCAGCGCCTCAACCTGTTCGGGTGTGGCCGCCTGGCCGAGCGCCTGCTGCGCCGCGTCGCCCGGCAACAGGCCGGTGATGCCGAACACCACCATCGACACGATGAACAGCGTGAGCAGCGCGAGGCCGAGGCGCGCGGCGACGAGTCGTTGCGCATGAACTTTCATCGGATATCGCCTCTCTCGTTGAAGGGTTGACTTCGTGCGCCGCCGCTTTAACGGCGGCGCACGTCCGGCGTTACACCATGTTCATGCCTCGAGCCATACGTTTTCCGCGAACATCCAGCCCATCAGACCCGCGAGCGGAATGCCGCCGAGACCCTCGAGCTTCGTGGTGTGCGCGTCGAGCGAGCTCTGGAACATCGGAATGCCGATGCCGCCATCGGTGTGCACGAGTTCCTGCATGTCGCCGTAGATCTTCTTGCGCTTCGCATCGTCCGGTTCGCCACGCGCGGCGACCAGCATCTGGTCGAACTGCGCGCTCTTCCAGTTCGCTTCGTTCCACGGCGCGTCGGACTTGAAGAACTGCGTGAAGATCACGTCCGCGCTCGGGCGCGCGTTGATGTTGCCGAAGCCGAGCGGATGCTTCATCCAGTGATTCGACCAGTAGCCGTCGGACGGCACGCGCGTCACTTGCAGATTGATGCCCGCCTGCGGCGCGACCTGCTGCATCAGCACGGCCATTTCGACCGAGCCTTCCGCCGCCGGCGATGCGTAGAGCTGAATCGGCGCGCTGCCGAGCTTCGCTTTCTGGAAGTGGAACTTCGCCTTGTCGGGATCGAAGCCGCGTTGCGGCAGGCCCGACATGTAGTACTTGTTGCTCGGATCGATCGGCTGATCGTTGCCGATCGCGCCATAGCCACGGAAGATCGTCTTGCGCATCTGTTCGCGGTCCATCAGGTACATCATGCCGCGGCGGAAGTCCGCATTGCCCGTGATGCCGCCGTCGTCGCGCATGATGAGGTCGGTGTACTGGCCGGTCTTCGTTTCCAGCACCGCGAAGCCTTGCGTGCCCTTGATGCGCTCGGTCGAGCGCGCGCTCACCGCGTTGATGAGCTGCACGTCGCCCGACATGAGCGCGTTCACGCGCGCGGGCTCGTCGGCGATGCCGATCAGTTCCACTTCGTCCAGATGCGGCATGCCCGGCTTCCAGTACTTCTCGTTGCGCACGCCCACGGTACGCACGCCCGGCGCGAACTCTTTCACTTTGAACGGACCCGTGCCGACCGCCGTCTTGAAGTCGGTCGTGCCGTCCTTGATGATGAGGAAGTGCGAGTCGGCGAGAATCACCGGCAGGTCCGCGTTCGCGCCCGTCAGCGTGATGGTCAGTTCGTTCGGGCCGGTCGCCTTGACTTCCTTGAACTGGTCGGCGAGCGTCTTCGCCTTCGAGCCGATCGCCGGGTCTTTATGGCGCATCAGAGAATAGATGACATCCTGCGGCGTGAGCGATTTGCCGTCATGGAACTGCACGCCGCTGCGCAGCTTCACGACCCACACGGTCGCGTCCTTCGTTTCGAGCGATTCGGCGAGCGCCATCTTCGCGCCGAGATGATTGTCGAGTTCGGTCAGGCCGCTGTAGAACATGAACGCGCGCGCGTAGTCGGTGCCGAGCGCGCCCTTCGCGGGATCGAGCGTATCGGCGGCGGACGACGACTGCGTCGCCACGCGGATGCGTCCGCCCTGCTTCGGCTTGCTCTGCGCATGAGCCGCGCCGGTTGCGGTGAGAAGCCCCGCGCCCGTCACCGACAGCAGCCCGCCCGCGGCCATCGCGCGCAGGACGCTGCGCCGCGACGCGCCACGGCGCGTCAGTTCTTCGAGCCGTTTGCCGGCATCGGCATGGGCAAGTGCTTCAGGCGATGTGTCGATGCTCATGAACTTCTCCGCGATAGGGGCTGTAAATGTTCGACGGCTTGTTTATGGAATATGGGCCGCCTGTCTTTGCTTCGATGCTTCAATAGAACACGTCTTTGATCGAGTAATACGCGCCGACGAGCGGTAAAAACCATGGCTTGCCCGTATGACCCGGAATCGCGGGCCAGTCGAAATCGCGCCACGGATTCGCGTCCGCGTTGCCGTTCATCACGTCGGCCATGACCTGGCCCATGTGCGTGGACATCTGCGTGCCGTGGCCGCTGTAGCCCATCGAGAAATAGATGCCGTCGTGCTGGCCCGCGCGCGGCAGGCGGTCGGCGGTGATATCGACGAGACCGCCCCAGCAATAGTCGATGCGCGCATTGGCGAGACTCGGGAAGATCGACGCGAGATTCGCCTGCAGGATGCGTCCGCTCTTAGCATCCGATGGACGCTCCGACGCGGTGAAGCGAGCACGTCCGCCGAGCAGAATGCGCGCATCGGGCGTGACGCGAAAATAGTTGTGCATCAGGCGGCTCGTCGTGTACGAACGGCGGTTCGGCAACAGTCGTTGCAGTTGATCGGCGGGCAGCGGTTCCGTCACGATGATGAACGAGCCGACCGGCGCGAGCCTGCGCCGATACCACGAGAACGGACCGTGCTTGGACGGGCCCGTCGCGATCAAAACCTGCTTCGCGTACAACGTGCCGCGCTTCGAGTCGATTCGATACGCGCCGCCTTCCTTCGTTATTGCAGTGACTTCGGCATGTTCATAGAGTCGCGCGCCTTGCCTCACTGCGGCTTGCGCGAGACCCGCGGCGAACTTGCCCATATGCATCTGGCCGCCGTGACGCTGCAGCAGGCCGCCGTAAAAAGCGTCGGACTGCACTTCGTTGCGGACCTGCTCGCGATCGAGCAGATCGACATCCGGATCGACTTCACGCCGGATAAGCTCGGCCGTCTTCGCGATGTGTTCGAGGTGATGCGGCTTCGCGGCGAGCTTGAGCTTGCCGGATGCGAGATAGTCGCAATCGATGTGCTCCTCGCGAATCAGACGCTCGACCGTGTCGACCGCCGCCGCATACGCGCGATAACAGCCTTGCGCGCGCTCCACGCCGAGTTGCGCGCGCAGCGCCGCGTAGTCTTGCGCGACGCCCGTATTGCACTGCCCGCCGTTGCGTCCCGACGCGCCGCCACCCATGCGCCCGGCATCGAGCACCGCGACCGACGCGCCGCGTTTGCCCAACGCGAGCGCCGCCGACAAACCCGTGAACCCGCCACCGATCACGGCGACATCGGCCTGGCCATCCGCCGGGCCTTCGCACGTCGGGATCATCGCGGGCGCGGTGTCGAGCCAGTAGGAGTCGAGTTTCATCGGCATTGCTCGCGTGAAGTGGCGTGTTTTACAGACCGAGTTGCGTGGCGAGATCGCCGATGGTGTCCACTTCGTAATACTCGTAGTACGGCGTGCCCGGCTCGTGGCCGCGCTTGACGAACGCCTTGTGCTTGATGCCCATGTCGTGCGCGGTCATCAGGTCGTAACGCAGGCTCGACGAGACGTGCAGCACGTCTTCCGGATTGCAGTTCAACTGGTCGAACATGTACTCGAAGCCCTGCATGCGCGGCTTGTACGACTGCGCCTGCTGCGCCGTGAACACGCGATGGAACGGCGCGCCGAGCTTGTCGACGTTGCTTTGAATCTGATCGTTCGATGCGTTCGAGAGAATCACGAGCTTGTATTTCGTAGCCAGGCGCGAGAGACCTTCCGGCACGTCCGGATGCGGGCCCCAGGTCGGCACGGCGAGGTAATACTTTTCGGCTTCCGCTTCGTTGAATTCGACGTTCATGCGTTCGCACGCGCGGCGCACCGAATTGACGATCACGTCGCGATACGGCTTCCACGCGCCGAGCACTTCGTCGCGGCGATAGCCCGCGAAGAACTTGACGAATTGCTCCAGGTCGTCGCCTTGCAGGCGGTCGGCGTACATCTCGCGAGCCATATCGGCCATGCGGAATTTCGTCAGCGTGCCGTAGCAGTCGAACGTGATGTACTTCGGCTCGAAATCGATCATGGTGTCAGTCCTGTCGTGTATTGAACCCGTCCGGAGTTCAGTGGTGAAAGCAAGCAACAGCGAAGTGTTGAGAGAAATTTAAACAAGGCAAAAATGACTGATGGCGTTGAATGCGCGCCTCGCAACGACATAAGTCATGCGTTTTGAAGCATCGCCGCAGCAGATAATGCGGCGTTCTTTTCGCACGCTCGTACGTATCAACTTTCAGTGTCGATCAGCACGCTCTTGAAGCGCAGATTCGCTTCGTAAGCCTGCCGCCCGAGATCCTTGCCGATGCCCGAGCGCTTGTAGCCGCCAGTCGGAATCACGAAGTCGCTTGTGCGGCCATAACGGTTCACCCAGACCGTGCCGGCCTCGATGCCGCGCACCATGCGCAATGCGCGGCCGATATCCGCCGTATGCACGCCTGCGGCGAGGCCATAGTCGGGATGCGCGGCGAGTTCGAGCGCTTCTTCTTCGGAATCGAAGGACTGCACGGTCAGCACCGGGCCGAAGATCTCGCTGCGCACGGCATCGCTGTCCTGTGTGACATCGCACAGCAAGGTCGGCGCATAGAACGCGCCGGGCGTCGCCGCATCCGCGCGCTTGCCGCCGCAACGCAGGCTCGCACCGGTCGCGATGCTGCGTTGAACGATTGCGTCGATGCGCTGCGCCTGCGGCTCGGAGATGATCGGCGACAAGGTCGTGCCCGCAACCCACGTCGCGCCTGCCTTGAGTTCGCCGAAAGCCTGTGCGATGCGATCGGTCAGTTCATCCGCGATCGCGCGTTGCACCAGCAGCCGCGAACCCGCGACACACACCTGCCCCGCATTGCCCGTGATCGCGCCCGCGATGCGGCGTGCGACCTCATCGATGCGCGGCGCATCGGCGAACACGATCTGCGGACTCTTGCCGCCCAGTTCGAGCGTGACGGGCTTGGTGCCCGACTCCGCGCAGGCGGCCATGATCGCGGCGCCCGTGCGCGTCGATCCGGTGAACGTCACCTTGCCGATGCGCGGATGACGCACCAGCGCATCGCCGGTCGTGCGGCCATCGCCCTGAACGACGTTGAAGATACCCGGCGGCACGCCCGCTTCCAAAGCGAGTTCAGCAAGACGCAGCGCGGAGAACGGCGTCATCTCCGATGGTTTCAGCACGACCGCGTTGCCCGCCGCGAGCGCGGGCGCGGTCTTCCATATGCCCATCACGAGTGGAAAATTCCACGGTGCGATCGCGCCGATCACGCCGTACGGCTCGGCGATCGTCATGCCGAGATGCCGATGATCGGTCGCCGCGACATCGCCGCCGATCTTGTCGGCGAACTCCGCATAAAAGCGGATGCTCTCGGCGGTGAACGGCACGTCCCAGTTGTACGCATCGCGCACGGGACGCGTCGAGCCGAGCGCTTCGAGCGGCGCGAGATTGGCTGCATCGGCGGCGACGAGATCGGCGAACGTGCGCAGCACGCGGGCACGCTCGCGCGGTGCGCGGCGCGCCCAGTCGCTCTGCCTGAACGCGCTGTATGCGTTCTGCACGGCGTAGTCGATCATCGCTTCATCGGCGACGGGCACCGATGCATACACGACGCCATCCGACGGCCGCGCGACCTCGATGCGCGACGCGCCCGCATCGATCAATTCGCCGCCGATGAAATGCCCGCTCCTGATGACGAGGCTGGCAGGATCGAACCGGTCCATATGCGTAAGTCCTCCGGGACGTTGCGTTGACATGGCTTCATCGTAGGCCCGGCGCACCGGCATATGTCGCTGACAAAATTGCCGATTCAGCACGGCGCGCGCGTTCTCGCTGCGATAACCTGCGGTTTTGCGTTGCACCACGCGCGCACGCCCTTGAACCGTGCGGGACAGGAAGATCGTCCTAGCCAGCGGCGCTGCGCAATGTCAAAGTCACGGTAAATGTCTTCAAAGTGAGGAGGCCGGCGTGCCCGACTCGAGCAATAACGATGTGGTCGAATACCGGGCTTTCACGCTCGACGACATCCCCGCGGCGCACGCGCTGTCGGCGTCCGTCAAGTGGCGGCATCGCGCGGACGACTGGCGCCTCGCGGCACGTCTGGGCAGCGGGTTCGCCGCCGTCGATCAGCACGGCCAGCTCGTCGGCACCGCGCTCGCATTTCAGTTCGGCGCGCAGGCCGCGACGCTCGGCATGTTCATCGTGTCGCCGGAGCATCAGCGGCGCGGCATCGGTCGCGGCTTGCTCGACCGGCTGATCGCAAAGCTCGGCGCGCGCTTGCTGCTGATTCACGCGTCCGGCGAAGGCAAGCCCTTGTGCGAGGCGCGCGGCTTTACGCGCATCGATACGATTCATCAGCATCAGGGCGCGGCGTTTCAGCCGCCGCTCGTGTCGCTGCCGCCGGGCGAGCGGCTGCGTCCGATCGGCGCGAAGGACACGCCGCGTCTCGCCGGGCTGGCATCGCGCGCGAGCGGACTGGATCGCACCGCGCTGATGCCTGCATTGCTCGATGTTGCGAGCGGCATCGCGCTCGATCGCGATGGCGAGCTGATCGGCTTCGCGCTGTTCCGGCGTTTCGGCGACGGTCACGTGATCGGGCCGGTGATCGCGCCCGAATCGCCCGATCAGAGCCGCGCCAAGGCGTTGATCAGCTACTGGCTCGCGCTCAACGCGGGCATGTTCGTGCGTGTCGATACGCCGCTGCGATACGGGCTGTCTTCGTGGCTCGAAGGCCTCGGGCTGCCGCTCGTCGATACCATCGAGCAGATGGCGCTGAACGGCCCGCCATCCGCCGATGCAACGCTCACCCAATTCGCGCTGACGAGCCAGGCGCTGTGGTGAGCGCTTGTGCGTGGACATCGGCGGGGCCGGTCTTCACGCCTTGTCGAGCCACGCGAACTCCGCGAATCTGTAACCCATCACGCGTCCCGACGGCGTGCCCTTCAGGCCGCGCAGCGTCGAACTCTGCGCGTCGATGAAGTTGATGAACGCGGGAATCACGAGACTGTTCTTCTCGTAGACGATCGTCTGCATGTCGCCGTACATCTGCTTGCGCTTCGCTTCGTCGCGCTCGCGGCGCGCCTGCACCAGCAGTTGATCGAATTGCTCGTTCTTCCAGCCCGACTCGTTCCAGTTCGCATTCGAGCGGAAGAACTGCGTGTACAGCAGATCGAGCGTCGGGCGCGGCAGGATCGAGCCGTAGGTCATCGGGTACTTCATCCAGTAGGTCGTCCAGTAGCCATCGGCGGGCACGCGGCGCACGTTGATGTCGATGCCCGCCTGCTTTGCGGCCTGCTGGATCATCATGGCGGAATCCAGCGCGGTCTCCACCGACGGCGGCGCGACGATCTCCGCGCGCGCGCCGGACGTGCCGGCCTTCTTGAAGTGGAACTGCGCCTTGTCCGGATCGAACGCGCGTTGCGGCAAGCCCTTCATGAAGTACGGATGCCACTCCGGCACCGGATGATCGTTCGCGAGCGTGCCGTGGCCGCGCAGCATCACGCTCACGATGCGCTGCCGGTCATGCAGATACTTGATGCCCTCGTTGAAGTCCGCGCTCTTCGTGGGCAACATGTCCTGCCGCAATGCGAGGTCCGAATAGAGTTGCGACGGGCTTTCGAGCACGGTCACCTTGCCTGTCTGCTTGACGCGATCGACATCGCGCGCGGGCAGCGGCGAGATGAGGTGCACGTCGCCCGCGAGCAGCGCATTGGTGCGCGCCGCATCATCGCCGATGCCGATGATCTCCACTTCGTCCAGATAAGGACGTCCCGACTTCCAGAAGTTCGGATTGCGCGCGCCGATGCAGCGCTGCGCCGGCGTGAATTCCTTGCATGTGAACGGGCCCGTGCCGTTGCCTTTCGAGAAGTCCGTCGTGTTCGCGGCGACGATCACCAGATGCGGAATCGCAAGCAGCGCGGGCAGATCGACGTTCGGCTCCGTCAACGTGATCTCGACCTTGAGCGGCCCGGCCGCCTTGACCGTGCTGAAGCCATCCGCGATCGACTTCGCCTTCGATGCCGTCGCCGGGTCCTTGTGGCGCATCAGCGAGAACACGACATCGTCGGATGTGAACGGCTTGCCGTCGTGGAAGTGCACGTTGGGCCGAAGCGTGATGGTCCACTTCAGGAAGTCGTCCGTTTCGAGCTTCTCCGCGAGCGCGTTCTGCGTCTTGAAGTCGGCGTCGAGTTCGGTGAGGCCGCTGTAGAACATGTACGCACGCGAATAGTCGCCGGTGTGCGTGCCCTTCGCGGGATCGAGCGAATCCATCAGCGACTGGTTCGCCAGCGCCACGCGAATGCGCCCGCCGCGTTGCGGCGTGGGCTCGTTCGCCGCGAACGCAAGTGACGAAGCGCCCGGCAGGATGAGGGTCGCCGCGCCTGCGGCAGCAAGCGTCTTCATCGCCTTGCGGCGGCCTGGATCGGCGACTACGAATTCCTTCGGCAATGTCATGGTCAGCCTCGCTCGGTCATGTCGTGATGGCGGATGGTGTTGAACGGGCCTTCATAGCGCGAGGCAAAGCCGGTAAGCGTCATAGATGGCCGTGTGGATGTCGCGCGACGCGCTCGCATCGCCGATGCGGTACAGATGGAATTGCCCTGCTTCGCCGTCCTGCGCGGCAGGCTGCGGCTTGCCGGTCGCGAACGCTTCGAGATCGGTATAGCCGTCGTTGACGGAATACATGCGCGCCGCCTCGAAGAGATCCTCGACCGCGAGCATGCCGCGCTCGACGACCACATGAACCGCTTCCATCTCGATGCGCTCATTCGTCAGATGATGATGGAACACCGCGCGGCGTTTGCCGCCCGCCGACGCACTCACTTCGATCAGTTCGATGTTCGCGCGCACGGGCACGTCCCAGCGCGCGATGTTGCGCATCCACACCTGATCGTCGCCGCGTCCGCCGGTTTCCTGCGCGGGCATGCTGTCGATGAGCGCGAGCGATACGTCGAGGCCCGCATCGACATAACGTTCCGCGCACAAATACGCGTTGTGCCGGCCAGTGCCGTCGTACACCAATACGCTGCCTTCGCGCGGCGGCGTCTCCGTGAGCGCATCGAAGACGGATTTGCACAGCTCGCCGCCCGGCAGCGCATCGAGATTCGGCAGCCCGCCCGTCGCGATGATGACGGCATCCGCGCCATGATCGAGCACGTCGCTCAGTTCGGCGTAGTGGTTGTAGCGCACATCGACGCCGAGCTTGTCGAGTTGCGACACGCGCCAGTCGACGATGCCGATGAGATCGCGCCGCCAGCTTCCCGTCGCCGCCAGCAGCATCTGTCCGCCCGCCGTCGAGTTCGCTTCGAGCACGGTGACGTCGTGCCCACGCGTCGCGCAGATGCGCGCGGCTTCGAGACCCGCCGGTCCCGCGCCGACGATCAGCACGCGCTTCTTCTGCGCGGCTTCGGGTATGTCGTGCGTGAGGTACGTCTCGCGCGAGGTCGCCGGGTTATGAATGCACGTCGCGCGGAAGTTGCGGCAGAACGATGCGCCCACGCACGGCCGCGCCTCGTCCTCCCGGCCCGCTTCGACGAGCTTCACGAGATGCGGCTCCGCGATATGCGCGCGCGTCATGCCGACCATGTCGAGCAGGCCTTCGCGAATTGCATAGCGCGCGGTGGCGAGATCGGCGATCTTCGCTGCGTGGAACACGGGCAGATCGACCGCGCGCTTGAACGCGGCGGCTTTCGGCAGCCACGGCGCGGACGGCACGAACATGCCGGGCATCGAATTGACCGCGAGCGACATCTTCGTGTCCATGCGGCCGAACGCGACATTGAAGAAATCGAAGAGACCGGTGCCTTGCAGAATGCGCGACATCTCCAGCCCTTCCTCGAAGCTGCAGCCGTCTTCGAGCGCGAAGCGAAAGCCCACGATGAAATCGTCGCCCACCTGCTTGCGAATCTCCTCGTGGACCTCGATCGCGAAGCGCACGCGATTGGCCGTCGAGCCGCCGTATTTATCGGTGCGCAGGTTCACGGTCGGGTCCATGAACTGACCGATGAGATGGCCGCCCGCATGCGTTTCGATGCCGTCGAGCCCGCCGTCGCGGCAGCGCTTCGCCGCGAGGCCGAAGTCGCGAATCACGCGTTTGATGTCCGCGTCGTGGATCGCCTGCGGCATGGCGCGGTGCAGCGTTTCGCGCACAGCCGATGGCGCGATCATCGGCAGCCAGGGTTCGGTATATGCATCGCCGCGCCGCCCGAGATGCGTGATCTGGCACATCAGTGCCGCGCCGTGCGTATGAATGCGATCCGAAAAGCGCCGCAGATGCGGCACCACCGCATCGGTCCCGACGTTGATCTGCTGGAACGTGTTCGGACTGTCGAGGCTCACGTTGGACGAGCCGCCGAACATCGTCAGCGCGATACCCCCTTTCGCCTTTTCCTCGTGATACCGTTGATAGACCTCCTGCGGGAATTCGTCGCGCGTGAGACGGCTTGCGTGACTCGTGCTCATCACGCGGTTCCTGAACTGCAGATGCTTGAGCGTGAAGGTTTGAAGCAAGGGGTCCGACGAAGCAGTAGTCATGGCCTGCCAGATGAAGTGGGCGTCGGACTCAAGGTAAGGAGGTCAATATGCGCCGTCAAATTACAAATCGATGCATGCCCCATAACATGGTGTTGTATGAGTCTGCGACTTCCTTCTCTTCAGGCACTGCTCGTCTTCGAAACATCCGCGCGGCTGTTGAGCTTCACCAAGGCCGCCGGCGAACTCAACGTGACGCCCGTTGCGGTGAGCCGCATGGTGGCGCGGCTTGAAGACGCGCTCGGCTTCAGGCTCTTCGAGCGCACGAAGTCAGGGCTAACCCTGACGCATCGCGGCGCAACATTGCAGCGGGCCGTCGCATCCGGCTTCGGGCAGATCGGCGACACCATCGATGAACTCAAGCGCGATCACGCGCAAGGCGAGATCGTCACGCTATCGCTCGCGAGCGGCTTCGCCGCGTTGTGGCTTCTGCCGCGTTATGCGGAATTCCGCCGTGCGTTTCCGTCCATCAATCTGCGCTTGCAGGTGATGGCCGGCCGTCTGTATGGGCCGCTCGAAGATGCGGATCTCGGCATCCGGCTGCACGGGCCCGGTTCGGACGATGACCCCTTTCTGCTGTGTCCGGAGATCATCGTTCCTGTCTGTAGTTCGAACTATCTGGCGGAGTTCGGTCCGCTCGACGCACCCGCGAACATCGAAGGTCACGCCTACATTCATCTCGACGTGACCACGCTTTCATGGGCCGATTTTCATCGGGCTACGGGACTGTCCGACAAAGGTATCGGCGAGGCCGTGCATCACACGGACCCGGGGCTCGCCGTGCAATGCGCGATGCTCGGTCAGGGCGTCGTGCTCGGCTGGCTGCTCGCGATCGCGGCGCCGCTCAACGAAGGCAAGGTGATTCCCGCGTGGGATCGCTATATCGCAACGGGCTGCAATTACGTGCTCGAACATCGCTCGTCGAATCCGTCGGAGAGTACGCGCGCGGTGGCGCAATGGCTCATCGACGAGATGAAGAAGGAACTCGACGACGCACGGCGCGTGCTCGCGCCGTTGAGCGCGGTGCCGAAGAACCGCGCGGACCGTGCCGCGCGCGGTGTCGATGCCGAGACTACGGTGCCGACACCGTCATGATGCGGCGGACGCCGAACGGTCCCGCTGCCAGCAGCGCAGGCCGAACAACGGCACGACACCGTAAGCGTGATCGAGCATGTCCGATTGCAGGTTCTCGTAGCGTTCCCAGCGTATTTCGTTGAGATACACGCAGATCTCCAGCGCCACGATGGGCGCGGTCGACTGCACATGCCGGATCACGAACGGCATGTCGCGGCGCACGGCCGGATGCTCGCGAAAATAGCCGCTGAGATAGAGCCGATACAGACCGAGGTTCGTGCGGCGCTCGCCTTCGGGCGGCGCGAACGGCAGACGCGCGAGCAATGCGTCATCGGGGAAGCGAATGGTGTCGACGTCGAAGTGAATCGCATGACGCAGACGCCGCGCGCCCGATTCGAACATGCCGCGCCAGTTCTTCACGCTGTTCGACAAGAGAAGCTGGCTCGGCAACATGACGATGGTGTTGTCGAAGTTGCGTACCTTGATGGTGTTCAGCGCGATATCGATCACGACGCCATCGGCGACGAATCCGGGCACCTCGATCCAGTCGCCCACGCGCAGCATGTCGTAGGCCGCGAGCTGAATACTCGCGACGAAACCCAGCAGCGAGTCGCGGAAGATGATGATGAGCAGCGCGGTGATGGCGGAGAGGCCAGTGAGCAGATAGAGCGGCGAGCGCTCCAGCAGGACCGACACCACCGCTATCAGCGCGACCAGATACGCGACGATGGTGGCGATTTGCAGGAAGCTCTTGATCGGCCGCTCGCTCGCGGTCGGAAAATGGCTGTAGCGTTCCTCGATGCTGTCGCGCAGCGCGAGCGCCGCGCGCATGAGCGTGTAGACCATGTAGCAGGCCGCGAGAATGGCCAGCGGATGGCCGAGCGCCGGGATCACCGGAAACGTGAGGCCGGAGAGCAGCGGCGCGGATGCATAGACGATTGCCGCGGGCACGAGCGGCGCGAGCCGGTGAAACACGCGATGACGCTCCGCGGCGATCAGCCATTTGCGCCCTTCCTTGCGTGCGAGGCGGCTGACGATCATCAGCATGACCGCGCGCGTCGCGTAATAGCAGATCACGCTCGCCAGCAGAATCGCCAGCAGCAGTGCGACGACCAGAAGCGTGGCGACAGCCCAGCTGTCCGTGGCGACGTGGACTTGCCAGTCCGGTCCGACTTCGAATCGCAAGCTGTTGCCGAACATGAACGCTCCTGACGCGGGCGAACCGACGAGATTGATCAGCCGAATCGGACGTGACACTTGCTGCGCTGGTTATTGTAGTGGCGAACGCGCGCCGTCGAACGATGCGCGCAGGCACTTCGCATTTCACATATTTCCCGCTACAATTCGGTCCCCTTGCCCAGGTGGCGGAATTGGTAGACGCACTATCTTGAGGGGGTAGCGCCGCGAGGCGTGCGGGTTCGAGTCCCGCCCTGGGCACCAGTCGCTTCAGCGATCACTTCCGTGTTCTTCTCCTTGCGCCCCGCGCGTGCCTTGTGCATCTCCGGCGGCGCAGTCAGGCCCGCCGCGGCCGCACCCGAATGCATCAGGAACTCGCGAAACGCATTGGCGACCTGAGGCAAGCGCCGCTCCGACATATGCACGACATGCCACGCGCGCTCGATCGGTGTGGATGGAAACGGCAGCGTCGCGAGCAAGCCCGCCTGCATCTCCAGCGCGCACGCATGTAGCGAAAGAAACGCGACGCCGAGTCCCGCTTCGACGAGCTGCTTGATCGCTTCATTGCTCGATAGCTCCGACGCCGCGTGCAGCTTCAATCCCGCTTCCTTGAAGAGCCCCTCGATCGCGACACGCGTGCCCGAGCCGCGCTCCCTGACGAGCAGATTCGCCGCTTCGAGATCGGTCAGATGCAGGCGCTTCGCGTGCATCAGCGGATGTGTCGGTGCGGCGACGAACGCCATCGGATGCTTCGCGAACGCGGCCGCGCTCGTGCGCAGCTCGCGCGGTTGCCGTCCCATGATCGCGAGGTCGATTTCATTGGTCGCGAGCATGCGCACGATGTCATCGCGATTGCCGATGCGGAACTGCAGCTTCACGCCGGGCCGCTCCTTCGTGAATCTCACGAGCAGCGGCGGCACGAGATACTCCGCCGTCGTGATCGCGCCGATCCGCAAGGTGCCGCCCAGTTCGCCACGCAGCGCCGCGACTTCTTCGCCGGCTTCGTTCCAGAGACTCAGGATCTCGTTCGCATAACGCGCCATCACCTCGCCCGCGGCGGTGAGCTGAACCTCACGTCCCACGCGGCGCAGAAGCGGTGTGCCTGCCGCCTCGCCCAGCAGCCCAATCTGCAGCGATACCGCCGGTTGCGTGAGATGCAGTTCCTCGGCCGCGCCCGAGATGCTGCCCACGCGCGCGACGGTCTGCAATGTGCGCAACTGGCGGAAGGTCGTCGTTTTTAACATTAGTGAAAACTTATGGGTCGGCGATAAATACTAAATAGCGCAAATGTTTTCGCGACCTTATATTTTTCCCAACGAGGTCGTCAAGCATCCAATCGCATTTCCGGGAGAACCATGATGTTGAATCCATATGCGCAACGCCAGGTCGATTCTCCGCATCGCATCGTCATCGTGGGCGGCGGCGCGGCCGGGCTGGAACTCGCGACGCGTCTCGGCAATGGCGTCGGCAAGCGGCGGCGCGCCGAAGTGATCCTCATCGACCGCTTTCCGACGCACTTCTGGAAGCCGCTGCTGCACGAAGTCGCGGCAGGCCAGATCGATGCATCGAGCCATCAGATCGACTACGCCGCTCACGCGAAGTGGAATCACTTCCGCTTCGAACAGGGCGCGCTCGCGAGTATCGACCGGGGTCGGCGCGAGATCGTCATCGACGAGACGACCGATGTCGATGGCCGCCCGCTCATGCCCAAGCGCACACTCGCATTCGATACGCTCGTGCTCGCGCTCGGCAGCGTGACGAACTTCTTCGCGATTCCGGGCGCCGAACAGCATGCGCTGACGCTGGAGACAGTGGAGCAGGCGGAAACGTTCAGGCGGCGTCTACTGTCGAGCCTGCTGCGCTCGGGCCATGCGCGGCAGGCCGAGCCCGGCGCCGCCCGGACGCCGGTTTCAGTGACGGTGATCGGCGGCGGCGCGACGGGCGTCGAACTGGCCGCCGCACTGCGCGGATCGGCGGAAATGCTGCGCGACTATCACCTCGCGTCGCTCGATCCGGCCGACGATATCCGCATTCGTCTGCTCGAAGGCGCGCCGCGCGTGCTGCCCGCGCTGCCGGAGCGCATCTCGACGCGCGCTCAGGACGTGCTCGCCGGACTCGGCGTCGAAGTGAGACTGGGTTGCCGCGTGCGCGCGGTCGATGCGAACGCCGTTGCGACCGTGGATGGCGAAACGCTCGCGAGCGACATCACGATCTGGGCCGCCGGCGTGGAAGGACCGCCCGTGTTGCGCACGCTCGAAGGATTGCCGTTGAACCGGCTCGGACAGGTGATCGTCGACGGCACGTTGCAGATCGAACCCGGTTCGGGCATTCATGCGATGGGCGATTGCGCGGCGTGCGCCGCAGCGAAAGGCGACGCGCTGGTGCCGCCGCGCGCGCAGGCAGCCTTTCAGCAGGCCGTCTATCTCGCCGATGCGCTCACGCGGCGCCTCGACGATCGCCCCGTGCCGTTGTTCGCCTATCGCGATCAGGGCACGCTCATTTCCTTCGGACGCGCCGGCGCGGCGGGCGCGCTGATGAGCGAGTTGCTGCGGCAGCCGCTTTTCATCGACGGATGGTTCGCGGCGTCGTGTTACCGGCATCTGTATCGCCGGCACATCATGGGGCTCACGGGCGTCAGGCGCGCGGTGATGTACGCTGCGAGCCAATGGCTTCGCGAACGCGTGCGGCCTACGGTGAAGCTGAATTGAAGCCTTACCGCATCGCCATGGCTTCGCCGCTCTGCGCGCGGCCGGACACCAGACATTGCGATCTGAACGCGTCGCGCTGACTGCTCGCGGCGGCCTGACTGAAGCCCTTGCTCAGCGCGTCGAATTCGACCTGCGCGGCGCTCTGGACGCACGCAGCCGCGCTGAGGTCGCGTCCCTGCGCGTGGAGCATGGCGCGATCGGCGACGAGGTAAGCGACGAGCGCGAATACGGCGGCCTTGAATACTTTTCGCATGCTGAGTCTCCTTGCCATCTAGGCTAAGGGTCAGACGGTTCCGGGCAAATCAGGGCAAGCCCGGAGCGAACGGACGGTTTATTCAGCGCGCAGCCCGCCGAACAGCCAATCGGTAAAAATGTCAATGCCGCCGCGCGCAATGAATTTGATCCCCGGCAATTCCCCAAAATCTTTTCTTTTGGGTTATTCTCGTTAACCCTTAGGCCTACGCTGAATACGTTCAAGTCGCCCCGAACCCTCCGCGCACCCGCCCCGCCTTACATTCCACTGTCATTCGCGCTGTTCCAGCGAGCACGTCCATCGCGTGCTGGCCGCGCCTTGCGTTCGATTCAAAAAAACCCATGCATCTGCCGTCCGTTCTCAGCTTTCTCATCTGGATTCCCGTGGTGTCCGGCATCTTCGTGCTGACGTTCAGCGCTTCGGCGACGCTCGCGCGCGCCGTCGCGATGTTCGGCGCGATCCTCAGCCTGCTGCCGGTCGTGCCGCTGCTGTCGCGCTTCGATGCGTCGTCGGGCGCGATGCAGTTCGTCGAGCGCGTCGAGTGGCTGCCGCAGTTCGGTATTTCGTATCACCTGGGCGTCGATGGCATTTCGCTGTGGTTCACCGTGCTCACGGCCGTGACGACGCTCATCGTCTTCGTCGCGTCGTGGCAGGCGGTCACGAAGCAGGTCGCGCAGTACTACGGCGCGTTTCTCGTGCTCTCGGGCTGCATGCAGGGCGTGTTCGCGTCGCTCGACGGCATGCTGTTCTTCGTGTTCTTCGAAGCGTCGCTGATTCCGCTGTATCTGCTGATCGGCACGTGGGGCGCCGAGCGGCGCGTGTACGCGGCCATCCGCTTCTTCTTTTTCTCGCTGCTCGGCTCGCTCGCGATGCTGGCCGCGCTGATCTACCTGTGGACGCAGGCGCATACCTTCGACATCGACGCGTGGCGCCATCTGAAGCTCGGCTTCACGCCGCAGATCGTGGTGTTCGTCTGCTTCCTCGCGGCGTTCTCGGTCAAGGTGCCGATGTGGCCGGTCCACACGTGGCTGCCCGACGTCAACGCGGAAGGCCCGACCGGCGCGGCGATCCTGCTCGGCATGCTGAAGATCGGCGGCTACGGCATGTTGCGCTACGTGCTGCCGATCGTGCCCGACGCATCCCACTTCTTCGCCCCGGCGATGATCGCGCTGGCGCTCGTCGCCGTCATCTACGGCAGTCTCGTCGCGCTCGTGCAGACGGACATGCGCAAGCTGCTCGCGTACTCGGCGGTCGCGCACATGGGTCTCGTGACGCTGGGCCTGTTCACGTTCGACCGCATGGGCACCGAAGGCGCGGTCGTGCAGATGCTGTCGTACGGCATCGTCTCGGGCGCGATGCTGCTGTGCACCGGCGTGCTGGTCGAGCGCACCAAAAACGGCTCGATCGATGCCTACGGCGGCGTCGCCAACACAATGCCCCGCTTCGCCGTCTGCGCGATGCTGTTCTCGATGGCCAACGTCGGCCTGCCCGGCACGTCGGGATTCGTCGGCGAGTTTCTGGTGCTGATGGGCGCGATTCGCGTGAATTTCTGGATCGGCGCAATCGCCGCCTCGTCGCTGATCCTGAGCGCCGCCTACACGCTGTGGATGGTCAAGCGCGTGATCTTCGGCGCGGTGAAGAACGAACGCGTGGCCACGCTGCGCGATCTGGGCAAGCGCGAGTTCGCGCTGTTCGGGGCGATGGCCGTGCTGGTGCTCGCGATCGGCGTGCACCCGAAGACCTTCACGGACGCGATGGGCCCGTCGGTCGAAGGTCTGCTGTCGGCGGCGCTCGGCTCGTCGTTGCCCGCCGACGCCAGTGCGCCTTCGTATGACGCGCACCGCGAGACGGTGTCGGAGCGCGCGCCCGGCTAACGCGCTCAGCGCGCCGCCGCGTGCCGATGCTCGAGCGGCAGGCGCACCTGAAACGTGGTGCCGCTATCGTTCGCGACCACGTTGAGCCGGCCGTCGTGCCGATGCACCACCGTCCGGTACGCGATGTGCAGCCCCAGCCCATTGCCCTTGCCGGGCGGCTTGGTCGTGAAAAACGGCTCGAACAGGCGCGGCAGGATATCGGCCGGTATGCCGTGGCCCGTGTCGGATATCTCGATCACCGCGCAGTTGCCTTCCCGATGCGAGCGGATCGTGAGCTCGCCGTTTTCTTCCATCGCGTCGATGGCGTTGTCGATCAGATTGGTCCACACCTGATTCAGCTCGCTGCCGTACACCGGCACGGGCGGCAACGCGCGATCGTAGTCCCGCGTGACGACCACGCCATGCTTCAGCCGATGCTGCATGATGGTCAACGTATCCTCGATACCGGTGTGGATGTCGACTTCCTGCAGCGGCGCCTGATCCATGTAGGAGTACGACTTCATCGCCTTCACGATCTCCGAGATGCGTCCGGCGCCGAGCCACGTCTGCTCCGACAGAAAGCGCATCTCGAATGTCGCGGCAAGCCAGCGGACACCCGCGCCGAATTGCTCGCGGCTCACGCGCGCCGCTACGGACTCCAGTTCTTCCGGCGCAAAACCGGCCGCCACGAGGCGCGGCGCGATCAGCCAGGGCTTCGCGAACCCGTGTGAAGAAAGCCACTGCGCGAAACGCTCTTCCGTTTCGCTCTGCCGCAACGCGCCCTGCGGCGTGGCGTCGACGACGGGCGGCGCGCGGCTCGCCCAGGCGTCGAGCGTATCCATGATGTCGGCGGGCATCGCGCACAGGACGAGCGCGCGCGTCGCCCGATGCAGACTGTCGAGCGCGTCGCGCATGCCGTCCGCCGCGCGCGCCACGGCCGCCGCCGGATTGTTCAGCTCGTGCGCGAGCCCCGCCGACAGGCGTCCGAGCGCGGCCAGCTTCTCGCCGCTCAGAATGAAGGTGTCGTAGGCGCTGATGCGGCCGTACATCGACTGGAAGATCTGCTTGCTGAAGGACTCGCATTCGCTCAACAGCGTACGCACGACGCTCTCGGTCAGCGAGACGAGATAGCAGTCCGTGTTCGCGCTGAAGGTGAGCGGCAGCGGCATGCCCGCGAGCAACGAAGCCTCCGCGACCGAAACCGGCGCGGGGCGCGTATCGTCGATCACCTGCCGGCCCGCGACGAGCTTTTCAGTCAGCAGCTCGCCTTCGAGCAGGATGAACTGATGCGTCACGGTCTGTCCTTCGCGCATCAGGACTTCGCCACGCTTCAGGCGATGCTCGCTCAGATTCGCGCTGAGCCACTGCTTGCGCTCGGCGGACAAGACCGCGAAGAGCGGCATCTCGAAGAGCATCGACGGATCGCTCATGGATTCGCGAGATATTGATGGATGAAATGCACGGCGATCGAGCCTTCGCCCACCGCCGCCGCGACGCGCTTGACCGAATCGGCGCGCACGTCGCCCGCCGCGAAAATGCCGGGCACGCTCGTTTCGAGCAGGAACGGATCGCGCCCGGACTCCCATCCCGCGGGCGCGCGCCCGCCTTTGACGAGCGCGCGGCCCGTCAGCAGAAAGCCGTGCTCGTCGCGCTCGACCACGCCGCGCAGCCATTCCGTGCACGGCGCCGCGCCGATGAACACGAACAGCCCGCTCGCCGGAACGGTCTCCGAATCTCCGGTCTGCAGGTCGCGCAGCGTGATGTCCGCGAGATGCCCGTCGCCGCTCACGCTCTCGACTTCCGTATGCGGGCGCACGCGAATGTTCTCGGTCTCGTGAATCTGCTCGACGAGGTAGTGCGACATGCCCGCGCTCAACGACGGCCCGCGACACAGGATCGTGACCGAGCGCGCGTACTTCGACAGAAACATCGCGCCCTGGCCGGCAGAATTCGCACCGCCGACGATATACAGGTCCTGATTCGCGCACGCGACGGCCTCCACCAGCGCCGCACCGTAATACACGCCCGCGCCCGTCAGTTCCTGCACCCCGCGTGCTTCCAGCTTGCGATACGACACGCCGCTCGCGACCATCAGCGCGAGACAGCTTACTTCCGATCCATCCGATAGCCTGACGAACTTGTACGGCGGCTCGATACGCAGCCCCACCGCGTGCTGCGTGAGGATCATCTCCGCGCCGAAGCGCCGCGCCTGCGCGAGCGCACGCCGCGACAGGTCCGCGCCGCTCACGCCGGACGGAAAGCCGAGATAGTTGTCGATATGCGAACTGGTGCCGGCCTGTCCGCCGGGCGCGTCGCACTCGATGATCGCGACATGCAGCCCTTCCGATGCGCCGTACACGGCCGCCGCCAGTCCGGCCGGTCCACCGCCGACGATCACGAGGTCGTGGAACGGCGTCGTCGAACGCGTGTGCAGCCCGACCTTTTCGGCGATCTGCGCGGTCGTGGGACGGCTCTGCACGCTGCCGTCCTCGAACACGATCACCGGCAGGTGACGCTGCCCCGGCGCGAGCGCGCTCAGAAGCGGTTCGGCTTCGGCGTGACGTTCGACGTCGAGCCAGCGAAACGGAATGTGATTGCGCGCCATGAAATCGCGCAGTTGATGCCCTTGCGGCGACCAGCGGTGATCGAGAATGCGGATGCCCTGAAACGCCGAACGCGACGACGCGTGCCAGTCGGCGAGCAGGTCGTCGAGCGCCGGATAGAAGTTCTGCTCGGGTGGGTGCCAGGGCTTGAGCAGATACTGATCGAGATGCACCGTGTTGATCGCGCGGATGGCGGCGTCGGTGTCGGCGTAGGCGGTCAGCAGCACGCGCTTGGCTTCGGGAAACAGTTCGATGGCCTGTTCGAGAAACTCGATGCCGCTCATCTTCGGCATGCGCTGATCCGCGATGAAAAGCGCCACCGACCGGTTCTGCAGGCGCAAATGCTGCGCCGCCTCCAGCGCCGCCGGTCCCGAATCCATGCGCACGATCTGATAATGCTCGCCGTATGCGATCTGCAAGTCACGCGCCACCGCGCCGGCCACGATCGGGTCGTCGTCCACGGCGAGAATCACGGGCTTGTCCATGGCGGCTCAGGCGCTCACGACTGCGGGCGCGGCATGCGTTGCAGACATTGTAGACGCTATGGCGACGAGGTTTCGCGCACCTTTCATCACAGCACCGGACCCGCAAGCCGCCCGCTTGCAGGCACTTTCGCGCGTGTCCCCGCGAGCGGCAGCGTGACCCGAAAGACCGTGCCGTTCGCATCCGATCGCGCGCCGATCGTTCCGCCGTGCCGGTTCACCACGATGCGGTACGCGATATGCAGACCGAGACCCAGGCTCGGGCCGTGTGCATGGAGCGCATACTTCGACGTGTAGAACGGCTCGAACACGTGCTCCAGCGCGTCGGGTGGAATGCCCGGGCCGTTATCGGCGATTTCGACGACGGCGTCGTCGCCGTCGCGGCGCGTGTGGATCGCAATGGCGCCCTGCCCGTCCATCGCCTCGATCGCATTCTCGACGATGCTCGTCCAGACCTGATTGAGCTCGCTTCCGTAGGCCTGGATGCGCGGCAGGCTGCGATCGTACGCGCGCGTGATCGCGATGCCGCGCTGTGTCTCGTGCGTCATCACCATCAGCGTGTTGTCGAGGCCGTCGTGCAGATCGATTTCCTGTTGCGGCCCCTGATCCATGAACGAATAGGATTTCATCGCCGCGACGATATCGAAGATGCGCTGCGCGCCTTGCGCCGCGTCATCCACCACACCGCGAAGATCCAGCACACGCGCGATCCAGCCGATGGCCGCATCGAGTTGCGCCGGGCTCAGTTCGTCCGCGAGCGGCGCGAGGTCGTCCGGCGCGACGCCGCGTGCCGCGAGCGCCGGTGCAACCCGCCATGGCTTCGTCACCTGGCGCGCGGCGAGCCAGTCGGCAAGGCGCGACTCGCGCTCGCTCTGGCAAATCGGACCCGCCGCCGCCACGGCCTTGCGGGCGACGAGCGCGCCGAGCCGTTCGAGCATTTCCTTCGATACCGCGTGACGGCCGAGCGCGAGCGCCGACGCTTCGAGCGCGTCGAGCTCTCGGCGCACGTAGGCAAGCCCGCTCGTCAACGCCGATGCCGGATTGTTCATCTCATGCGCGAGTCCCGCCGCGAGCTTGCCCAGTGCGGCGAGCCGGCTGCGATTGAGCGCGGCGGTTTCGAGCGCGGTCAGCCAGTCGCTCATCACGCGCGCGACGGCCTGGCTGAACGAGCCGCATGACACGAACAGTTCACGGAACGCCGCTTCCGGCAGGCGCGCGAGCCGGCAATCGCGCGTGGCGGTGAGCGTGACCGGATAGGGTATCGACGCCATCACGCAGGGCGTGCCGAATGCCTCCGGCCTGACATAGCGCTCGACATCGTGCTCTCCGCCGGCGCTTTGCGTCGCGACGAGTTCGCCGTCGAGAAGGATCGTGAGGTTCGTGGCCATGTCGCCTTCGCGCAGCACCACGTCGCCCGCCGCTATCGAGAATTCGCTGACGCGATCGCTCAACCATGCCAGCCGGTCTTGCGGGAGATCGGCGAAGATACGGATCTGGGCGAGTCTGTCGAGTTCGATCATGGTCCGCAGCCCGAACCTGTCGATTCAGTTCAGTTTAGGCAATTCGTGCGCGAGTTCCGCAACCGCGTTTACACTGCCAGCAGAGATCGGGGCGCGACGTTACCATCTGACTGTCGCGGACACGCGCCGGGCCGCGCCCGCCCCGCTTCGCCTGTTCCATCCGAAATTCCACACGCAATCGTTCGATATGCAGTCACTGGAGGCCTGGAGATGAACAAGAAGAATTCCGCAGCCATCTGGATCCTGGGCGCGATGGTCTTAGGCATCGGGCTCGGCTACATGATCTTCATGAGCTTCCCCGATAAAAAAGCCGCCACGGAGATCGCCGGTTACATCTCGCTCGTGTCCGATGTCTTTCTGCGGCTGATCAAGATGCTGATCGGGCCGCTGGTGTTTTCCACGCTGGTCGTCGGCATCGCGCACATGGGCGACGCGGCCTCCGTCGGACGCGTGTTCGCCAAGGCGCTCGGCTGGTTCGTCACCGCTTCGCTCATTTCGCTGCTGCTCGGGCTCGTGATGTCGAATCTGCTCAGGCCCGGCGACAACCTCGGCTTGCCGCTGCCCGACATCGGCGCGTCGGCGAATCTCGCGACATCGAAATTCACGCTGAAGGACTTCGTCGGCCATATGGTGCCGCGCTCCTTCGCCGAATCGATGGCCAACAACGAGATCCTGCAGATCGTCGTGTTCTCGATGTTCTTCGGCGTCGCGCTCGCCGCGCTCGGCGAGAAAGGCAAGGTGCTGCTCGCCGCGATCGATCAGCTCTCGCACGTGATGCTCAAGATCACCGGCTACGTGATGAAGCTCGCGCCGCTCGCCGTGCTCGCCGCCATGGCCGCCACCGTGGCGGTCAACGGGCTCACGATCCTGCTGAAGTTCGCCGTCTTCATGGCCGACTTCTACCTGAGCCTGTTTCTGCTGTGGGGACTGCTCGTGCTCGCCGGCTTCGCGTTTCTCAAACGACGCGTCTTCAGGCTGCTGTCGCTCATCAAGGAAGCGTTCATGCTGTCATTCGCGACCGCCAGTTCCGAGGCCGCGTATCCGAAGATCCTCGACGCGCTCGACCGCTTCGGCGTGAAGCGCAAGATCTCGAGCTTCGTGATGCCGATGGGCTACTCGTTCAACCTCGACGGCTCGATGATGTACTGCACGTTCGCGACGCTGTTCATCGCGCAGGCGTACAACATTCATCTGTCGATCAGCACGCAGATCACGATGCTGCTGATCCTGATGCTGACATCGAAGGGCATGGCGGGCGTACCGCGCGCGTCGCTGGTCGTGATCGCCGCCACGCTCAATCACTTCAACATTCCCGAGGCGGGCCTGCTGCTGATCCTCGGCGTGGACACGTTCCTCGACATGGGCCGGTCCGCCACGAACGCCGTGGGCAACTCCATCGCGAGCGCGGTGGTCGCCAAGTGGGAAGGCGAGTTGTTGTCGGAGCAGGACGCGGCGGCGAATGCGGCGCGCATCGAGGCCGAACAGGACGCCTCGCTCGCGCATCCGGCACAGGTCTGACGGAGGCGAGTCATGAAGATGCAGCGCTTCTGGGCGGCGCTGGCTTCGGCCAGCCTGATCGCCATGGCTTGCGGCGCGCGCGCGGCCGACGACGTGCAGACACCGCCGCCAAACGCCGACGCCTACGCCCCCGCGACGCTGACCGGCACGCTCGCCAAGGCGCGCGACACGGGCACGATCGCGCTCGGCTATCGCGACGCGTCGGTGCCGTTTTCGTATCTGGGCGCGCGCAAGGAGCCTATCGGCTATTCCATCGAACTGTGCAAGTCGCTTGTCGCGGCGATCGGCGACGCCATCCACAAGCGCCTGAATATCCAGTGGGTGCCGGTCACGCCGGAGAATCGCATCGATGCGGTCGTCGACGGAAAAGTCGATCTGGAATGCGGCTCGACCACGAGCAATCTCGAACGCCAGAAACGCGTGGCCTTTTCGCCGATCTTCTTCGTGGCCGGCACCAAGGTGATGGTCAAGCAAGGCTCGCCGATCCGCTCGTTCCGCGATCTCGCGGGAAAGAAGGTCGCGGTCACCGCAGGCACCACCAATGAAAAGGCCTTGCGCGATCTCGACAAGAAGTTCGCGCTCGGCCTGCAGTTGCAGGTCGTGCCGGATCATGCAGAAGGCTTCGCGCGCGTCGCGAACGGCCAGGCCGATGCGTTCGCCACCGACGACGTGCTGCTGTATGGCCTCATCGCCGAAAATCGCGCGAAGGGCGGCGCGTATCAGGTGATCGGCGATTATCTGTCGTATGACCCGTACGGCATCATGTTCCGCAAGAACGATCCGCAACTCGCGCAGGTCGTGCGAGACGCGTTCCAGACGCTCGCCGCCGATGGCGAAATCGAGCGGCAGTACAAGCGCTGGTTCCTTCAGCGCCTGCCGTCCGGCACGAGCCTCGACATGCCGATGAGCGCGCAACTCGAAAGCATCATCGAGACGATGGCGGGCGGCGCGGCGCAGTAAGCGCGCTTCAGGCGGACTTCAGGCCGGACTCGCCCGCATGACCCGGTTTCGCCCGGATGCCTTCGCGTCGTAGAGCGCTTCGTCGGCGGCGCGGATGAGCGAGCGCACGTCGTCGTCGCGTTCGGGACGCCAGCTCGCGAGGCCGATGCTCGCCGTGACGCGGCCGAATTCGCTGCCCGCGTGCTCGATCGAGAGATCGCTGATGGCCGCGCGAATCTGCTCCGCGATGTGCGCCGCGCCCTCGGCCGGCGTGTCGGGCAACACGACGACGAACTCTTCGCCGCCATAGCGCGCAGCGGTATCGCCGGGCCGCCGGATGTTGTCGCCGATGCAGCGCGCGACGGCCGCGAGCGCGTCGTCGCCTGCCTGATGGCCGTAGGCGTCGTTGTAGGCCTTGAAGCGATCGATATCGACGAACAGCAGGGAAAACAGACTGCGCGTGCGACACGCCCTGCGCCATTCCTGATCGAGAATCTCGCCCAGCGTCCGGCGATTATGGAGCCCGGTCAGGCCATCGGTGCGCGCGAGCAACTGCAGCTCCGATTCGGCGCGCATGCGCCGCCTGAATTGCGCAGCGAGCACGAACGACAACGCGATGAAACCGGCGGCGAGCACGCCCATCGACGAACCGATGATGATCGCGCGCCGATGCCATGCCGCGTAGATGTCCTCTTCGCCCTCGGCCACCATGATGATGAGCGGCAGCTTCGGAAAATTGCGGAAATAGTAGAGACGCCGCCTGCCGTCGATCGACGATATCTCGCTGAAGCTGCCTTGTTCGGCGGCGCGAAAGTGCTTGAAGGTATCGGCATGGCTGATGTCGCGGCCGATCACGTTCGCATCGAAGGGTTGACGCATGAACATCACGCCGTCCTGGCCGATCAGCGACACGGCGCCGTGCGGCCCGAGCGAAAGGCCCGCGAAAAGATTGCGAAAGTATTCGAGATTCACCGCGATCATCGCGACGCCCGCGAACGATCCATCCGGATGCGACAGCCTGCGGCTGAGCGCGATGCTGGGCGCACCGCCGCGCAGACGCGAGTTGTAGGGGCTGCTGATGTAGAGACCGGTATCGGGATGATCCCGCTGCACCGTGAAATAGCGGCGGTCCGCGAAGT
The DNA here is from genome assembly GCF_018408855.1 of Caballeronia sp. NK8. Lineage (GTDB taxonomy): Bacteria > Pseudomonadota > Gammaproteobacteria > Burkholderiales > Burkholderiaceae > Caballeronia. The sequence continues at coordinate 299,793 of NZ_AP024327.1, read as the reverse complement.
TGCCTTGACGTGGCGGCAGACTGCCGGAATCGATGACGATCTGGCCGTTCGCGTCGAGCACGAGAATCGATCCGAGATCGCGCGCGGTGGCGGCGCGATCGAACAAAACATCGTTGCGCAGTTGCGGCGGCAACGCGATGACATCGGCGCGTTGCACGCCTTCCACGACGGCCTGCAGGGACAGCTCGTACAACTCGAAATTGCGCTCGATATCGCGCTCGGCGAGCAACGCGAGATTGCGCGACGTGTCGCGCGCGCGATCGAGCGCGTCGAGCCTGCCCTGATACAGCACCAGCGCGCAGAGCGCCACCATGACGAGCGCGATGAGCGTGCCGCACAGCACGATGATGTTCGGCGCGGAGAATCGCTGCCGCGAAGGCGCTGGGGTAGTCAGACTCGGGGAAAAGCGTTTTTCGGTTGCCACTATTTGGATATCCCGGAATGCTGGCTCGCGAGTTGATGTTTGCTCGGCACGGTCCTCGGTCAGCGAGCTAGGGCGATATTGTCTCTTATTTGGTTGGATTGGGTGCGGGAGGGGAAAACGGGGCGTTTGATCGCATCAGGGGCGATGGCTGATCCCTTATTGAATCGCGTTCTTATCTCGTAATACTTAGCATTGTCAACGAATGTCAATTTATGGCCCGGAGGTCAACGCCAAAAGACGGCGCGCCGTTAGGCGAAATGGCGCAACGTCGCGTCGTACCGTTTTAATTCAGGAAAGAAAGATTTATATGAAATTCAAGCTCGCTGCTTTTGCCGCCGTTGCGCTGACCTTCACTGGCGCCGCCTTCGCGAAGGATCACGGTTACCACCACGACAATGGCAATCACAACGGCCACAAGCATCACGCGGAGCATCGCGATCATCGTGATACGCGCGGCCACGATGGCGAATTCGCCAAGAATGGCGAGCGTCGCTGATCCTCTTCGATATCGCACATAGTCGTTATACGCACTGATCGAAGATGGCGAAACCTCCCCGCTGTGGAAGGTTTCGCCGTCGCAGAACGAATACGATTTCCAGTCATGATGCGCCAGGCATCCTCGATGCCGACGTCTGAATTTTCACAAGCCAGAATGATCAAATCTCCGCAGTCGCGGCATCGCATGCGCGCGACGTGTCTGGCGGTCGCCTTTAGCCTGATACTGGGCGCATGCGCCAGTCGAACGCCCACGCAGCGTCCGGCTCAACCCACTCCGCAGACGACCGCCCTCGATGTTCCGTCCACGCCCATCGGCTTCTATCGTGCGACGACCGGCGATACCCTTGCTTCCATCGCAGCCGCCTATGGCCGTGACGCGAATGCGATCGCAGACTGGAACGGACTCTCAGCCAATGCTGCACTGCCGCCTGGCCAACTGCTGCGCGTCGGTCCGCCATCGGCATCGCTAGCTGTCGCCGGCAGTCCCACGCAGCCGACTCCGAACGCAACGCCCTGCCGCCCCGATGCGCTGGCGTGGCCAATCAAGGGACCCGTTCTGAAGCGCTTCGGCTCCGATGGGACGAAATCCATCATCATCGGCGGCAACACGGGAGACACGATCCGTGCTGCGCAAAGTGGCAGGGTCGTCTACGTCGGTAATCAGATCGCCGGCTACGGCAGACTTGTGATTCTGAAACATAACAGCCGCTCCCTCACCGCTTATGGCCATAACCAGAGCATTCTCGTGAAAGAAGGCAATGACGTCAGCAAAGGGCAGCCGATCGCGATCATGGGCGATCAATCAGGGGGGCAGGCCTCGCTGCTGTTCGAGCTGAGACTGGATCGCCAGCCTGTGGATCCGCTGCCGTATCTGTTCGACTGCGCCTCATGACCTGGCGTGCACCAGTCAAAACCGCGCAACGTCGATGATCGCATCGGCGAAAGCGCGCGGCGCTTCCTGAGGCAGGTTATGCCCCACGCCGCCGCCGATATTCCGATGCTGATATCGACCCGTGAACTTCTTCGCGTAGGCGGAAGGCTCGGGATGCGGCGCGCCGTTCGCGTCGCCTTCCATCGTGATGGTCGGCACGGCGATCGTCGGCGCGGTGGCAAGGCGCGCTTCGAGCGCGTCGAACTGCGGCTCGCCCTGAGCCAGCCCGAGCCGCCAGCGATAGTTGTGAATCACGATGGCGACGTGATCCGGATTGTCGAACGATGCGGCCGAGCGATCATACGTCGCGTCGTCGAAGCGCCATTGCGGCGATGCGAGCCGCCAGATCAGCTTGTTGAACTCGTGGCGATTCGCTTCATAGCCCGCGCGGCCACGCTCGGTAGCGAAGTAGAACTGATACCACCACGCGAGTTCGGCCTTGGGCGGCAACGGCGTCTCGTTGGCCTTCTGGCTGCCGATGAGATAGCCGCTCACCGACACCATCGCCTTGCAGCGCTCCGGCCACAACGCCGCGATGATGTTAACCGTCCGCGCGCCCCAGTCGAAGCCGCCGAGAATCGCCTTGTCGATCTTCAGCGCGTCCATCATGTCGACGATGTCGCGTGCGATCACCGCCTGCTGTCCGTTGCGCGGCGTGTCGGCGGAGAGAATGCGCGTCCCGCCGTAGCCGCGCAGATACGGCACGATGACGCGATAGCCCGCCGCTGCGAGCATCGGCGCGACTTCGGCGAAGCTGTGGATGTCGTACGGCCAGCCGTGCACGAGGATCACGACCGGCCCGTTCGACGGCCCCGCTTCGGCGTACCCGATGCTGAGCGTCGCGGTCTCGACGTGCCTGAGGTCCGCAAACGAAGCGGGAAGCGTGGCGGCGCCGCGCGTCGCGCCTGCCGTCTGCGCATCCGCAAGGCCGCTCAGGCCGAGTTCGAGCAGGCCGATGCCGGCAACGGTGGTGCCCAGCAAACGGCGGCGGCGAAGATTGATCGTATCCGACATGGTGATATCCCCTTGTTATGCAACGTTGGCTTGGGGACATTAGAACGGGCGGACGTATCTCGCTGATGTCGAATGCGCGCGCCGGTGAATCGCAATGTATCGGCGCGCGGCGTGGATACACTGCGATACAAACGAGCGCGTTTCAGCCGCGCGGCTCGGCCCGCTTGAGTCTGCCGCTGTAATAGCGCTCGCGTGAAGCGCGGATCGCGCTGTCGAAGTCCGGCTCCGTCGCGAGATGCTTGTGATCCACGCTGACGAGCCATCCTTGCGCCGAGCGGCACCAGCGGATGCGTCCTTCTTCGTAGAGTTCGGAGAACCAGCGCCAGAGCGTGGCATCGTCCCTGTCGGCGAGTTTGGCCGCGTCGCTCCGAAGCTTGTTGTCGATGATCGCCAGCATGGTCGTCGTCCTCAGGTCACTTCGACGCCGCGCGCCCCAGTTCGATATAGCGCGCGAGATGATGATCTTCATCGCCCAGTTGATGGTCGATCATCACGAGCCGCTTCGCGTAATGAGAAAGCGGTAGCTCCCAAGTCATGCCGATGCCGCCATGCAGCTGGATAGACTCTTCCGCGACGCGCGCGCCGATACGCCCGATCGAATACTTCGCCGCCGACAACGCACGCTCGCGCGCGACACCCGCTTCGCCGACCGCCGCCGCCGCATTGATCGCAGCGGAGCGCGCCTGCTCGATTTCGAGCAGAACATCGGCCATGCGATGCTGCAGCGCCTGAAACGCGCCGATGGGCACGCCGAATTGCTTGCGCGTGCGCAGATACTCGAGCGTATGCTCCTTCGCGACATCCATCGCGCCGACCGCTTCGGAGGCGAGCGCGACGAGCCCGTAACCGATCGCATGCGTCAGTGTCGCGTATCCACCGCCTTCGTTGCCGACGAGCGCTTCGGCGGCGAGCGTGACGTCATCGAGCGACACCTCGGCCACGCGTCCGCCATCGATCTTGCGATGATCGCGCACGCTCACGCCTTGCGCATCGCGCGGCACCACGAAAAGCGAAATGCCAGCCGTGTCGTATTCGCCGCCCGACGTGCGCGCCGACACGAGCAGCACGTCCGCATGCCCGGCCTGCTGCACGACGCCTTTCGCGCCGTTCAGCTTCCAGCCGTCGCCGTGACGCGTGGCGCGCGTGCTCACGCGCGCAAGCTCGTAGTGCGAGCCGGGTTCGTCGTGCGCGAACGACGCGATCGCGGCGCCGTCGATCATCTTCGCGATGATCGTGCGCTGCGTGTCATTGCCCGCATGCGCGAGCGCGCGCCCGACGATCAGCGCATCGAGAAACGGCTCGACGACGAGCCCACGCCCGAGCGCCTCGAACACGACAGCGACATCGAAGCCATCGCCGCCGAAGCCGCCAGCCGCTTCGTCGAAGAACGCGCCGACGATGCCGAGCTCGCAGAACCGTTGCCACATGTCGCGGCTAAAACCTTCATCCGAGCGCGCGATCCTGTCGCGCGCCTCGAACCCGTATTGCTCGGCGACGAAGCGGTTCAGCGAGTCCGCGAGCATGCGCCGGTCGTCCGTGTGCTGGAAGTTCATCGTGCGAATCCTTTAAAGGCCGAGCATCATCTTCGCGATGATGTTCTTCTGAATCTCGTTGGAGCCACCGAAGATCGACAGCTTGCGATTGTTGAAGTACTGCGACGCCGCGTTCGACGCCTCGGCGTCGCTGTCGTCGTCGAAGAAGGGCTGCGCATACGGTCCCATCGCCCGACGCATCAGCGACGAGATTTCCTGGCGAATCTCCGTGCCGCGAATCTTCAGCATCGAGCTTTCCGCGCCCGGCGCGCCGCCGCCCGCAACCGCCGCGAGCACACGCAGATTCGTCGTCTTCATGTTCTCCAGATCGATCTCGACACGCGCGAGCCGCGCCGCGAACAAGGGATCGTCGATGAGCGCGCGGCCATTGCACTGCGCCTTGCTCGCCGCCGCTTTCAGACGGCCCAGCGCCGCGACGGAAAAGCCCACGCCGGCAATGTTCGTGCGCTCGTAGGTCAGCAGATACTTCGCATAGGTCCAGCCCTTGTTCTCCTCGCCGACGAGATTCGCAACGGGCACGCGCACATCGGTGAAGAACACTTCGTTGACTTCGTGTTCGCCATCGAGCGTGATGATCGGCCGCACTTCGACGCCGGGCGTGGTCATGTCGATCAACAGAAAGCTGATGCCTTCCTGCTTGCGCGCATCCTGCGACGTGCGAACGAGACAGAAGATCATGTTCGCGTATTGAGCGAGCGTGGTCCACGTCTTCTGACCATTGACGATGTAATGCTCCTCACCGTTCTCCATCGCGCGCACGGCCGTCGTGCGTACCGACGCGAGATCGGAGCCCGCGCCCGGTTCCGAATAGCCCTGGCACCACCAGTCGGTGCCGTCGAGAATGCGCGGCAGCCAGTGACGTTTCTGCGCCTCGCTGCCGTATTTGATGAGCACCGGTCCGAGCATGTTCACGCCGAAGGGCACGATGCGCGGCGCGCCTGCAATCGCGCATTCGTTCTCGAAGATGAACTTCTGCACCGCGCTCCAGCCAGGACCACCGTATTGCTGCGGCCAGTGATTCGCGAGCCAGCCTTTCGCATTGAGAATGCCGTGCCATTGCGCCATGTCGTCGCGCGTGAGGTGCTCGCCGGTGCGCGCCTTGTGCGCGATGCGCTCCGGCAGCGACGTGCGCAGAAAGTCCAGCACGCCGGCGCGAAACGCCTCTTCGTCTGCGGTGAATTTCAGATCCATGATTGCTGTTCCGTATGAGTTCGACGAAGGCCTCAGGCCGACTGGTTCAGGCTCGCGAAGTTCGTGCCGCGTTCGACGAGATCGACGAGCAGCGGCGACGCGCGCCAGAAGAGCGGATCGTCCTTCGCGAATGCGCGGATATCGGCGAGCACGTTCGCCAGGCCGATGCTATCCGCGTAATGCATCGGGCCGCCGCGATAGCGCGGAAAGCCGAAGCCGTGCATCAGCGTGGCGTCGACATCGAGCGGGCGCTGCGCGATGCCTTCGTGCACGATATTCGCGCCTTCGTTGATCATCGCGGCCAGGTAGCGGCGCACGATCTGCTCGTCGCTGAATGCGCGCGGGCTCACGCCCGCACGCTTGCGTTCGGCGTCGATGATCGACTCGACTTCCGCATCGGGCTTGCCCACGCGCGCGCCGTCTTCGTATCGATAGAAACCGCGCCCCGTCTTCTGGCCGAACCAGCCGCGCTCGCACAATTCGTCGCCGATTCGCACGTAGCGCGCGTTCGGATCGCGCGACGGGGCGCGGCGTTTGCGCGCCGCCCAGCCGATATCGGCGCCCGCGAGATCGATCACCTGATACGGTCCCATCGGAAAGCCGAAGTCGCGCACGGCCTGATCGATCTGATACGGCGACGCGCCGTCTTCCATCAGATGATCCGCCGCCGCGCGGTACACGGCGAGCATGCGGTTGCCGATGAAGCCGTCGCACACGCCCGCGCGCACCGCGACCTTCTTCAGCTTCTTCGCCAGCTCGAAACCGGTCGCGACGGCATCGGCGGCAACGCGCGCGGGCACGACCACTTCGAGCAGCTTCATGATGTTCGCCGGCGAAAAGAAGTGCAGCCCGAGCACATCTTGCGGACGCGAGATGCTTGCCGCGATCTCGTCGATGTCGAGATAGGACGTGTTGGTCGCGATCACCGCGCCCGGCTTGCACACGCGATCGAGTTGCGCGAACACGGCCTTCTTCACCGCCAAGTCCTCGAAGACCGCTTCGATGACGAGATCGGCGTCGGCGAGCGCGTCGTAGGTCGTGTCGCCGTGGAAATTTGCCAGCGCGCGCGCACGGCCTTCGGGCGTCAGGCGGCCCTTTGCGATAAGACCGTCGTAGACCTTTTCGACGTGCGCGCGGCCGCGTTCGAGCGATGAGTCGTCGCGTTCGATCATCGTCACCGCGAGGCCCGCGTCGAGCAGCGCGACGGCGATGCCCGCGCCCATCGTCCCGCCGCCGATCACGCCGATCAGGCGAAGCGCGCGCGCCTGCGCGTCACGCGTTTCAGGCGACTTCTGCGCCTCGCGCTCGGCAAAGAACGCATGCACGAGTCCCGCGCGCTGCGGACTTTCACGGCATTCAAGAAACTGTTCACGCTCGAAGCGCAGCCCTTCGTCGAACGGGAGATTCAACGCCGCTTCCACGCAGTCGACGATCTTCAGCGGCGACAGCAAACCGCGCGATTTCTTCTGCGTATCCGCGCGCGCGGCGGCGATCGCGGCCGCGCTGGCTTCCTTGTCCGCGAGACCGCGCGCGTTTCGCGTGCGGCGCGGCGCGGCGTGCGTCGCGATCAGTTCATGTGCATAGGCGAGTCCTTCGGCGAACACGTCATCGCTCTGGCCGACGCGATCGACGAGACCGAGCCGCAGCGCGTCCTCCGCGCCGACATGACGCCCGCTCAGCATCAGCGACAACGCGGCCTGCGCGCCGATCAGACGCGCCGAGCGCTGCGTGCCGCCCGCGCCGGGTAACAGGCCCAGTTGCACTTCGGGCAGACCGAGCTTCGCGCCAACGACCGCGATCCGGTAGTGCGACGCCAGCGCGACCTCCAGCCCGCCGCCGAGCGCCGCGCCGTGAATCGCCGCGACGACCGGCTTCGCGCACGCCTCGATGCGGTTGCACACCTCGGGCAGCGACGGCGGCACCGCGGGCTTGCCGAACTCGCGGATATCCGCGCCCGCGATGAAGTTGCGCCCCGCGCCGACGATCAGGACCGCGCGCACCGACGGGTTGGCGTCGGCGGTTTCGATCGCGTCGATCAGGCCGCGCCGCACGGCGGCATTGAGCGCGTTGACGGGAGCGTGATCGATTGTCACGACGAGGACGCTGCCACGCAATGCGTGTTGAACAGCGATGGTTTCCGGCGCGCTCGAAAGCGTCATGAAGGAAGTCTCCTGATCCGATTCTTGCAGTTTGGCGTGCAAGCATTCTCGCGGGGAAAGGCATCCTTGACAATTACAGCGACCGTTGACAGACTGTCAAATCGCATTTGACAATCGAGATTGCCGTGGATGTCAATGAACTCACGCTGCTGGTCGAAATCCTCGATGCGGGCAATCTGAGCGAAGCGGCGCGCCGCCTCAAGATGAGCCGCGCCAATGTCAGCTATCACCTGAATCAGCTCGAAAAGTCGGTCGGTTTGCAGCTCGTGCGGCGGACCACGCGCCGCGTCGAGCCGACGGAACTCGGCCTCAAGCTCTACGAGCACGGCCGCTCGATCCAGAATGCGCTGCTGGCGGCGCAGGAATCTGTGTCGACGCTCGGGCAGCGGCTGCAGGGACGCGTGCGGCTATCGGTGCCGAGCGGTTACGGGCAACTCGTGATGTCGGAATGGCTGATCGCGTTCAAGCGCGAGTATCCGGATATCGTGCTCGACGTGATGTTCGAAAATCGCGTGGAAGACCTGATGCGGGATGAAGTCGATATCGCCGTGCGCGTGATGCCGGAGCCGCCGCCGAGCCTCGTCGCACGCGACATGGGGCCGGTGCGGTATGTCGCGTGCGCGTCGTCGGCGTATGCCGGGGAGCACGGCATGCCGACGCGGCTCGAAGAACTGCGCGTCGCGCCGGTGATCACCGCGACGGTGGTCGGCAAGCAGACGCGCGTCGCCGCCTATCTCGACGACGAACGTCATGAGGTGATGCTGGAGCCGAGCCTGATCTCGGAGAATTTTCTGTTTCTGCGCGAGGCGATTCTCGCGGGGCTGGGCGTCGGGATCGTGCCGGATTACGTCGTGATGGAAGACATGCGGCGCGGTGAGGTCGTCACGGCGCTCGATGAATGGCGGCTCAGCATCTTCGGCACGCATATGTACATGCTGTACATGCCGAATCGGCACCACACGCGCGCGACGCTGGCGTTCATCGAGTTCATGCTGGATTGTGCGCAGAAGGCGGGGCGCGGGCGGCGTTGAAGGGGCGTGCGCCGTCAGTATCCGCCGAAGAGTCGATCTCGCGCGTCAGCAATCAGGCCACGGAATTCACCAAGCGATCCGATCCTTTTGCCAAGCACACCGGCCGGAACGGCGGCCATTGCAGGCGTGTCCAGGAAACAGTCTTCGCCGTCGATCACGAAGCTCGGGAGCAGATCGGATGGCGCGCCCGTGTAGTCCAGAAGGTTCGAACGCCGTAGGGGAATCACCACGCGAGTCGGCAGACTGCCGACATGATCGCTTTGTACATCGACCACGTAGGGCGTGCTGTTTCGCGAATCTTCGTTGGGGTTGAGATAGAGGTCAAAACGAGCCATCAGAACGTCCGATATTTCGCCAAAGGCAGGCCTTCCCGTTCCACCATCGCGGTGTAGGCCTTCACGAGTTCGGCGTTTTGCTCGGCCCACTGGCGGGCCTCGACTTCCTGAACCTCTTCACGCAACCCGCGTTCGCTCGCACGCGAAACATTGACGTTGAGTTCCCTGGCGCGCTCCAGCAGATCCGACGGCAGAGAAACGTTGGTTGGCTTGCGTGTGACTCTGGCGCCCCTCTCGGGCTGGACTGTCGACTGAAGGTCCGCGCGCGTAACGAAAGCGTGGGCCATGTGCATCCCCTATGTGCATAAACAATGTTCATAGTATCGCACACTGACTGGTGCTTGCGTCACCCACCCCGCCCCCGCTCCGCGAACCAGATCGCCACCGACATCGACACGACGCCCGCGAGTTGGACGCCGCTCAGACGCTGATCGAAATACAGCCAGTCGATGACGATGGCCACCGCCGGATAGACGAACTGGAACACCGCGACGCGCGCCGTATCGAGTCGCGCCATCCCGATATACATCAGCGTGTACGCGAGGCCCGTGTGGATCAGCCCGAGCCCCGCGAGCCACGCCCACGAGATGCCCCACGCGGGCCAGCCCTGCTGCATCGGCCAGACCCACAGGAGCAGCGTGCCGACCGCGCATTGCCACCACGCGAGCGTGCCGGCGGGCAGTTCGCGCAAGCGTTTCGCGATGATGGTCACGCACGCCATGCACAGCGACCCGGCCAGACACGCGGCGACGCCGATCCAGTAGCCCGGCTCGAGCGAGCCGCTCGCGCTGTGCTCGACGATGCCCGTCGCCATGACGAGTCCGATCATCGCGACCGATACCGCCGCGATGCGCTGCCCGCCGATCGCCTCCTTCAGCAGGCACGATGCGAGCACCAGCACCCACATCGGCTGAACATGGAACAGCACGATGGCCACGCCCGCCGAAATGCGCTCGACCGCGCTGAAGAACAGCGACCAGCTCAAGACCATCAGCACGCTGGCGGCGAGCACCCACGGAGCCGTAGTGCGCGTCAGGCGCAGAAACCGCGTTTGCCCGCGCAGCACAACCCACACGCTCATCCCGAGCAAGCCGAATGCGCAGCGGAACCACGTCGCCGTCAAGGGATCGGCTTTGGCTTCGTGCAGAAAAATGCCGATCGTGCCGAGCAGCGCGCAGCCGAGAAGAAAGGGCCACGCGCCTGCCGCGCGATGTGTTTGCGCGCGCACCGCGAAGCGCGATGCCGTCCGAGGTGATGTCGGGTTCGTATTCATGGACGCAGTGTGTGCCGCGGCTAGTCGAACGAAAAGCGCATAATTCGAACGCTATCCATTCGATTATCGAAAGCATCTTCCTGGACTGATGAAACGACACGATCTGCAAACGGACTGGCTCAAGTGCTTCGTCGCGGTCGTCGACGCGGGTTCGCTGTCGAGCGCGGCGGGCGAAGTGCATCGCTCGCAATCGGCGGTGAGCATGCAGTTGAAGAAGCTCGAAAGCGCGCTGGGACTGCAGCTCATCGAGCGCGGCTCGCGCACGCTGGAACTCACGCACGACGGGCAGACGCTGCTCGGCTACGCACGCCGCATTCTGGATCTGCATGCGGAAGCCCAGGTTGCGCTGCAAGGCGAGCAACTCACCGGCCGCGTGAGGCTCGGCGTGCCGGACGACTACGCGGCGAAGTATCTGACGCCCGTGCTCAAACGCTTCGCGCCGCGCCATAGCGGCGTCGAGATCGAACTGATCTGCGAGCAGTCGACATCGCTCATTCCGCGCGTTGCGAACGGCGAACTCGATATCGCGCTCGTGTCGCGCGACCATGGCCGACGCGGCACGCTGCTGTTCCATGAACCGCTGGTGTGGGTGGGCGCGGCGCAATTCGAGCTGTGGCGGCGCGATCCGTTGCCGATCGCCGTCTACGAAAGCGCGAGCCTCGCGCGGCGCGGCGCGATCAATTCGCTCGCGCAGCAAGGACGCCGCTACAAGGTGGTCTACAACAGTTCGAGTCTGGCCGGGCAGATCGCCGCCGTCGAAAGCGGTCTGGCGGTCGCGGCGCTGACGCAATGCAGCGCGCCGGGACATCTGCGGATTCTGGGCAGCGACGAAGGCCTCGGGCCGCTCGAACCGATGGAAGTGGCAGTGTATCGAAGCCGCGACTCGCGTGGCTCGAAAGCCGTGGATAGCCTGCACAGCCTGCTCGTGAAAACGCTCAGGCAATCGGCCTCAGTCTGAGCGCCGATGTGACGCAATGCCTTCCATCTCGACGAGCAGATCGGCGCGGCAGATATCCACTTGCAGATAGCGGATGCTCGCATCCGGATGAAACGCGGCTCGCGCCAGTTTCGTCACGGCAGGCAGATCCGCCGCATGCCGGTAGTACACCTTGATCTGGTCGAGATCGCGCAGTGTATAACCGCCGTCCACGCCTTGCGCTTCGAGATTATCCGCGCCGATCAGATGCGCGATGTTGCCGATCGCGACGCTCCACTGCCGTTCGAGATCGCCCTCGTGCATCGTCTCGTGTCCGAGAATGCTGGCCGTGCCCGATACGAACAGCGTGTCGCCCAGCAGCGTGCCGCGCGCGAAACTCGGCGACTTCGGACCGTAACGCTGCGGGTACTCATACGCGGGCGTCTGACGCGAATTCTCGATGTGCCGCAGCGCGCCCTCGCGGCACGCGAGAAAGTAGAAGCCGACGCCCTCGCCCCACGTGCCGATGCCCGTCGCCGCCGGCATGCCCGATGCGTGCGCGTAATCCTGCTCGAATGCGACGGCGCGGCCACGGCAGAAATCGCGATACACCTCCAGCCCTTCCCCATTTTCGCCATTGATATGGGGAATGAAGTTCCACATGCGAAAGATCTTCGGGAAGTTCAGTTCGCTGACGAGCGCGAAGGCATCGGTGTAGGCCTGGCGCGTGGCCTCGGTGTATCGGCCGGACAACGGGATGAAGCCGGCGCAAAAGAGGAACGCATCGTCGTGAGCGAACACCAGATCGTTGACGGTACCGCTGCGGATCGCCCCGGCGCTGCGCCAGATTTCGGCGAAGCCTTCGTGCGCGTCGTCGGCCATCCTGAGATGCAGCGTCGGCACGCCGTTCTCGATGCCCGGCCGGCCGCTCGTCGCGCCGAAGACGATGCGCGCGAGCGCACCGTCGCCGGATGGCGCGTCGAGCCCGGCGAAGCGCGATTCGATCATGCCTCGTCACCGAAGAGGTCGGCGGTGCCGACGCTCTCGTCCCGCACCGGCAGCGCGCCGCTGCGGACCTGTTCGAGCACGTCGGCCGGCAGCCACGTCTCTTCCAGTGCGCCGATGCCGTTCTCGATCATCTGCTGAAGAAAGAACGATTGCTTGCGTCCCGTCACCTCTGCCAATAGTCGCAGCCGTTGCTCGAATTGTGGATCGACCCGCACTGCGACCACCTTCAACTTGTTTTCGGCGGTCCTTCTCACTGCATGCTCCTGTCACGTTCGTTGCGCGCCGCGAGCGGGCGCGCGCATGCGGTGCTTATACCACACGCGTCCGGCACGTTCGCACCTACGCAGCTATTCAAAGCATCGATTCATTCAAAAGCATCCGTGAAATGATCGGTTTGCGATGCCAGCCTGCGCGACGAAGATGATCCTTTTTCTTCCGCACGACGCCGCTGGAGCAGGCGCTCCCCGTCGATGTCGCCTACACAGGATTTCTCGCCCATGTCCCGCTTCGTGTCTCCCGCGCAATTGCGCACGCTCATCGCTCAACGCTCCGAACTCGCCGTGCTCGATGTCCGCGAGGAAGGCGTGTCGGCGCGAAGGCGGCTGTTCTATTCGTCGGTCGCGCCGGTCGGACGGCTCGGGCTCGTGATCGTGCGGCTCGTGCCGAGGCGCGGCACGCCCATCGTGCTCGTCGATACGCACGGCGAGCACACGCCGCGCGCCGCCGCCCTGCTCGCGCGCTGGGGCTATACGGATGTGTCGATACTCGAAGGCGGCGTCGACGGCTGGGAGAACGCGGGCTTCGAAGTCTTCAGCGGCACCAACGTGCCCGGCAAGGCATTCGGGGAAGTGATCGAACACGAACTGCATACGCCCAACATCGACGCCGAAACACTGAAAGCGCGCCAGGACGCGGGCGACGATCTCGTCGTGCTCGACTCGCGCCCCTTCGGCGAATTCAACACGATGAACATTCCCGGCGGCATCGACTGCGCGGGCGCGGAGCTCGTCTATCGCGCGCTCGCGGCGGCGCCGTCGCCCCAGACGCTGATCGTCGTGAATTGCGCGGGCCGCACGCGCAGCATCCTCGGCGCGCAGTCGCTCATCAATGCGGGCGTGCCGAATCCGGTCGCGGCGCTCACGGGCGGCTCGATGTCGTGGCTGCTCGCGGGTCTCGAACTCGAGCACGGCAACATCCGCACCGCGCCGCGTCCCGATGCGGCCACGCTCGCCGTCGCGCGCGAGCTCGCCAGCGCCGCCGCGCGCAAGGCGGGCGTGCCCGTGATCGATCGCGAGGCGCTCGCCGCGCTGGAGCGCGAAAGCGGCGAGCGCACGCTGTATCGCTTCGACGTGCGCGATCCGCTCGAATACGAAGCGGGTCATCCGTCGGGCTGGCGCTCGGCGCCGGGCGGTCAGCTCGTGCAGGCGACCGACGAATACATCGGCACGCTGCACGCGCGCGTGGTGTTGCGCGACGATGACGGCGTGCGCGCCCGCATGACCGCATCGTGGCTGAAGCAGCTTGGCTATCTCGATGTGCGCGTGCTCGACGACGCCGCCAGCGCCGCGCTCACCGCCGACGCGCTCGAAGCCGGTCCCGAGCCGCTCGCCGTGCGGCCGCATGGCGCGCGCACGCGCTGGATCGAGCCGGACCAGTTGCGCGAGGCGATCGAAGCAGGCAAGGCGCAGGCGATCGATATCGACAGCAGTCTCGCGTTCAGGCGCGGCCACGTGAGCGGCGCGCGCTTCATCGCCGCAAGCGAGCTGCCTGCGCGTCTGCATGACTTCGCACGGGGCACGCAACTCGTGCTCACGTCGGAGGATGGCGTGCTCGCCAGTCTCGTCGCCGCCGAACTCGCGCAGCAGCGGCCGGAGATCGCCGCGCTGACCGGCGGCACGCGCCGCTGGAGCGCGCTCGGCCTGCCGCTCGACTCGGGCGACACGCATAACCTCACCGGCGACGACGACGCCTGGTATAGCCCCTATCACGCCGAACCGGGCCGCGTCGCCGAACAGATGAACGCGTATCTCGCATGGGAACTGCAACTCGTCGCGCAACTGGAGCGCGACGCGATCGCCTCGATCGACGTGCTCGACTTCGGCACGGCGACGGCGAAGCGCAGCCACGCGCGTCTGAGCGCGCTGAAGGAGAGCATCGTATGACAGCCGCGTTCGACGGCACTACGAGCCCCGCCGACATTCCCGGCAGCCCGTTGCATGCGGCGTTCCAGCAACCGCTGATGCTCGGCCTGTTCCTGCCGATCCAGAACGGCGGCTGGTCCATCTCGACGCTGCCGCGCGGCACCGACTGGCGCTTCGACTACAACGCGCGCCTCACGCAAAAGGCCGAGGCGCTCGGCTTCGATCTCGTGTTCGGTCTCGCGCAATGGCTCGGCAAGAACGGGCACGGCGGCGCGCTCAAGTATCGCGAGCAATCGCTCGACGCGTTCATCGCGACCAGCGCGCTCGCCGCGATCACCGAGCGCATCCTGCTGATCTCGACCGTGCATGCGCTCTATGGGCCGTGGCATCCGCTGCATCTCGCGAAGTTCGGCGCAACGCTCGATCACATCTCGGGCGGCCGCTGGGGCATCAATCTGGTGACCGGACACGTGGCGAGCGAATGGGCGATGTTCGGCCAGCCGATGATCGAGCACGACGAGCGCTACGTGCGCGCGGCGGAGTTCGTCGGCGTGCTCGACACGCTCTGGCGCAGCGACGCGAACCAGCACATCAGGACGAAACACTGGCAACTGAACGAAGCGTTCGTGAGTCCGCGTCCGCGCTTTCATCGCCCTGTGCTGGTGAATGCGACGGGGTCGGCGGCGGGCATCGATTACGCCGTGCGGCATTCGGACCTCATCTTCATCACGAGCCCGGCAGGCGCGGCCTTCGATGACGCCATCGCGGCCTTGCCCGCGCATACCGCGACGATTCGCGAGAGCGCGCAACGCGTGAACCGCCGTGTCCGCACGCTGATCAATCCGACCATCGTGTGCCGGCCGACCGAGCGCGAGGCGCGCGAGTATCACGACGCGATCGTCGCGCATGCCGACGAAGGCGCGCTCGATGGCTTTGTCGGCATGCACGGCAAGAGCGATGCGAAAGCGTGGGCGCAGCACAAGCGCGAGCAGCGCATTCTCGGCGGCAACCTGCATCTGATCGGCTCGCCCGAGCGGATCGTCGAGCAGTTGCTCGCGTTGAAGCGCGCCGGATGCGACGGCGTGCAGCTCACCTTCTTCGACTTCGAACCCGATCTCGCGTATTTCGGCGATGCCGTGTTGCCGCTGCTCGTCGAGGCGGGCTTGCGCATTCCGGTGTCCGCTCATCAACCGCTTCTTCATACGACATCATGAGCCACACGCGCCAACTGCATCTGAACACCAACATCACCGGCGTCGGACGCCATCCCGCCGGATGGCGCACGCTCGACAATCCGCGCTCGATCATCGATCTGAATTTCTTCAGGGAAATCGCGTCGATCGCCGAGCGCGGCAAGCTCGATGCGGTGTTTCTCTCCGATCTGCTCGCGCTGCGCAATCACGCCGAAGGGCCGTCGCAAGCGCTGGAACCGACTGTGCTGCTGACCGCGCTCGCGGGCGCGACGACGCATGTCGGCCTGATCGGCACGGCTTCGACGACCTTCAACGATCCCTTCAATCTTGCGCGGCGCTTCGCATCCGTTGATCATCTGAGCGGCGGGCGAGTTGCCTTCAACGCGGTCACTACCTACGATGCGGCCGCCGCCGCGAACTTCAGCCACGACGTGCCGCTCACGACCGACGAACGCTATGCGCGCGCGCAGGAGTTCGTCGAAGTGGTGACGAAGCTGTGGGATAGCTGGGAAGACGATGCCTTCGTCGCCGATCGAACGACCGGCCGCTATGCCGATCCATCGCGCGTGCATGCGATCGAGCATCGCGGGACTTACTTTTCGGTGCGCGGTCCGCTTACCGTGCCGCGCAGTCCGCAAGGGCGGCCGGTGCTCGTGCAGGCGGGTTCGTCCGAAGGCGGCCGCGCGCTGGCCGCACGTTTCGCCGATGCCGTGTTCACCGCGCAAACCACTTTGCCGACGGCGCAGACCTTCTATGCGGAGATGAAGGAGCGCGTGCGTCTGCATGGACGCAATCCGGATCATTTTCTGCTGCTGCCGGGTTTGTATCCGGTGATTGGCGGGACCGAGCGCGAAGCGCGCGAACGCAAGGCCGAACTCGATGCGCTGCTCGATACCGATCGCGAAGTCGCGCGTCTTGCGGGCGCGCTCGGCCTCGCGCCGGACGATCTGCATATCGATGCGCCGCTGCCTTATGAGCTGATCGGAAAGGTTGCGCGCTCGGATCTCTCGCGGGGCTTCATCGATTCGACGGTTGCGCTTGCGAAAAGCGAGAACCTCACCGTGCGCGATCTGCTGGATCGCAATCCGGGCGCACATCGGATCATCGTGGGCACGCCGGAGCAGATCGCCGACGATATCGCGCGCTGGTTCAACGAGCGCGGCGCGGACGGCTTCAACCTTAACGCGGATGTGTTCCCTTCCGGGCTTGCGGCGTTCGTCGATCATGTCGTGCCGCTGTTGCAGAAGAAGGGCATCTTCCGGCGCGATTACGAAGGCACGACGTTGCGGGAACATCTGGGCTTGCCGCGGCCCGACAGTCAGTATGCGCGCGCAGCACGTGCGGCGTGAGGACACCATGAACAGCATTCATCGCGCCAGCATCATCAAATCGGATGACGAAGCAATCGAAATCGCGCGTCGGCTTGCGCGTGAATTTGCCGTTGAAGCATCGCATCGCGACCGTGAGCGGCATTTGCCCGTGAACGAAGTCGAGGCATTCAGCGCGTCGGGATTGTGGGGCATCAGCGTGCCGCGCGCGTTCGGCGGCGCGGATGTTTCCGTACGCACGATCGCCGACGTGTTCGAGCTGATATCGGCGGCGGATTCGTCGCTTGGACAGATTCCGCAAAATCATTTCGCCACGCTCGAACGGCTTCGGCATGACGGCACGCCGAGCCAGCAGGATTTCTTCTTTTCCCGCGCGCTCGCGGGAGAACGTTTCGGCAACGCCACCGCGGAGCCGGGCGATCGCTTGCCTTCCGAGCACGAGACGCGCGTGCATCGCAGCGCAAGCGGCTTCGTGCTCTCCGGCCGCAAGGTTTATTCGACAGGCGCGCTGTTCGCCGACTGGATTCCGGTCGCGGCGCGCGACGACGATGGCCTGACCGTCACCGCATTCGTCGCACGGCACGCGCGCGGCGTCGAGGTCATCGACGACTGGTCGGGCTTCGGTCAGCGCACGACGGCGAGCGGCCAGGTGCGGCTCGATCACGTCGAACTCGATGCATTGCAGATCGTGAAGCGTGGCCGAAGCGGACATATCGACGCGGCGAACGCGGTATCGCAGCTCATTCATGCGGCGATCGACCTGGGCATCGGGCGCGCGGCGCTCGACGATACGAAGCGGTTCCTGAAGGCGTTATCGCATCCGGCGCGTGGCAGCGCTGCGACGCGCGCGGTCGACGATCCCTACACGTTGCGCGACATCGGCTCGTTGACGGTCGACTATCACGCGGCGCAGGCGCTGACGGCGCGTGCCGCCGCGTCGATCGATGCCGCGCGTGACGCAGACGGGCGCGCCGATGTGGCTGCGGCGATCGTCGCCACGGCCGAGGCGAAGATACTCGCGACGCAGTTCGCACTCGATGCCGCCAGCAAGCTCTTTGAACTCGCGGGCACGCAATCGACACTGGACACGCATAACCTCGACCGGCACTGGCGCAATGCAAGAACGCACACGCTGCACGATAGCGTGCGGTGGAAGTATCACGCGGTGGGGCAGTTTGCGTTGAATGAGCTGCTGTGTGATCCGTTCACGTACGCGCATCCTTATACAGCGATCGATGAGTGAAAAAAGGCGCGCTCCACGGCGCGCCTTTTCGCATGAGCCGATGTGGTTCACCGCGCCGCCACCGCCTGCGCATCGAACACCGGATTGAACTCGATATCGACCGTGATCTTGTTCTTGATATCGCCCGACCGATAAAGCGTATCGGCAATGCGCTGCTCTCGCGCGACGAGCGCCTTGTCGAGCGGATAAAACACCGAGCGTCCATTCTCCGCCGAGAACTTCGCGCGCGCCGGGCTCTGCTTCATCTTCTCCAGATAGATCTTCTCGACAGCCGGCACATTCTGCGCCCACCACGTCCACGAGTTCTTCAGGCGCCCGAGGAAGTCGCCGAGCGCGCGGCTCTTCGCCGGATCGCGCAGCACTTCCGTGCGCGCCGTGAACACGGACAACGCCGGAATATCCAGCTCATCGCTCTTGATGACGACGCGCGCATCGCCCTTGTCGACCGTTTCCTTCACCGGCCCATAGCCGCCCGAATACACCGCGACCTGCCCCGCATTGAACGCCGACGCCGACACGTTGCCATCGCCGAACTTCACACCCTGAAAGTCCTTCGGCTTCAGATCCGCCTTGTTATACGACAGCACGTATTGCAGATAATTGAAGCCGCCGAAGTTATAGCCCCACGTCTTGCCGCGCAGATCGGCGAGATTCCTGACATCCGCATCCTTGCGCACGACCGTGACGATCGGCGGATAGCCGCTGTCCGGATTGCGCCATCCCGCGATGATCTGCAAGGGCGCGGTCTCGGGCGTCCACGGCGCACGCGCATTGCCCTGCTCGATGATGAGCGACGTATCGCCCATCAGCCCGACGTCGAGCACTTTCGAATAGAGCGCGGACAGTTGCGCGGCGGGCCCCGTGAGCACGGCCCATTTCACCTTGTACGGCGCGCCGTCGAGCACATGCGACGCTTCGACGATGAGCGGCCACGCGGCATCCTGCGTGCCGATGGTCAAGGTGAGCGGTTCATCGGCAAAGGCCGAGGCCGACACGGCGAACAGACTCGCAACGAATAGAGCGGTAAAACGTTTCCTGATACGCATGGGAGTGTGATGAGTGAATGAAAGGGTTATGCCGCCTTCTGCGGCGAATCCTGTGTCACACCGAGTTCGGCGAGCAACCGCGTTCTGAGCGCGATGGCCGCTTCGTCGCTGCGCGAGCGCGGTCGCGGAAAATCGACGACGACATCCGCGCTGATCTCCCCTTGCGACAACACGACGATGCGGTCCGACAGCAGAATCGCCTCATCGATGTCATGCGTGACCAGCACGACGGCCGGCGTATGCGCGCGCCACAAACGCGCGACGAGCTCATACATGCGGATGCGCGTGAGCGCATCGAGCGCGGCGAAAGGCTCATCGAGCAGTAACAGCTTCGGCTCGCGCACGAGCGCGCGCGCCAGCGCGACGCGCTGCGCCTCGCCGCCCGAGAGCGTCTTCGGCCAGCCATCGGCATGACGCGTGAGGCCTACTTCATCGAGCGCGGCGAGCGCGGAAGGCTTCGCCGCGTTGAGCCGGTCGTGACCGATCACGACGTTCTCCCACACACGTTTCGCGGGCACGAGACGCGGCTCCTGAAATACGACGGAGCGCGCGCCCGCTACGCGCACGCGCCCGCTGTCGGCCTGATCGAGTCCGGCGAGAATGCGCAGCAGCGTCGTCTTGCCGGCACCCGAGGCGCCGAGCATCGACACGAACTCGCCGCGCTTCACCTTGAGCGAGACATCCTTCAGCACGGCGCGGCCGTCGAATACGCGGCTCACGCTGTCGAGTTCGAGCGCGGTCTCGCGTTCGTCGCGCACGGTTCGGGTCAACGCGATATCAGGCGAGTTCAAAACGCGGCCTCCATGGAAGAGCGAGATGTTCGAGCGCGCGCATGATGAGATCGGTCACGATGCCGAGCGCCGCATACACCAGAATGCCCGCGATGATGATGTCCGCGCGCTGATTCTGGTTCGCGTTCACGAGGATGTAGCCGATGCCGTTCTGCGCGTTGATCTGCTCCGCGACGACGAGCGCGAGCAGCGCCACCGCCGATGAATAGCGCACGCCCACGAGTATCGAAGGCAGCGCCGTCGGCAGAATGATGCGCAGCGCGATCTGCCGGCTCGACAGGCCGAACACGCTCGCCGCTTCGAGCAGCTTCGGATCGACGCCGCGCACGCCCGCATACGTGTTGAGGTACATCGGGAAGATCGTGGCCGCGAGAATCACCGCGACCTTCGCGCCCTCGCCGATGCCGAACCACGTGATGAAAAGCGGGATCAGTGCGATGAATGGAATCGTGCGCAGCATCTGCAACGGCGCATCGACGATCTCCTCGCCCACGCGCCACAGTCCCGCGAACAGGCCAGCGAACAAGCCGATGCCGCCGCCGATCGCGAGGCCCGTCGCCGCCCGCATCAGCGACACGCCGATCGCGCTTTGCAACTCGCCATCGGCGATCAGTTCCTTGAGCGCGGCGACGATCACTGTCGGCGGCGGCAAGGTTTCAGGCGCGACGAGTTGCAGCGACGTTGCGAGTTGCCACAGTACGATGAGCGCGAGCGGCACGCCTACACGCAACGCGCGCGAGCGCAGCGCGGACCATTGGAACGCCGTACGGCGGCGCACGGCGCGCGTTGGCAGATCGATGAGCGCGCGCGGATCGCCGGCGCGGGCGACGGTGCTCGTGGTGCGATCTTGCGCCGCGCCGGGGTCGATTCCAAGCGTGGCCGACGGAAAGCGAGGGACGTTCATGGGCATTCGACGTAAATCGGAAAGGAGTGGAACGTCCGATGTTACGGTTGCCTGTCCTCGCATCAAACCAAGGCTTTGCGAGATGCTATGCGCGCCGCGCGTGATTTGGATTCCTGAGATTATAAAAAGGCGCGGCCGTGCGTGGGGCGCACCGCATCAGGCGCCCTGGTCGCGCTGACCCGCTTCAGTGCAGCGGCGATTCTCCGGGCAACTGGAATGCGTCGACGGTGTAGCCCATGTTGAAATAGCCCGCGCGTGCGTAGACGGAAATATGTTCGAGCTGTTCCGCGCGCGTGGATTCGTCCGGCACTGCTACGTCATGAGTGAAGTGCTTACGCACGCGCCCCGCCGGGGCTGATAACGCCTGCCAGTAATGAGTCAGGAAGTGCGGCATGGCTCGCCTCCTCGATGCGTGGACAGTTCCAATCTAGTCCGTCAAAAAGGCGTGGACAAACAAGCTTTTCTGCAATGCATTGCAGCGCGCACCACCATGAAGCATTACGCCGCGTCGGCGCCGCCGCGCATCGTGCGAGTGGCCTGCGACTGTTCCAGATGCCGCAGCAGCAGCGTGACCATCGCGACAACCGTGAACGCGAGAATCACGAAGAACAGCGCGAGCGGCGCCAGGATCTGCACCGAAACGAAGCCCGCCAGCGCCATCATCACCGACGACACCAGTAACAGCGCGCAGCCCAGGATCGCCGCCGTGAGGCCCGCGATATGCGGGAAGAGCGAATTACCCTTCGCCATCAGCGTCGGGTACATCGCGCCGGCGCAGAAGCCCATCACGAGCACGGGCGCGGCAAGCGTCCAGATGGTCAGGCCGACCGTCAGCGAAAGCAGCAGCATGACGACCGATGCCCCCGCCATCACGCGCGCACCGATACGCAGCCGTTGCTCCGCACTCGGCAGACGCACGTGATAGATGCGGTTGGACAGGCCGCCGAGAAAGTACATCATGCCGATGGCAAGCGCCAGATAGCCGAAATAGGTCGGCGGCTTGTGCAGCGTGTTCTGCACCATGAAGGGGCCGACGATGTTGAACACGAGCAGAATGCTGTAGCACAAACCCTGCGCGAGAAAGCAGCTTTGAAACACGCGGCTCGACAACACCTTGCCCGCGTTCGTGACCAGCGTGCGCAGTTCGAGATGCACGGGCTTCGGCAAGGTCTCGCGGTAGCGCCACACGAGCGTCCACATCACGATCGAGTAGATCAGCAGGAACACCAGACACGCTTTCCAGCCGAACCACGTCTGCAAATGCGCGCCGATCACGGGCGCGACGATCGGCGCGAGTCCCCACGCGATCGCCATGTACGTGAAAGCGTGCAGCAGCGCCTGGCCCTTGAACGAATCGGTGATGATGGTCTTCGCGAGCAGATTCGTCGCGGCAATGCCGAAGCCTTGCAGGCAACGCGCGAGCAGGAAGGTTTCGAGGCTCGTCGCCGCGAGCGACAGCAGGCAGCCGAGCGTGAAGATGACCAGCCCGAAAGCCAGCACCTTCTTGCGCCCGTATGCATCGGCGATGGGGCCGAACACCAGCTGGCCGATCGCATAGGCGGCCATATAGCCGGACACGCTCGACTGGATCGCCTGGGGCGAGGTGGCGAAGTAACGCGCCATCGCGGGCAGCGCGGGCACGTAGATGTCGATGGCGAGTTGTCCGGCGGAAGCGAACAGGCAAACCAGAAACAAAAGGAAACGCGGGGAATTCTTCGAGGGATCGGTGTGGGTCATGACGACGATGAATGGACGGGTCCCGACGGTCTCCGCCGGGCCCGCACGGATGGCGGATTCATCGTATTGTGCCTGTCATCGCGCGGATCGGCATGAAGTCCACGTCACGGAAGCGTCACACGGTTCATGACATCAGCGTTACGCCGGCGAGCTGAGGATGGGGTGCGACTGCCCCGGAATCGGCCGGCCGCGATTGTCGGTCGGCACGAGTTGCGTCTGGAACGCGACGAAAAGCGCCTGAAACTTGCCGTCCACTTCGACCATCACCGCGCCGTCCTGAAACACGCCGTTCTCGTTCGAGTGGTCTTTCACATGAGATCCCTTGCCCGGTTTCGGGTTGCCCTGATTCATGTGCGTTTCGTGCAATCCGTTCTTGTCCGGTTCGAACAGGAAGCCGAAGCCGTAGACGGTGACGTCCTTCGCAGGCTTCCATCCGAGCCGGTTGTCGCTATAGCCGGGCGTCTTGTAGACGTAATCGATGCCGTCCGCCGACATATCGAGCTGCAACATCTCGTTTAGCAACGCATTGATATCGTTGCGCTCGGTCTTCGTGTCGAGCGCGATCGGGCGCATCGCGTTCAGATCGAGCAGGCGTTTGTCGTGCACGTAGTCGAGCTTCGGGAAGTTCGACGTGGAAACGCCCACAGGCAGTTTGCCGAGATCGGCGGTCATCGGATGATCGAAATACTGGTCCCAGAGATACAGCACGAGATAGCCCGCTGGCCCCGCAAGCGAGCTGTCCGATTTCACATTGGTGACAATGGCGAACGAGTTGCCGTTCGCGTCCTCGCTGACGATCACATAATGCGGATCGCCTTTATAGCCGTCGAGAAAAGGAACTCCGAGGCTGAGCTTGCCCTTGAAGAGAACGTATTCGTTGCGCGCCATGATGCTGCTCCGTGAAGTGAGCAATCATTTGATGCGGCCAGTGTGACACTTTTCCGGTCGATGGCCACGCATGAACACGCGGAACACGTATCGCCGAATGCGCAATCCGGGAAATGCCGCCGTCATCGAGCGCTCCACAATCCGGCAAGTGTTGAGTACACTTAGACGCGCTCGCAGGACGCGTCCTGCGCATCCATGAAAAGATATAGATATTCGGAGCCAGTTTGAGGAAGCGAGCCACGGTCATCTGCCGACGAGGCAACCGGATTCTGCTGGTTGCACGACGTCGCGCGAAATGGGCGCTGCCCGGCGGCATGCTCAAGCGAGGCGAGCACTTGCCGGACGCCGCGCTACGTGAACTCAAGGAAGAGACGCGCCTTCTGGGCAAATCGGCGAAATTTCTGTTCCAGCATCGGGGAAGGCAGAAGCATCATCACGTCTTTTTCTGCGACGTGCCCAAGAGCGCCAAGCCGCGCGCAAGCAATGAGATCCTTCGATGCCGCTGGGTTCACGTCGCGGACATCCAGCGAATCGCCACCAGTGCGCCCACCAGGACGATCGTGAAGGCGCTCAACGGCAAGCGTTGAGCTTTTGTTCACGATAAGTCCTGACGGCGCGCCCACCATCCATCGCGGCGCGCGCCGTGCGCGCGTTACTGACCGCCTTCCTGAATCGTCAGTACGTTCTTCACGGACGTGACGCCACTCACGCCCTTCGCGATCGAAGCGGCCTTGTCGATCTGCGTGCCGTCCGCGGCATGACCCGCGAGCGTGACGGCGCCGTTCTTCGCGATCACGTTGATGCCCACGGTATCGATGCCGCCCTTCTGCAGCGCCTGAGACACCTTCTTGCTGAGCGCACGGTTGGCCTTTCGAAGCGCCGATTTCGAGCTGCCCGCACTCGCCGATGGCGTGGCGGACGAAGTCGCAGCCGCATCGCTGGTTTGCGACCATGCGGCGACGGATGAGAAAACCGTCAACGCGACGGCTGCGAGTTTGAGCATATTGATCGTCTTCATCGCTTGCTCCAGTTTGGTGAATGTCTGCCGGGACATGGCGCCCCGAAGCATTCTAGTCGGCGCTGCGTCATAACGCAGGGATCGTGCCGTTCATTTCGCGAACGCGCGCAATTCTCCAGGCGACAGAAACAGGTCGCCGTTATCCGCGAGCTTCCCGATCATGAAATCAATGAACGTTCGCACGCGTAGCGGCTGCTCGGTCCGATGCCGATAGTAGATGTAGATCGATTCGCGCTGGGTCAGATGCCGCGCGAGCAAAGGCACGAGCCGCCCTGCGCGGATATGCCCGACCGCCGAAAAACTCCCGAGCTGACCGATCGCGAGACCGGCTAGCACGGCATCGGCTTCCGCATCGATATCGTTGGCGCAGAGCGTCGCGGCGATCTCGCGATAGACGATCTCATCGCCGATCATGAATTCCCACGGCGCCTGCTTGCCGGTGTTCGCGCGACGATATCCGGTGCAGCGGTGCGACGAGAGCGCCTCGACGGTACGCGGCGCGCCATGCCGATCGATATACGCGGGCGACGCACACACGATCAGTTGTATCGGCACGAGCCGCCGCGCAATCGCGCCGCCGGCGGGCGGCGAGCCGCCACGCAATCCGACATCGGCGCGTTCCTCGACGAGATCGGTGAAATGGTCGTCGAAACGCACGTCGAGCGCGACGTCGGGATAGAGCGCGGCGAACTCGAGCACCGATGGCCAAAGCGCACGACCGAGCGCTTTCGGCGCGCTGATGCGCAGCGGACCGGCGATGTGCTCTTTCGCGCTGCGCGCATCCGCGATCGCCGAGGTGAGCATCGCGAGCGCCGGCTCGACATTCTGCAGGAGCCGTTGCCCTTCTTCGGTCAGGGAGAGCTTGCGCGTCGTGCGATGAAAGAGCCGCACGCCAAGCTCCTTTTCGAGCTGCATCACCGCGTGACTCGCGGCCTGCGGAGAAATCCCCTGATCAATGGCCGCACGCCGCAGATTGCCGAGCGTAGCGGCGCGCACGAAGATCGAAATCGCACGGACCTCGTTCATGGAGCGCCTCGATTCGCAAATTAAAGTTGATTATCAGTCTAGCGTTTGACGGCTAGTTCGCGCGAATCGGACGGCCTATGCTTCGTTCACCTTCACCACCGACACAAACGGAGCACATCATGAGCAACGCCACTCAACAGCAATACAAGCGCGTCTGGTTCATCACGGGCGCATCGCGCGGTCTGGGCGCATTGATCGCCCAGGCGGCGCTGGACGACGGCAACGCAGTCGTCGCCGCGGGTCGCAACGTCGCGGCGATCGTCGAGCGTCTGGGCGAATCGCCCGCGCTGCTGCCGGTCGCGCTCGACGTCACGAACGAAGCGCAAGCCAAGGCCGCCGTGGATGCCGCCATCGCGAAGTTCGGCCGCATCGACGTGCTGGTCAACAACGCGGGCTTCGGGCTGCTCGCGGCCGTCGAGGAATCGAGCGACGCCGACGTGCGCCGCATGTTCGACACCAACGTCTTCGGCCTGCTCAACGTGACGCGCGCCGTGCTGCCCGTCATGCGCACGCAGAAGAGCGGCCACGTCGTGAACATGTCGTCGATCGGCGGCTATCGCTCGGCAGCGGGCTTCGGCGTCTATTGCGCGACGAAGTTCGCAGTCGAGGGCATCACCGAGGCGATGCATGCGGAACTCGAACCGCTCGGCATTCATGCGACCGTCGTCGAGCCGGGCTACTTCCGCACGGACTTTCTGGATGCGTCGTCGCTTCTCGTCGGCAAGGACATCATCGACGATTACGATGCGACCTCGGGCAGCGTGCGGCGCTTCGCTGTCGGCATGAATCACAATCAGCCGGGCGATCCCGCGAAGCTCGCGACCGCGCTCCTCACGCTCGCCGATGCACAAACGCCGCCGTTGCGCCTCGCGCTCGGCACCGACACGCTGAAGGCGATCGCGGAAAAGAACGCGTATGTCGCGGCGGAAACGGAAAGCTGGCGCGAGTTGTCGGCTTCGACGGACTTCGCGGTCTGATCGCTTGCACATAACGGCGCGACCATTTTCACCATAATCGCGCGTGCATGAATCAGGCGGCATAAGGCTTCAGCGACAGCATCGGTAGTGGCACTGCGTTGACCATCGCAATATCCGTCCGTATATTGCGACGACACAGGGCCACGACGAACACAAGATGCCCCCCACGCCAGAGGTCAAGCTCCACGATGTCCAGGGAAAGCATCGACTCGCACATGATTCGTGTGCTGCATACGCTCCTTACCGAGTCGAGCGTGTCGCGTGCAGCCAGTCTGCTCGGACAATCGCAGCCCACGGTGAGCATCGCACTGCGCCGCTTGCGTGAAATCACCGGCGACCCTTTGCTGGTGCGCAGCGGCAGCCGCATGGTGCCGACGAGTCACGCGCTCACGCTGATCGAGCCCGCCGCGCAGGCGCTCAGCAACATCGACGCGATCCTGCATCCGAACACCACGTTCGATCCCGTCGCGAGCACGCGCACGTTTCGCATCGGCTCGCCGGATTATCTCGACGTGTTCTTCGTGCCCGCCGTCATCGATGCGTTTCATCAGGCCGCGCCGCTCGCGAAGCTCGAATTCAAGCATCTGATGATGGTCGACGGCGGCTATGAGAACGGCCTCGAAACGGGCCTGCTCGATCTCGTCATCGGCAACTGGCGAACGCCGCCGGAGCACCTGCATCTGCAGCCGCTATGCAAGGACGAACTCGTGTGCCTGATGCGCGCGGATCATCCCGTCGGCACCGGCGAACTCACGCGCGATGCTTACGAAAACGCCGAGCATCTTTCGGTCACGACCTATAACACGACCGCGTGGGGCACCATCGACACGGAACTCGCGCGCAACGGCCTCACGCGCACCGTGACGACCACGCTACCCTATTTCGGCATGGCGCCGTATGTGCTCGTGCGTTCCGATCTGCTCTTCACGACGACGCGCGCGCTCGCGTCGCACTATGCGCGCATCCTGCCGTTGCGCATCGAGCCGATTCCCGGTGCGACCAACGCGCTGACCTACTATCAACTGTGGCACGAGAGAACGCATCGCAGCGCCGCGACGCGCTGGCTGCGCAAGCTCGTGACGACCGTTTCGCGCACGCTCGTAAGCGACATCGCATGAAAACAAAAAGACGCCGCGTGCGAAGCGCGGCGTCAATGCGTTCATTCGATGATGCAACGCGACAGGCCTTCATGGCTTCACCGTCGAACGCGACGCTGGTCGGTCAGATGCAAGCTGCGTCGTTATCGTTGTTTGACCGGTTCAGAAGGACCCCGTCGCCATCGCCTTGATGAGCGCGGCCTTGCCTTGCGTCGCCGCGCCGAGCAGAGCAAAGCCGAGCGCGCGCTTGTCGTCGGCGTGTTCGCACAGGGCGGAGAGACCGTCGAGCGGATCATCGCTTGCCGGAGCGAAACGCCATGTGCCGGTCTCGTTCGGCGGCACGACGACCGTCGGCGCCGCGGGCGATTTCACCGTGACCGGCATGACGGGAAAATCGACGCGCGTCGGCTCGCCGGCGAGCGTGCGAGCGAGGGCGCGCGCCGCATGCATGATCGGCAGGACATACGGTTGCACCTTGCCTTCGATCGCGGCGCAATCGCCCAATGCGTAGATATCGGGCGCGCTGGTGCGGCACCACGCGTCGGTGCGAATGCCGATGTCGATATCGAGTCCCGCCTGCGCCGCCAATACCGTGCGCGGCGCAAGACCGATCGCCGACAGCACCACATCCGCGCCGATTGCTTCGCCATTGTCGAGCGTGACGTCATAGCCCGCTTCACGCCTGTCGACAGATGCAACCGATTGCCCCAGCCGCAAGCGAATGCCATGACGATCGAACGCGCGCGCGAATGCATCGCCCGCCAGCTCGGGAAGCAATCGCGATAGCGGCGTGGCGGCGGAATCGATCAGCGTCACGTCATAACCCGCGAGCGCGAGATCGTTGGCGAACTCGCATCCGATCAATCCCGCGCCGAGCAACGCGATCGATTTCGCGCCCTCGATGCGCGTCCGGAATCGCACGTAATCGTCGAGACTGTTCACCGAAAGCACATCGGCCGCGCCATCGCCGACAAGCGGAATGCGGCGCGCGTCCGCGCCCAGCGCGAGCACGAGCTTCGCGTAGCGAAGCGGCGCGCCGTTGATGATCACCTCATGCGCATCCACCGCAATGCGCTCAACTTTGCGATGCGCGATGATGCCCGCGTTCAGCTGCGCGCGCATCGCGCCGGCGTCGAACGTGACGAGCTCGTGCGGCGCTTTCTTCATCGCGAGCGCGTTGGACAGCGTCGGCTTCGAATAGAAATCGCCGGCATCCTCGCTGATGAGCACGATGGGCACGTTCCTGTCGAGCTTGCGCAATTCGCGCGCGACCGTATAACCGGCCATGCCCGTGCCGACGATGATCACGCGATCTTCGATATCAGTGCTCATGCCGTCACCGCCTGCATGTCGAAATCCTGCTTGCCGGTGCCGCAATCGGGGCACAGCCAGTCATCGGGCACGTCTTCCCAGCGCGTGCCCGCCGCGATGCCCGCTTCGGGCAAACCTTGCGATTCGTCGTAACGAAAGCCGCAAATCACGCATTCCCAGATCTTCATGATGATGTGCTCCGTATGCGTTTCAGCGGACGTAATGCTGGCCCAGCCCGATCTCGGCAAGCGCGCGGCGATACGCACCCGACGAGCGATCGGCGAGGATCGGCGCTTCGGCGGCACGATCGATCGGCAAGTCTTCGGGGCATTGCAGCTCGACGATCGCGCGGTCTTCTTCGAACACCTGCCGGTTGAACGCGTAGACATCGTCGAGCGGCAGGTCCTTGTCGAAGTTGCGCGCGATCGGCACGAACAGGCGCGTGAGGCGCGCGGAAACCGGGCTTGCCGCGTTGAGGATCGCGAGACGTCCGCCTTCGGGAAACTGCACGGTGAGACGCGCGAAGAACGGCACATCGACTTCGAACACACGCCGCCACAGAAAGCCGTCGGGCGCGCGATGCTGCATCGACTTCGGGAAGTTGCTCACCGTGCTGACGTACTCCGCGCGCATGCCGTTGCCGCTCCGTTCGACCGTATAGCTCGGCACGACGGGATTGCCCCGGTCCGCGAAGCTGTGGTGATGAATCCAAGCGAAGTGCGCGACATCGATGAAGCCTTCGGTCTGACGTCCCGCCGATGCCTTGATGTCGATGGAAGGCGGCAGGATCTGCTGGAAGCCTTCGGTATTCCAAGCGGGAAAGTCCGGCAGCGGTTGCGCGCCGCCGCCGAGCGAAACCCAGACGAGACCGTAGGCTTCTTGCGCGGCGTAGGTCGTCAGGCACAGGCGATCGGGAATCGGCCCGCCTTCCTGCGACGGGATGTGATTGCACTTGCCGTCGGCGCCGTACGAAAGGCCGTGATACGGGCACACGAGGTTGCCGTTCTCGACCCAGCCCTGACTCAAGGGCGCGCCGCGATGCGGGCACACGTCGCGTGCGGCCACGAGCGCGCCGTGCGAGCGGAACACTACGAGCGATTCATCGAGCAGTTGCGTTCTGAACGGCTTGTCCGCGATATCCGATGCGAACGCGACGGGATGCCAGTACTGGCTCAGGATTTCCCAATCGTGCTGATCGAACGTGCAGTTGCGAGGAAGGTTGGGTGCGCGCTGAAACGTGAGCGGCGCGACTGTGGGGGTCGCCATGTCGGTTGTCTCCAGTCTGCTGGATCTTGAAGCGGTCTTGCCCGATGCGACCGCGTGGAGACAACGATATCGGCGTGCGGCGTGTCGCCCAATCCCTCGGGCGACATTGAGTCTATGTTTCGAAGGCAATGGGACGCGACGACGCGATCACGTCGCCGGCGCGAATCGCATCGACGGTCGGCGTGCCGCATAGCACCATCGCGCGTTTCGCTTCGTCGAGCAGGATATCGACGGCGCGCAGCGCGCCTTCATCGCCGCCCACGGCCGCGCCGAACAGCGCGGGCCGCCCGATCGCCACGGCATGCGCGCCGAGCGCCACCGCCTTGACGATATCCACGCCGCGCCGCACGCCCGAATCGATGATCAGCTCCACGCCGGAACCGAGCGCGCGACGCACCGCATGCAGTGATTCGAGACTCGACTGTGCGCCGTCGAGCTGACGCCCGCCGTGATTCGAAATCCAGAGCGCGTCGATGCCGAGCGATGCGAGCCGCGCCGCATCGGCGGGGTGCTGCACGCCTTTGACGACGATGTGCTTGCCCCATTGATCGCGCAGACGTGCGAGATCGTCAAAGGAAAACGCGGCGTCGAGCATCGTGCCGACTTTATGCGCGATCGTGAGTCCCGCGCCTTCGCCGGAATCGAGGTCGCGCACATTCTCGAATTGCGGCGAACCGTTGCGCGCGTAGCGCATCGTCCAGCGGGGATGACACAGCGCGTCGGCGACATGCGACGCTCGCAGCTTCAACGGAATCGCGATGCCGTTGCGCAGATCGCGCTCGCGCTTGCCGCCGACAGCCAGATCGACCGTGACGACGAGCGCCTCGAAGTCCGCGCCGCGCACGCGCTCGATCAGCTTGCGCATGAAGTCGCGGTCCTTCAGCGTATAGAGCTGGAACCACAAACGGCCATCGACATGGCGCGCGATGGTTTCGAGCGCGGTCGTGGACATCGTCGATTGCACGTAGGGAATGCCGCGTGCAGCGGCGGCTTTCGCGATCGACAGATCCGCGCCGGGACGCGCAAGCGTGCAAGAACCCATCGGCGCGATCAGCAATGGCGCATTGCTTCGTATGCCTAATATTGAGGTCGAAAGATCGGGCGCGGAGACATCGTTGAGCACGCGCGGCACCAGCGCGACGCGCTCGAACGCCGCGCGATTCGCCGCGAGCGTGATGTCGTCTTCCGCGCCGCCGTCGATGAACTCGAACACGAAGCGCGGCAACGCGCGACGCGCAAGCTCGCGCAGATCGGCGATCGACAGCGCGCGATCGAGCGAGAGCGTCATGCGTCGCGTACTTTGCCGGTGCGTGCGAGCCGCGTGGCGAGCGTCGAGAGCGCGTCGTAGGCTTCGCGCGATACCGTGTCCCATTCGCCGATCGCCTGCGATTGCGCTTCGACCACCGCGCGGTCGCCACGCGCGGCGGGGCCGGTCAGCGCATCCTTTGGCCCGAGCGCGACAATGTTCGCTGCCGCGTTGCGCGACAACGTATGCATCATGTCTTCGATGAGCGGTTGCGGAATGCCCGCGGCCTGCCACATCTCGACGGACATCGCCGCGAGTATCGGCAGAAAGTTCGACGCGACGACCGCCGCCGCGTGATACAGCGCCTTGCTGCCCGGTTCGATATCGAAGCAGCGCGCGCCGATGGCCGCGAGAATCTCGCTCCACGCGGCACGCGCGGCGCGGTCGCCTTCGAGTCCGACCGGCGTGCCTTCGAACTGGAACACGGCCGTGCCGGGATTGGCGAAGCTCAGCATCGGATGCGCGCTCGCGACGTTCCAGCCGATCGCGCGCAAGGGCGCGAGCGTATCGGTATCGAGCGCGCCGCTGCAATGCACGGCAATCGATGGCGCGTCGTCCTTGCGATGCCGCGCGAGCGTCTGCGCCACGTCCGCGATACGCATGTCGGGCACGGACAGCAGCCAGATATCGGCCGGTTGCATCGCCGCGATATCGTCGAGCGCGCGGCCCGCGCCGATGAAATCGACCGCATCACGCGCATGGGCGATATCGCTGTCGCATACATCGCCGATAGCGAGCACGCGATTCGCGACGATCAGATTGCCGAGCGTCGCACCGACGCGCCCCGCGCCGATGATGTTGAGCGTCGCCATCAGCCGTGCCTGATCGCGATGGTCTTCAGGCTCGTGAAGCCATACAGCGCTTCGAAGCCCTTCTCGCGTCCATGCCCGCTCGCCTTCACGCCGCCGAACGGCAACTCGACGCCGCCGCCCGCGCCGTAGTTGTTCACGAAGACCTGACCCGCCTGCAGCTTGCGCGCGAGACGCAGGCCGCGCGAACCATCGCGCGTCCACACGCCCGCGACGAGGCCGTAATTCGTGCCGTTGGCGAGCTTCACCGCTTCGGCTTCGTCATCGAAAGGCATCACCGCGAGCACCGGCCCGAACACTTCTTCCTGCGCGATGCGGCTTTGCGGCGGCACGTCGCGGAACAGGACCGCTTCGTGGAAGAAGCCGTTGCGCGACGCTTCCACCGCGATCTTCCCGCGCGCCGCCACGCGAATGCCTTCGCCTTCCGCCTGCTCGACCATGCTGCGCACGCGCGCCTGCTGCTTCGCGTTGACGAGCGGTCCCGTATCGAGGTCCATCGCGGGCGGGCCGGAGCGCAGCGCTTCGAAACGTTGCGTCAGACGCTCGATCACGGTTTCGTAGATGCCGCGCTGAACCAGCAGACGGCTGCCCGCCGAACAAGTCTGTCCGGCGTTCTGAATGATGGCGTTGAGAATGACGGGCAAGGCTTCGTCGAGATCGGCATCGTCGAATACGAGTTGCGGCGACTTGCCGCCGAGTTCGAGCACGCTCGGGCAATGGCGTTCCGCCGCCGTGCGTCCGACCAGCGCGCCCGTCGCGGTCGAGCCGGTAAACGAGATATGGCCGATGCCTTCGTTCGCCGACAACGCCGCGCCCGCCTCGCTGCCCAGACCCGTGACGACGTTGATCGCGCCCGCCGGAAAGCCGATATCGGCGGCGATTTCCGCGAGGCGCAGGATCGACAGGCTCGCGTCCTCGGCGGGCTTCACGACGCAGGCATTGCCCGCTGCGAGCGATGCGCCGACGCTGCGCCCGTAAATCTGCATCGGGTAATTCCACGGAATGATGTGCCCCGTCACGCCGATCGGCTCGCGCACCGTCAGCACGGTGAAGCCGGTCGTATAGGGCAGCGTCTCGCCATGCAGCTTGTCGACGCAACCCGCGTAGTACTGTAGATAGCGCGCGAGCACGGCGGCATCGGTGCGCGCGGTCTTGAGCGCCTTGCCGGTGTCGCGCGCTTCGAGTTGCGCGAGTTCGTCGGCGTTCTCCAGCACCGCGGCGGCATACGCGAACAGCAGGTTTGCGCGCTCGACCGGCGAGAGCTTCGCCCACGGGCCGTCGAGCGCTTCGCCCATCGCGTTGCGCGCGGCGCTCACCGCGACATCGATATCAGCGGCATTGCCGCGCGCGATCGCCGCGAACGGTTCGCCCGTGCTCGGGTCGATGACATCGAGCGACTCTCCGTTATCGCCCGCGCGCCAGGCGTTCCCGATGAAGTGACGATATTCCATGCTTACTCCGTGATCAGTGCGTGTTCCGTGACGGCCGCGGCGATCGCCGTGCCGACTTCGATGGTGTTCGCCGTGCCGCCCATGTCCGGCGTGCGCGGGCCGCTTTCGAGCACGCTTTCGATGGCTGCGACGATGGTCTTCGCCGCCGCTTCGTAGCGCGCCTCGCCACGGCCGAGATGCTGCAGCATCAGCGCCGCCGACCAGATCTGCCCGATCGGATTGGCGATGCCCTTGCCCGCGATATCCGGCGCCGAGCCGTGCACCGGCTCGAAGAGCGACGGAAAGCGCCGCTCCGGATTCAGGTTCGCCGAAGGCGCGATGCCGATGGTACCGGTGCATGCGGGACCGAGGTCCGAAAGAATGTCGCCGAAGAGATTGGACGCGACCACGACATCGAAACGGTCCGGATGCTGCACGAAATGCGCGCACAGAATGTCGATGTGAAACTTGCGCGTCTCGATGTCCGGATAACGCTTTGCGGCTTCCGCGAGCCGTTCGTCCCAGTACGGCATGGTGATCGAGATGCCGTTCGATTTGGTCGCGGCGGTCAGCTGCTTCCTCGGGCGGCTCTGCGCGAGCTGGAACGCGAAGTCGAGAATGCGGTCGACGCCCGTGCGCGTGAACACCGACTGTTGCGTCGCGAACTCGCGCTCGGTGCCTTCGAACATGCGTCCACCGACCGACGAATATTCGCCTTCGGTGTTCTCGCGCACGACCAGAAAGTCGATGTCGCCGGGCTTGCGGTGCGCGAGTGGCGACGGCACGCCGGGCATCAGGCGCACCGGGCGCAGGTTCACGTACTGATCGAAGTCGCGGCGAATCCTGATGATCGATTCCCACACGGCCGTGTGGTCCGGCACGACGTCGGGCGTGCCGACCGCGCCGAAGAAGATCGCATCGTGCTTGCCGATCTGCCTGTCCCAGTCGGCGGGCATCATCGTGCCGTGCTGCACGTAGTGCTCGGTGCACCATGATGCGAATTCGTCGAAATCGAGCGCGATGTCGTAGCGCGCGGCGGCGGCCTTCAGCACGCGCAGGCCTTCGACCATGACTTCCTTGCCGATGCCGTCGCCCGGAATGACGGCGATGTGATGCGTTGTTGCCATTGCGCTGTGTCTCCTGTTATTCGACGTGGACTGCCCGTCATACAGGAGGGAAATCTAGCCGACGCGTTGGCGCGGCGGAAGTGCGAATCCGGGAACAGGAGTCTTCGAATATCCGCAAGGGGTTCAGCCGGCGGAGCGTTCGCCGCCCGGCGCGACGAGCGATGCGGGCGCGAAGGCGCTCAGAAAATCGAATAGCTTGCGCGCGGGCAAGGGCGCCGCGCCGGCGCGAATCCCGACCGACATCACGCGCTCGGCCCACGGATTGGTCAGGCGGATGAAGCGCAGATGCATCGGCTCCCGAAAGAGCCGCACCGCGCCTTCGGGCAACACGCCGATGCCCTGCCCGGCCGCGATCAGCCTGCACATCGCCTCGAAGCTTTGCACCTGCACGCGAAAGCGGATGGTGCGCCCCGCGAGCGCGGCTTCCTTGACGAGCATGCGGGTGACTTCGGCTTTATCGTCGAGCCCGACGATATCGTGTTCGAGCAGCGCCGCGAACTCGATCTGCTCGCCCTGCAACACGTGATCTTCCGGCACGACGACGCTGATGCGATCCGCGCAATACGGCGCGAGGCGAATGCCCTCCATGCCGACCTGCGAAGTCACCACGCCGACATCCGCGCGCCCCTCGCGCAACGCCTGAAGAATGTCCATGCTGCGCAATTCGCTGATATGCAGCTTGATGTCCTGATAGCGCTGCGAGAACGCGCGCAGATGATCGGGCAAGTCCTGACTGATCGCGGAGATATTGGCGAAAATGCGTACGCGGCCAACCGAGCCTTTCGTGTAATCGGAGAGTTCGCTGTAGATGGCATCGGTCTTGAGCAGCAGTTCGGTGGCATGACGCGCGAGCGCCTCGCCCGCTGGCGTGGGCTCGACGCCCGCCGACGTGCGGTTCAGCAAGCCGACGCGGAAGTGATGTTCGAGCAGCGCGATGCGCCGGCTCGCCGTCGACAGCGACATATGCGATTGCTGCGCCGCCTTGGAAAGACTGCCCATTTCGACTGCGCGCAGAAAAAGAGCCAGCGACGTGAGATCGAACAAAACCGGACGCTCCGTAAAAGATCATGCCGCGCAGTATGGCATCCGGGCGCGATCGGCGCGTCGCGGCGGGATACTGGAAAACCCTGACGTCGCGACGCGCGTGTTCGAACTATTCGAAAGCCCGCTTCAGCGATTTCGCATATCTCTCGCGCTCAGCAGCCGCTACATTTCCTCTGTCCCGCCGCGTCCTGCGCGAGTCGGTACGCAAAAAACATATACGGAGACAGACGTGGAAATCGATGCGACCAGCATGCCCCAAGGCGCGGCATCGCCCGCCCCGTCACACGACGCCGCGACGGAGGACCGGATCTTCCGCCGCCTGGCGTTGCAGATCCTGCCGATTCTGATGTTCGCGTACATCACGTCGTATATCGACCGCGTGAACGTGAGCTTCGCCAAGCTGCAGATGGCGCAGCAACTCGGCTTTTCCGATGCCGTATTCGGCTTCGGCGCGGGCATCTTCTTTCTCGGCTATGTGGTTTTCGAAGTGCCGAGCAACATGATCCTGCAACGCGTCGGCGCGCGCAGATGGATCACGCGCATCATTCTGTCGTGGGGCATCGTCTCCGGCTTGACGGCCTTCGTCTCCACGCCGATGCAGTTCTACGTGATGCGCTGCCTGCTCGGCGTCGCGGAGGCGGGTTTCATTCCGGCGATCGTCTTTTATATCGGCCAGTCGTTTCCGCGCAACCGGCGCGCGCGCATCCTCAGCATGTTCTATGCGGCGCTCGCGCTCGCGGGTCTGATCGGCTCGCCGTTGACCGGCTTCATCATGCAGTACTTCGACGGCCTCATGCAGTTGCCCGGCTGGAAGTGGATCTTCATCGTCGAGGCGTTGCCCGCGTTTCTCGCGGCGGTCTACACCTGGAGAGGACTTGACGACGACGTCACGAAAAGCCCGCGCTACAGCGAAGCAGATCGCGCGTTCCTGTCCCGCGTGCTCGCCGAGGATCGCGCGGTGACGGCCGAATCGAATCACAAGGGCCTCTTTTCGAGCGCGCTCGTGTGGGCGTTCTGCCTGATCTATTTTCTCGATGTGTTCGGCATCTACGGCTACACCTTCTGGGCCCCGACGATGATCAAGTCGATGGGCATCTCCGGCGACTTCGCGATCGGCGCGCTCGCGGCGCTGCCCAACGCGGTCGCGGTCATCGTGATGGTGATGTTCGGCCGCAGCGCGGACCGGCGCGGCGAGCGGCGCTTGCACGTCGCGGCGCTGCTGCTGATGGGCGCGGTCGGCTTGTCGCTGTCCGTGCTCTGGCATGACAATCTGTGGCTCGGCATGATCGCGCTGTGCATCGCCAATGCGGGATTGCTGTCGTTTCCGCCGCTCTTCTGGAGCATGCCGACGGCCGTGCTCGGCCAGGCCGCGGCGGCGGTCGGCATCGCATGGATCAGCGCGTTCGGCAATCTCGGCGGCTTCTTCGGCCCATACGTGGTCGGCTTTCTGAAGCAGGCGTCGGGCGGCATGACGCTGCCGATCTTCTCGATGGTCGGCTGCCTCGCGCTCGGCATCGTTCTGACGATGTTGCTGCCGAAGCGGCTCGTGAACCGCTGAGCCTTTCTTGAACCAATACGACGACACGAAGAGACACAGCATGAAGCAGCGAATCGGCATGATCGGTATCGGACTGATGGGGCACGGCATCGCACGCAATGTGATGAAGCATGGTTATCCGCTGACGGTGGTCGAGCATCCCGGCAATCAGCCGCTCGACGAACTGCGTGCGGGCGGCGTGAAGACCGTCACGAATGGCGAGGCGCTTGCGCGTGAATCGGACATCGTCATTCTGTGCGTGACGGGCTCGCCGGAAGTCGAAGCGGTATTGACCGCGCCCGATGGCGTGCTCGCGGGGTTGCAGCCTGGAACCATCGTGATCGACTGCTCGACGGCCGTGCCCGCATCGACTGCGCGCATGGCGGCGCTCGTCGAGGAAGCGGGCGGACTTTTCGTCGATGCGCCGATGACGCGTACCGCAAAGGAGGCGCATGAAGGGCGGCTGAATCTGCTGGTCGGCGCTTCAGCCGAATTGTTCGCGCGCATCGAGCCGTTGTTGCGCACGTATGCGGAAAACGTGACGCTCGTCGGCGGCCTCGGCGCGGGACACAGCATGAAGCTGCTGCACAACTTCGTGTCGCTCGGGACGATCGCGCTGATCTCCGAGGCGGCCGCGTGCGCGAAGCGCGCGGGCGTCGATGCGCAGACTTTCGTCGACGTGCTCGCGAAAGGCGGTGGCGGCGGCGCGGCGCTGGAGCGGCTAAGGCCTGCGCTCGTGGACGGCGATCCGTCGGGCATGCCGTTTCATATGTCGAACGCCCTGAAGGATCTCGGCTATTACGTGACGATGGCCGGTGATACCGATGCGGTCGATGCGATCGCTAGCGCCGTGCGAGGGATCTATGCGGATGCGGTCGAGCGAGGGGGGGCACATCGGACGTTGCTGGAGTTGGC
Organism: Caballeronia sp. NK8; assembly: GCF_018408855.1. Taxonomy (GTDB): domain Bacteria; phylum Pseudomonadota; class Gammaproteobacteria; order Burkholderiales; family Burkholderiaceae; genus Caballeronia. The sequence continues at coordinate 261,326 of NZ_AP024327.1, read as the reverse complement.
GCAGTTGCTGGGGTCTTGAAGCGCAATGGCGCGGTACGTCGAATCTATCGCATAGGCGAGGCACCGCGCTAACCGGATGGCCGCTGTTCGCCAAACGCGGCGCTCGAATGTCCGTGTGACTCCGCCCTCCGAGCTCATCTGGCGTCGCTCTGCATCATGTGTCCGGAAAGACGCGCTCGAGTCCGCTCCCGACGGCCGAGCCACTGCGCAATCTCCCCGACGATCCCGCGCCGGAACAGCAGCACGCAGGCGACGAACATCACCCCGGTCACGATGCCGACCGATTCACCCAGCCCCTGAAACCACGCGATGCGCGTGAATTCCGCGAGCCACGTGCCGAACGCGGCGAGCCTCGTTTCGAGCCCGACGACGATCACCGCGCCGAGCGCCGGACCCAGCCGCGTGCCGAGACCGCCCAGCAGGGTCATGAGGATCACGGTGCCCGACATGGTCCAGTGCACGTCGGACAGCGTGGCGAAGCCGAGCACGAGCGTCTTCATCGCGCCCGCGAGACCCGCACATGCAGCCGATATGACGAACGCCAGCAGCTTGAAACGATCGACGTCGTAGCCGAGCGACATCGTGCGCGCCTCGTTCTCCTTCAGCGCGCCGAGGATCCGGCCAAACGGCGAGTCGATCACGCGGCCGATGAACGCGAACGCCATCGCACCGATGGCGAGCACGACGTAGTAGAGCGTCAGGTCGTCGTCGAGCGGAAGCACGCCGAACAGGCGCCCGCGCGGCACACCCTGCATGCCGTCCTCGCCGCCCGTGAACGGCGCCTGAACGCAGAAGAAATAGATCATCTGCGCGAGCGCGAGCGTGGCCATCGCGAAGTAGATGCCCTTGCGCCGAATCGCAAGCAGACCCATCACCAGGCCGAGCGCGGCCCCGACGACCGCACCGAGCAGCAACGCGCCTTCGGGCGGCACGCCGTGATCGCGCAATGCGTTGCCCGCGACGTAGGCCGCGACGCCGAAGAACGCCGCATGACCGAACGACAGCAGGCCGACATAGCCGAGCAGCAGGTTCAGCGACGTGGCGAACAACGCGAAGCACATGAGCTTCATCATGAAGACCGGATAGGCGCCGAGCCATGGCGCGACGGCGAGAACGGCCAAGCCGACGACGAATGCGAAGCGGTTATGCATGAGACACCTCATTTCGATTGACCGAACAGCCCGGCGGGACGCACGAGCAGAACCAGCGCCATGACGGCGAACACCACCGTCGCCGACGCCTCTGGATAGAACAGCTTCGTCAGGCTTTCGAGGACGCCGAGCGCGAGACTCGTCAGCACCGATCCGGCGATCGAGCCCATCCCGCCGATCACGACGATCGCGAACACGGTGATGATCACGCTCTGTCCCATCAGCGGCGACACCTGCATGACTGGCGCCGCGAGCACGCCCGCGAACGCGGCGATGGCGACGCCGAAGCCGTAGCTCAGCGAGACCATGCGCGGCACGTCGACGCCGAACGCAGCGACGAGACGCGGATTCTCGGTCGCCGCGCGCAGCAGCGCGCCGAGTTGCGTGCGCTCGATCGCCCACCACGCCGTCCCGCATACGGCGAGCGATGCGACGACGACCCATGCGCGATACGCGGGAAGCATCATGAAGCCGAGATCGACGGCGCGCGCCAGACTGTCGGGCGCGGCGTACGACATACCCGAGACGCCGTAGACGGAACGCGACAGTCCCTCGAAGATCAGTGTTACGCCGAGCGTGAGCAACAGCCCGTAAAGATGATCGAGCTTGTAAAGACGCCGCAGCATCGAACGCTCGACCGCCACGCCGACCGCGCCCACCGACAGCGGCGCGATGACGAGCATCAGCCAGTAATCTAAGCCGAAATAGTTCGTGCCCATCCATGCGAACAGCGCGCCCAGCATGAAGAACGCGCCGTGCGTGAAATTGATCACATTCAAGAGGCCGAAGATGAGAGACAGGCCGAGACTCAGCACGGCATAGAAGCAACCGTTCATCAGTCCGAGCACGAGTTGGCCCGATGCCGCCTGAAGCGGCATACCCAGGATTTCCATGACGTTTTCGCTCCGGTCAGATATTGAGCAGCGCTTGCAGCGTGGCCGTTTTTTCGGGAAGACGCGCCGCCTCGAAGGCATCGACGATGCGTCCGTGCTCCATCACGTAGAAGCGATCGGCGAGCGGCGCAGCAAAGCGAAAGTTTTGCTCGACGAGCAGAATCGTGAAGCCCCGCGACTTCAGCAGCCTGATGACGCGCGCGAGCGTCTGCACGATCACCGGCGCGAGCCCTTCGGAGATTTCATCGAGCAGAAGGATGTCGGCGCCGGTGCGCAGAATGCGCGCGATCGCGAGCATCTGCTGCTCACCGCCCGACAGACGCGTGCCCTGGCTTGTGCGACGCTCGGCCAGATTCGGGAACATCGCATAGATTTCTTCGAGCGGCATCGGCGTGCGCTTGACATTCGGCAGACGCGGCGGCAGCAACAGATTCTCCTCGCACGACAGTCCTGCGAAGATGCCCCTCTCCTCCGGGCAATAGCCGACGCCGAGGCGCGCGACGTGCTGCGGCTCGCGGCCGATCGTCTCGCGGCCATCGATACGGATCGAGCCGCTACGAAGATCGGTCAAGCCCATGATCGCCTTCAGCGTCGTGCTCCGGCCCGAGCCGTTGCGTCCCAGCAGCGTGACCACTTCCCCGCGTGCCGCACGCAGGTCCACGCCATGCAGGATGTGCGATTCGCCGTACCACGCTTCGAGGCCCGTGACACGCAACGCGTCCTCGCACGTCACGGTGTCGATGCCGCCATCATCCGACGCTTCAATGTGCGAGCGATTCATTTTCGGTCCCCATGTACGCTTCCTTCACTTGCGGGTTCGCGGAGACGGCGGCGTAATCGCCTTCCGCCAGAATCTCGCCGCGCTGAAGCACCGTGATCGTGTCCGCGATGCTCGAGACCATCTTCATGTTGTGCTCGACCATCAGGATCGTCCTTCCGCTCGATACCTTCTTGATGAGCGCAGTCACGCGATCGACGTCCTCGTGTCCCATGCCCTGCGTCGGCTCGTCGAGCAGCATCAGCACGGGATCCATCGCGAGTGTCGTGGCGATTTCGAGTGCGCGCTTATGGCCGTATGACAACTCGACGGTCTTCACATCCGCGTATGCGGCGAGGCCGACCTCGCCGAGCAGATCGAGTGCGCGTTCCCGCAGGCGCGTCAGCATCACGCTGCTCTTCCAGAAACGAAACGACACGCCGAGCGGCCGCTGCAAAGCGATGGTCACGTTCTCGACGGGCGTCAGATGAGGAAACACAGCCGAGATCTGGAACGAGCGGATCACGCCTTTGCGGGCGATCGCCGCGGGCGCCGCGCGCGTGATCTCGCGGCCGTCGAAAAAGATCTGGCCCGAAGTCGGCGTCAGGAACTTCGTCAGCAGGTTGAAGCACGTGGTCTTGCCCGCGCCGTTCGGCCCGATCAGCGCGTGTATCGCGCCTCGCCGCACGCGAAGATCGATGCCCTTGACGGCCGTGAAGCCGTTGAACTGCCTGGTTAAACCCTTCGTCTCCAGAATCATGTCTGCATGCGTCATCGCGCTCTCCTCAGCCCATAACCGGCAGCGTCTCTATCGCATATGCGTGCCGCAGCGTGCGCCCGAGCACCGGGTCTTCGAGCACGGTCTCGAAGCGCTGCGCCGAGCGAATCCCGCCGATCGCGGCAAGCGTCCCGCAGAGCATCGCGGTTCCATCGGCGAACTCGCCGCCGCGTTGCGCGAACTGGTCGAGCAGGTCCTGCGGCGAGCGCATCGCGGTCACCTTGCCGTCCTGATAGAGCACGCGCTCGCCGTCGATCGTCGCGTACGAACGCAGCAGCAACGCGTCCCAGTGATCCGCCACGTCGCTCAGGCGCCAGAGCGTGCCTGAGCACGGCTTGTCGCACATCTGCTTCGACACCGTGATGCCATAAGCCTCGACCTGCCGATCCGTGTGATCCGAAGCAACGCCGACAAACACTTCGCCGCCGTCCTTCAGCAGCACGAATTCCGCTTCGCCGCTGCTCTGCTCGCCCGAGACCTGCATCGTCGATGCCGGCCCGAGGCGATCGGCCGCCACGCGATAAAACACCGGCGTATAGGCGGGCCGTTTGATGCCCAGTTCTTCGAGTTCGCGAATGTGCTTCTCCATCGCTTCGGTGTCGCGTCCGGTCCAGCCCGCGATGACGAGCGTGTCGATTGAAATGGCGCGCTCGAGACTGCCGTCGCGCGTTTCGATGTTGAATGTGATGGCTTTCATCATTGGCTCCGTTTATTTCGATGCAGCGACTTTGCCGCCGACCAGCGGGCATCGGCTCGCGCCGAGCGGCGCGTAAGCGTCCTGCGCCGAAATGGTCTGCCTGATTGCGTAGTAATCCCAAGGCTTCTTCGATTGCTCCGGGCTCTTGACCTCGGCGATGTACATGTCGTGCACCATCAGCCCATCCGCGCGGATCACGCCGTTGGTCGCGAAGAAGTCGTTGACGGGCGTCTTGCGCATCTGCGCGAGCACGGCGTCGGAGGCATCGGTGCCGCTCGCCTGCACGGCCTTCAGGTAATGCAACGTCGATGAATAGACGCCCGCCTGGATGAAGGTCGGCATGCGGCCTGTCTTCGCGTAGAAGCGCTGCGACCATGCGCGGCTCGCATCGTCGCGGTCCCAGTAGAACGGCGTCGTCAGCATCATGCCCTGCGCGGACTTGAGGCCGAGACTGTGAACATCGCTGATGAACATCTGCAGGCCCGCGATCTTCTGCTTGCCCGGCGCGTTGATGCCGAATTCACGCGCGGTCTTGATCGCGTTGACGGTATCGGCGCCCGCGTTGGCGAGGCCGATCACCTTCGCGTGCGAGGCCTGCGCCTGCAGCAGATTCGATGACAGGTCCGCGGCATGCATCGGATGCTTCGACTCGCCGAGCACCTTGCCGCCCGTCGCGTTCAACGCCGCCGCGGAATCGCTCTTCAGCGAAGCGCCAAGCGCATAGTCGACGGTCAGGAAGTACCACGAGTCATCGCCGGCGCGCGCCATCGCCTTGACGAGGCTCGTGGTCAGCGCGTAGGTGTCATACGAATACTGGATCGTGTATGGCGAACACGCCTCGTTGCTGAGCTTCGTCGTGCCCGCGCCGCTTGCGATCGCGATCCTGTGTTTCTCCTTCGCCACGTTCGACACCGCAAGCGCGACGGACGACGGCAACAGGTCCTGCACCATGTCGACCTGCTGATTATCGAACCATTCCCGCGCGACGGTCGCGGCGACATCGGTCTTGTTCTGGTGATCCGCGCTGATCACCTTGACCGGCGCGCCGAGCACCTTGCCGCCGAAATCGTCGACGGCCATCTGCGCCGCCACGACCGAGCCTTTGCCGCCGATATCGGAAAAGATCGACGACATATCGGTGAGCACGCCGATCTTCACCACGCCGTCGCTGATGCCGGCCGCGTTCGCCGTCATCGCGACGGCGGCGCACGCCGCGGTGCACGCGAGTTGTCTGTACATGGAAGTCTCCTGATATATATTCTTGAAGCACGCCGCGTCATTGCGGACGCACGACTGCCTCGACACCGATACCCATCGCGAGCAACTGGTGATCGCTCATGTGCCTGCCCATCAACATCAGTCCCACAGGCGCGTCCCCATCCGCGTGACACGGAATCGACAGCGCGCACAGATCGAGCATGTTGGCGATCGACGGATTGCGCAGCAGCAAGCGGTTCGTCGACGTGTACGCGGGTTCCTCGTCGAGGTCCGCGATGCGCGGCGCGACTATCGGCACCGTCGGGCAGACGATGGCGTCGAAGGGACGCAACTCATCGTCGGCCTGACGGCATAGCTGCGCACGCAACGTCCGATTGCGCAGGTATTCGGCCGTGCTGTGCTCGCTACCGAGCCGGATGCGGGCGATCACGCGCGGGTCGTACGCGTCGGCATGACGCTTGATCAGTCCGACGTGCCACGCCCATGCTTCGGCCGCGACGAGGCCGCCATGCTGGCCGATCGCCGCGAGGTGCTGCCAGCTGTCGAACGAGACTTCGCGCACGATCGCACCCGCCGCCGTCAGACGTGCAATCGCGCGCTCGAACGTGGCGGCGACGTGTGCGTCCAGGTCATTGAGCACGATGTCCTTCGGTATCGCGAGCCGCAGACCGCTCAGCGGCAGCGGCAGGATCTCGGCGGGTTCCGTATGGCCCGCCATGATCGAATCGAGCGCGGCGCAGCACGCGACGCTGGGCGCCATGGACCCGATCGAGTCATAGCTCGACGACAACGGCACCGCGCCTGCGAGCGGGATGCGCGCGGCTGTCGGCTTGAAGCCCGCGAGGCCGCACAACGCGGCAGGAATTCGGCACGAGCCGCCCGTATCCGAGCCGATCGCGGCAGCGGCCATGCCATCGGTTACCGACACCGCCGCGCCCGACGACGAACCGCCGGGAATCCGCCCGGCGCGCCGGTCGAACGGATTCGCGGGCGTCCCGTAATGCGGATTGATGCCGAGGCCCGAGTACGCGAACTCGGTCATGTTGGTGCGCCCGACGAACACCGCGCCCGCCGCACGCAATCTGCCGATCGCGACGGCGTCGCGCGTGGCGGCCCGTTCGGGAAGGACCCGGCTGCCGGCGCGCGTGATTTCGCCCTGCACGTCGAACAGATCCTTCACCGAAATTGGAATGCCCGAGAGCGGACCCGCGACACCATGGCGACGCAGTGCATCGCTCGCCTTCGCCTGGACTGGTGCCGCGGCACTCGCGCCGTGCGGAAAGACGCGCTTTCCTTCGCCCGACTCATCGCCGATTCGTTCGATGCACGACGCGAGAAGCGACGCGGCATCGATACGGCCATCGACGAGTTGGGCACGCAATGAATCGAGAGCGGGCAACATGATCAGGCCGGATCGTAGTAGTGCACTTCGAGCAGCACGCAGCCGCCGTTCGACCTGAACGGGCCATGCCACGCGCCCGGCGGACGCACCGCGTACGTGTAGCCTTCGAAGGGCTTGCCGCCCTCGCCTCTCTCGTCATTGCCGACCGTCAGATCGCCCTCGACGAGAAATACTTCCTCCCAGTAGTCGTGGACGAACGGCTTTGTCGTGTACATCCCGGCGGGAAGGCGCAGCAATCGCGTGCGGCTGCCGCGCTTGTTGTCGGTGTCGAGCGCGCCGGAAAGGATCAGCTCCTGTGCGCCGGAACCGGGCGCATAACCTTCCGGCAACTGCCAGCCGTCGGCCATGTCGAGTCCGTGGAACTCATTGTGAAGTTTGTTGATTGCCATGTGGTTCTCCTGTGGGGGAAGCGTTGATTGCGTTGAGTCGTTCTCAGGCGGCCTGGCGCGTCTTCGCCAGTTCCGAATCGAGCGAATAGCTGGACAACATGGCGTCGACGAGACCGGTGGCACGGCGCCAGTCGTAGCTGCGATACGCATGACCCTTGGTCACGAAGGACGCGCCCGCATAGAACAACTCGTATTGGTTGTGACGCGAGGCGAACTCCGAGCCGACCGCGTCCCACGCGAGCTTGAAGAACTTCACGCGTTCCTCCGCGCTGCAGATGGGCGACTTCTGCGTCTTCTCGATGATGCGTGCGAGGTCCGGGTTCTCGAAGTCGTGCACGCTCGACGGCAGCATGATCATTCCGCCGCCCGCGAGTTCGCGCAGCGTGGTGAGGATCTTCGAATAGAGCTGCTGCGTAAGCACTTGCGAGCTGTACAGCATGTTTCGATCGGGCACGTAATAACCGTTGACGACACTCCCTTTCGCTTCCATGCCGTATACATACGCCTCGACCATCGACGCTTCCGATGCGAGCTGCCCCAGCGTCTCGCGCACTTGCGGAAACGCATTCGTGCCGTTGATTTCCGAAATCCTGAGACCGAGCCCGACGAGAAAGCGCAGCTTCGTCATCAGGCGCACCTGACATTGATAGTTCTGGTAGACGTGCGCGGGCGTCACATGAAACTGCTTTGCGCACATCGAGACATTGCCGGCGACGAAGATCCGCTCCCACGGCACCTTGACGTCGTCGAAGTACAGCACAGCGTCGTTCTCGTCATAGCGGCTCGACAGCGGGTTGTCGAAAACCGATTGCGCGTGTTCCTCGTACGACTTGCGCGACATCACCTTCATGCCCTTCGCGTTCATCGGAATCGCGAACGACAGCGCATACATCTCGTCGCCTTCACGCAGCGGCTGAATGCAACTGCAGAAGACTTCGTTCGCCATGATGCCGCTCGTCGCGAGCATCTTCGCGCCTCGCACCGTGATGCCTTCCGCGTCCTGATCGACGATACCCACCGCGAGATATTTGTCCTCCTGCTCATGCGCCGACTTCGACTGATTCGCCTGCGGATTGACGATCACGTAGGTCAGGAAGAGATCGTTGTCGCGGGCATACTTGTAGTAGTCGCGCAGCGCTCCGGCACGTGCCGGGTCGTATTGCTCGAACAGATCGATGCCCATGACCATGCCCGAGATGCACGACGCGACGTGATCCGGCGAGCGGCCCATGAATCCGAAGTGCAGTTCCGTCCACGCTTCGAGCGCGGAGCGGCGCTCGACCAGTTGCTCATACGACGTCGGCAGTTCCCAGATACGGCTCACGCGATTGCCCGAATCCGGCGAAACGAAAGTCATCTTCTCGACGTTCTCCGGGCGCGCCTGATAGTCGTAAAGGCTCGCATAGCTGCGAATTGAATTGCGGAATGCGGGGTGCGCGGTGACATCGCCGACTGCCTTGCCGTCGAGATAAACCTGACGTCCGTCGCGCAATGACGCGATGTGTTGAGTGCCGTTCTTGATCATGGTGTTCTCCAGGATGAATTCGTCCGCCGTTTCAGGCCGACGCTGCGTGTACGCCGTTGAGCGTGTGATAGCGGCCGCCGAAGAAAATAAGCGGACGCCCTTGCGAGCGCATGCGATGACGCGTCACGCGGCCGACGAAGATCACGTGGTCACCGCCGTCGTATTGCGCATAGGGCTCGCATTCGAAGGTTGCGAGGGTGTCGGGAAGCAGGACCGGTTCGTCGCCCGGCTCGTTTGCCGCATCGCGCCAGCCCCATTTGTCGCCGCTGGCCCTCGCGAAACGGTTCGACATGTCCTGCTGCGATTCTTCGAGCACGTTGACCGCGTAGCTGCCGGCCACGCACAGATCGGCGAGGCTGAGGCTGCGCCGGTCCACCGAAAACAGAATCAGCGGCGGATCGAGCGACACCGAATTGAACGACGCGACCGTCATGCCGATCGGCGCTCCTTCGCGCCTCGGCGCCGTGATGACCGCGACACCCGTCGCGAACATGGACAACGCGGACCGAAACTGACGCTGCACTTGCGGATCGCCGCTCTGCCGTACGATGCAATCTTTCATCTCGTTCTCCTTCGCGCCGCGCTGCCGGCGACGCTTCTTCGGGGTACATCAATCATTGTTTTTTAGCTTTGTTACATAGCTTTTATTAAATGACAGCAATCGGCGTCGTTCAAGCTATCGTTTACCCTCGTTAAAAAAGCTTTGTATGAAAGACAACCCTACCCGGAGAATGGGTGTTGGCCAGAGCACGCAAGTGTCCGGGCTACACTGCGGCCAACTTGCGCTACGCGACGCCTCGCGTTGAAGAAGGCACTGCACTGGAGAACGATCGATGAACTCACGCCCCATCTACATGGACTACAGCGCAACGACGCCCGTCGATCCGCGCGTGGTCGAAAAAATGGTTCCGTACCTTTACGAGCGCTTCGGCAATCCGGCATCGCGCAGCCACGGTTACGGCTGGGAAGCGGAAGAAGCGGTGGAAGCAGCGCGCCGCCATGTGGCCGCTCTGCTGCATGCGGACCCGCGCGAAATCGTCTGGACGTCGGGCGCGACCGAAGGGAACAATCTCGCGATCAAGGGTGCGGTGAACTTCTACAAGGCGCGGGGCCGTCACATCGTCACGGTGAAGACAGAGCACAAGGCGGTGCTGGATACGTGCCGCGAGCTGGAGCGGCAAGGGATCGACGTCACGTATGTGGACGTGGGGCACGACGGATTGCTCGACGTCGCCACGGTGCGCGCGGCGCTACGCGCCGACACGGTCCTCGTGTCCGTCATGATGGTCAACAACGAAACCGGCGTGGTGCAGCCGATCGCCGAAATCGGCGCGATGTGCCGAGAAAAAGGCATTGTGTTTCATTGCGACGCAGTGCAGGCGGCAGGCAAGATCACCATCGATGTCGGCGCGCTCGACGTCGATCTGCTGACGGTCACCGCGCACAAGGTCTACGGTCCGAAAGGTATCGGCGCGCTGTATGTTCGGCGCAAGCCGCGCGTGCGCATCGAAGCGCAGATGCACGGCGGCGGTCACGAACGCGGCATGCGCTCGGGCACGCTGCCGACGCATCAGATCGTTGGCATGGGTGAAGCGTTCCGGCTCGCGAAGGAAGAGATGGAAGTGGAAAACGGGCGAGTCGGTGCGCTGCGCGACCGGCTGCTCGCGGGCCTCATGGAGCTGGATGAGGTCTACGTCAACGGCGACATGACGCAGCGCATCGCGCACAATCTGAACGTCAGCTTCGCCTTCGTCGAAGGCGAATCGCTCATCATGGGCATCAAGGGTGTCGCGGTGTCGTCGGGGTCGGCGTGCACGTCGGCGTCGCTGGAACCGTCATACGTGTTGCGCGCGCTCGGCCGCAGCGATGAACTGGCGCACAGCTCGATCCGCTTCACACTCGGCCGCTTCACGACCGAGGCGGAAGTTGACGAAGTGATCCGCCAGGTTCAGGAGACCGTGATCAGGCTGCGCGCGCTGAGTCCGTTGTGGGACATGCATCTGGAAGGCATCGACCTGAGCACGATCCAGTGGGCCGAGCACTGATCATGCTGGCCGCGGCGATGTCACGACTTTTCCTGCCGCGCGATCAGATGCGAGAGATCGAGCGTCGCGCGATCGCCATTTGCGACAAGCCGGTCGACGACCGAGCACAGCGCCTTGAACTCGGTCTTCGTCACGCCTTCGAACAGCACGTTGTTGATGCGCTGCTGCGTCGCGGCCAGTTCGCGAAGCAGCTTCGTCCCGGCCGATGTCACCGTGAGACGCAGCTTGCGTTTGTCGTCGGGGTCCGAGCGTTTATCGATAAAGCCAAGCTTCTTGAGCTTGCCCGTTTCGATCGTGACGAACGCGCCACTCAGATGGAGATGATCCGCCAGCCGGTTCACCGTCACCGCCTCGCCGTGCGAAAGATGCGCGACGGAAACGAGCAGCGAATACTGGATGCCGGTCAGGCCGATGAGCGTTCCGAAGCCGTCGCGCACGGACAGAAGCCGGGCAGCGAACGGCAGGAGACCGTTGATCAAATGGCGGAATTCCGTGTCCGCCCCGTCGACGAGACACGCTGGATTGGTAATCGTCAGAGCGGATTCGTCGTTCTGCTTCGGCATGACACTCAAACTCCCGGATGCTAATCCATTTACCTTTGTAAGATAATTATACGTCAAAGCTTGAAAAGGAGATTTTAGCCATGAACGCTGCGATATCGGCCTCTTCTGCCCGATCGTTGCTCGAATGTTACGTCCGCGCGAAGGATCGGAACCGGCCCGAACTGATCTTGGACTGCTTCGCTGCCGACGCCGAACTGACGTTCGAAATTGCGACAGATGCAATCGATTTTCCCCGCAGCGTGACCGGCGCCGCGGCGATCGCCAGGACGCTGGTCGCCGACTTCGGCGAGCGGTTCGAAAGTTGCCGGACTTATTACGTCTGTGCCGCGCCGCAAGTGGATGCCGACGGCATCTGCACGATGCCCTGGCTCGTCGCGATGCGACAGAAGGACAACGGCGCGCTGCGGCTTGGACGAGGCGAATATCGGTGGCGCATCGCGCGCATGGGCGATGGGTCCGACAGAATCGTCGGGCTGCACATCGCCATCGAGCGCATGGATACGATCGACGATCCGGGCTCGGCCACGCTTCGGTCCTTGCAAGACACGCTCAGCTATCCGTGGCTGACGCCGACGGAACTGTTGGCGCGAATGGACTCGTCGGCGTTGTTCGCGGGAATTGGACCAACGACCCGCAATCGCGGCGAGCCGATCTCGGGGACTGGGAACATCGAGAAGCCCATGAGCTGACGACCGGTCTCAGAGCGCGCCAGCCTGTCATTTCGCTTCTGCGGACAACGAATCCCGTCCAGCCGCCTGCAGCGCGGCCAGCACCACGGACACCGCCGTGCTTCTCGGCTCGGCGGTCAACGCACCGACGCGCTGCACCGCGGTCGACACCTTCAATGGTAGCTGCCGCAACTCTCCATTCAGATCCGTTTCACCGCGCCGCAAGCGAGTCGAGACGAACAGGCACGGCACGCGGCGCGCCACCGCGCAGTTGGTCAGATGCGACGTCGACTCCATCAACACGTGCGGCGCAGCGACGCCCGCAGTGGCGAATTCGACTTCGAGAGCGGTTCGCATGGGCGAGCCCATCGACGGCATGATCCACGGCCAGGCCGCCGCGTCGCGCCAGGTGACGTGACTGTGCCGATGCAGTGGATGATTTTTTGGCGCGACGACCAGAATCTCATCGCTATATAACTCGGTGACGGTAAAGCCTGCGGTCAGCACCACCGATTCGAGGCGGCACACAACCATATCGAGTTCGCGGCGCTGCATGAGCGGCAGCAAATGGTCGAGCGTGTTTTCCGTGTAGTTGTCGATTTGCCTTCCCACGCGTGCCGACATGCGCAGCCACAGAACGGACCCTCAGTCCTCGTCGTTCAGACGGCCCATTGTTTCAGGCACGATGAACGCGCCAACGAGAAATATCACACTGATCGCGACGAGAGCGACCGCAAGCACCATCGGCAGATCGGCTGGCGATCCCGCGATCACCGAAACGACCGTCGGCATGATGCCGCCCACCGCGAAGCCCAGATTCCACGACAAGCCTGTTCCCGATGCGCGGATCGCCGTCGGAAAGCGTTCGTTGAGGAAGATGAGGATCGGCGCATAGCCCGCGCTGCCGAGCGCGCTGAGCAAGATTGCGAAGAAGCCGATGAGCCACACGTCGTCCGCATGTGGCAGGGCGAGATAGAGCAGCGGAAAGCAGATCAGACGCACAATGCCGAGCCAGATGAAACTGCGCTTGCGGCCGATCATCGTGCTCAGATGACCCGCCGCTGTCGATGCGATCACCACCGCGACACTCGACCACATCAGAATCCAGCCCGCGCTCGACGCCGACGTATGCGTGACGACTTTGAGGAAAGTCGGCAAGTATCCCGACGTGAGGTAATAGCCGCTGCCGCCACCGATGGTCAGCATCAGATTCACGAGCAGAATCGAGCGATACTTCTTCGAGAACAGCACGCGCAGCGGCGACGCAACCGGCGCTACATTCGTGACGCCCTTCGCGCGCGCCGCCGCCTGCTTGCGCGCCGCAAGTTCGGCCCAGAGCGGCGATTCTTCGAGCCGATTGAAGACGAACACCCCGAGTACCGAGCTCACGATGCCCGCGAAGAACATGCAGCGCCAGCCCCACACTTCGAACGCAGCGCCCGGAAAGATGGCGGTCGTTGCCAGATAGACGAGCGAAGCGAGCAACGCGCCGAGCCCCGCGCCACCGCCACCCACGAACCCGGACACCGCGCCGCGCCATTTGAGACTGACGGTTTCCGTGCCGATCGTATGCGTCGATGCAACCACACCCCCGACGAACACGCCCTGTACGAGCCGCAACAAGAGAAAGAGCACCGGTGCCATCACGCCCACCTGCGCGACGGTCGGCAACATGCCGAACGCGGCCGTCGAAACCCCTACGCCAACGACGGACACCACCATCGCGCGCTTGCGTCCCTGCTGATCGGCGAACGAGCCGAAGATTGCCGAGCCGAGCGGTCTCATCAACAGCGTAACGGCGAACGACGCATAGACAGCCGCAAGCGAAAGCATGGGATTGGACGACGGAAAGAACAGATGCCCGATCACAGGCGCCACGAACAGGACAACGAACAGGTCGAACAGATCGAGCGCCCATCCGAGGCACGAGGCCATGACCGCGACGACCACCTGACTTCCCTTCACGCCTTGCGCGACGTCATCGCGCCGAAATACTTCGTCCATTGCCGATCTCCAAATATAGTTATTACTTCGCATACCTATTCATACGAGATAGATGACTCATCCTGTTGAGCGCCTTAAGCTGGGCTCTTCCTAACGCTCGGGTTCGTATTCGCCGCTCGAAAGCTTGCGCCGCAGGATCTTTCCGACGGGGGATTTCGGAATCTGATCGACGAACACGTATTCGCGCGGGCGCTTGAAGTTGACGAGGTCGGAATTGCGGCAGAACTCGTCCAGTGCGCTTTCGTCCACGTGCTGGGATCGCTTGACGAACGCGACTACTTTCTGGCCCCAGCGTTCATCCTTGACGCCCGCGACGGCGACTTCATCCACGGCCGGATGCAGCGACAGCACCGATTCGATATCGACAGGGGAAATGTTCTCGCCGCCGCTGATGATCATGTCGTCGACGCGGCCGGTGACGTAGATATCGCCGTCCGAATCGAGATAACCGGTATCGCCGGTGAAGTACCAGCCGTCGCGCAAGGACTTCGCGTTCGCATCGGGACGGTTCCAGTAGCCTTCGAACGCTTCGTCCCCGAGCAACTCGACGATGATCTGGCCTTCCTCGCCGCTTTCCGCAATCTCTCCGGGCGATGTTGCATCGAGCTTGACGACGCGCAAACGCGTGTTAAGGCCCGCACGCCCCGCGCTGCCCGGCTTCTTCGTCGCGTCCTGGTCGATGCTGAACGTATATACCTCTGACGAACCGTAGTGATTCACGAAGAGGCTCGGTTCGAATGCGGCCGAGCAGCGCCTGAGCAGGCCGTCGTTCATCGGCGCGCCCGCAAAGCCCAGCTTCGTGACCGAACGGATGCGCGCTTTCGAAAATTCGGGGGCGCCGAGCAGGTCGTGATAGAGCGTCGGCACGAGATACAGGCAGGTCAATGCGTGCGCTTCGATCGAATCGAGCGCGAGCTTCGCATTCCACCGCCGCACACAGACGAAGAGTCCATCGACGAGCGCCATCGAGAGCAACGAGCGCACGCCCATCGTGTGATAGAGCGGCATCACGCCGAGCGTGCGTTCGCCGCGCCGATAGAGATTCTGCGCAACATGCGCCAGAGCCGCGGCCCGCTCATGACGATGCCTGCGCGGCACGCCCTTGCCCATGCCCGTCGTGCCGGAGGTGTAGAGCATCACGGAGTAATCGTCGGCCGATGCTTCGGTCGCAAGTTGCGCTGGCGTCGCTGCCCGAAGGACATCGAAGGCATGCGTTGCGCCCTCGACGCCGTCGAGCCCGATGCGTACGATATCCTGCGCAGCCGCGCTGTGCGTCACGGCTTCGTCGGAAACGCTCTCATAGACGATGGCTTTCGCACCCGCGTCGGTCAGGCTGTAGTCGAGTTCTTCGGGCTTGATGCGCCAGTTCAACGGCACGATCACGACGCCCGTGAACTGACAAGCCCAGTGCAGCGTCGCCATTTCCCAGCGATTCTGCAACGCGACGACCAGGCGGTCCCCGCGCGCGAGGCCGAGCGCCTCGAGGCCGGTCGCGACCCGGGCGACTTCAGGGAACCATTGTGCGTAAGTGAACGCGATAGCGCCATCGACGAGCGCGAGCGCATGCGGGCTGCGCTCCACCGTTTGCATGAACGTGCGGCCGAGATCAAACATGGCTCGCCTCCTGTTCACACGATTGCGCCTGCCGCAGCTTCGCCACGTCAAGGACCGCGGCGACGATCGGCGTATAACCCGTACAGCGGCACAAGTGCCCGGACAGCATCTCGCGCACCGCGTCTTCATCGGGGTTCGGCACGCGCCGCAGAAAATCCGTGCATGACATCAGGATGCCCGCCGTGCAAAAGCCGCACTGCAACGCGTGATGACGTGCGAACGCTTCCTGAAGATCGCCGAGCGTCTGCGCGGACGACGAGAGTCCCTCCACCGTGTCGACGCGCCGTCCATGCGTCTGCACCGCGAGCATCAGGCAGGAACGCGCCGCCACGCCATCGACGAGCACGGTACATGCTCCGCATACGCCGTGCTCGCAGCCGACGTGCGTACCGGTCGCGCCCAGCTCATGACGCAGAAAATCGGACAGCAGCTCGCGCGTTTCGCATGCGCCGCTACGCGTGACGCCGTTGAGCTCCAGCGCCACGCTGCATGGCGCATCTTCCGCAAGCGCGACGCTGAATGCGTCGCCGGAACCTGTGTTTCTGGTCGTTCTCACTTCGCCTCCTTGATGACTCGCCACCCGAGCTGACGCACGAGGTGCCGTCGATATGCCGCACTGACATTCGCGTCGTCGCGTGCGCCCAGCTTCCAACTGAAATCGTTCAATGCACTACGCAGATCGTCGCCTTCGAGGCGTGGCAGGCACTCGAGCACGGGTCTGTCGGCAACGCCGCCCACGCCGATGCGAATCGCATCGTCCGTTACGACCGCCGCGCACGAGACCAGCGCGAAATCGCCATGACGCGCCGAGAATTCGGTGAAGGCGAAGCGCTGTCCTGGTGCCTTAAGCGGAAAGCGCACCGACTCGACGAGTTCATCCGGCTCGCGCGCGGTCATCAACATGCCCTGAAAGAAATCGGCTGCGCTCAGCGTGCGCCTGCGTTTCGCGGAGCGCAGCGTGACATCGCCGCCTAACGTGAGCAGCGCGAGCGGCAGTTCCGCGCTCGGGTCGGCATGCGCGATGGAACCGCACACCGTGCCGCGGTTCCTGATCTGAAAATGCGAAATGTGCGGAAACGTCATGCGCAAAAGCGGCACTTCGGCGCGAAGCGTCTCGCGCCACTCGACGCTGCCCTGCGTCGCAGCCGCGCCTACGACGAGATGTCCCGATTCCACGCGCACGCTATCCAGCTCTGCCGTGCGCGAGATATCGATGAGCCAGCGCGGCTGCGCGAGCCGCATGTTGAGCACGGCCATGAGTGACTGGCCGCCCGCGAGCACGCGGGCATCGGCGCCGGCCTGCGCGAGCGCGTCGAGCGCATGGCGCGTGTCTTGCGCGCGCAGATAGGCAAATGGTGCTGGCTTCATGACGACCTCCGCAACTTGGCGAGCAGGCGCTGGAACCACGACGAATTCGCGCGTACAGCCTTGCCCGATGCCTGTCTTCCGAGCGATTCGAAGAGTTGCCGCAATACCACCTGCGCCGCGCCCTCGAGCATGCGCGCGCCGACTGCAGCGACCTTGCCCGATACTTGCGCTTCATAGTCGTACGCGAGCAAGGTGCCCTTCGCTGTCGGCTCCAGTTCGACGAGCCCTTCGCCTTTCGCGCTGCCGAGCGGCGAAATGCCCGCGCCCGCAAGACGCAAGCGACGCGGCGCATCAATGTCGGAAAGACCGATCTTCGCTTCGAAGCGCGCCTTGATCATCCCGACGCCGAGGGTCACATCGGCGCGATACTGATTCGGCCCGATGGTCTCCAGCGCATGACATCCCGGCACGACTTTCGCGAGCGCGTCGGGGTTCATCAACACGGCGAAGATGGCTTCGGGTGTTGCTTCGAGCTCGACCTTGCCTTGCGCGGTGAGCGCCTTGCCTGCGCTTACGGGCTTCTTCGCGGGCGCTGCTTCGCGATACTCGGGCCGCGATGGCGGCGGATCGTCGATGCCGATCATCGCCATCACCTTCGCTGGCGTGAGCGGGAGGCGAATGTCCGTCACGCCGATCGCGTCGGCCACGGCATTGGCCACGCAAGGCGGCGTACTCATGTTGTTGCCTTCGCCGAGTCCCTTCGCGCCGAGCGGCGTGAAAGGCGAAGGTGTTTCCAGATGCACGATGACCGGATCCGGCACTTCGCATGTCGTCGGCATCAGATAGTCGGCGAGCGTGCCCGACTGGAAGCTGCCGTCCGCACCATAGCGAAACTCTTCCATCAGGGCCGCACCCAGCCCTTGCGCGAACGCGCCGCGAATCTGGCCGTCTGCGAGCGCGGGATTGAGCAACGTGCCCGCATCGTGCGCGGTCACATAGCGGTCGATGCGCACGCGCCCCGTCGCGCGATCAATGTCGACGCCGCACATGTCGAATGCGAATCCGTAGCAAGCGGACGTATTGATGCGATCCTCGTCGTCCGGCGCGGTCATGTTCGGCGGGTTCCAGAACACGGTTTCACGAAGGCCCGGCGCCTCGCCTTCGGGCAGAAGCGCGGGCGCCCAGTGCGGCGCGTTGCTCGCGGCGCGCGCGAACGGCAATGCTCGATCGGGCGCTTGCCTCATGAACACGCGTCCGCCTTCGAAGCACACATCCTGCTCCGTGCAGGCGAACTGCTTCGCAAGAATGCGCGCAAGCTTGTCCTTTACGCGCGTCGCGGCGAGATGAACCGTGCCCGCAACCGCCCCCGCGAAGCGGCTCGAATAGTTGCCGGCCGCGACTGACCACGCGTCCTTCTGCGTATCGAACTCGACATTCACGACGATATCCGCCGGATCGAGGCCGAGCACATCCGCGACCACCTGCGCGCACACCGTCATGTGCCCTTGTCCCGCCGGCGTCGAAGCAATGGTGACGATCACGCCGCCCATCAGATCGACGCTCACAGTCGCACTCGCGATCGCTCCGCTCTTCGGGCCCGCCTTGCGACGCGCTTCGGCGGGCATCACGGTCGTGATGTAGCCCATGTTCGACACGGACGGCTCGACGATCGCCGCAAAGCCAATTCCGTACAGACGCCCCTCCCCGCGCGCGGTATCGCGGCGCTCCTTCAGCTCCTCGTATCCGCCTTGCGACAATGCGCGCGCCAGTGCTTCCTGATAGTTGCCGGAATCGAGCAAAGCGCCCGCTGCTGCCCGATACGGGAACGCATCGGCCTTGATGAAGTTGCGGCGATAGACATCGAGCACATCGAGCTTCAATTCTTCGGCGATGCGTTGAACCAAGCGCTCCAGCGAAAAGTAAACCTGTGGACCACCGAAACCGCGTACCAGCCCGGTCGGGGTCTTCGTCGTCAACGCGACACGATTGCGCACGAGCAGATTCGCAATGTCGTATGCACCCGTCAGACACCCGTGCATGCGATAGAACGTGGCAGGCTCCGGTGCGCGCAGATAGCCCCCGCAATCCTCGATCTGATCGTAGGACAGTGCGGTGATGCGGCCATCACGTTCGACGGCGGCTTCGAGCGTCGCCAGGCGCGCCGTCGCCGAGGTCGCCGCGCTCAGGTGCTCCAGCCGGTCCTCGACCCACTTCACCGGCGAGCCGCATTTTCTCGATGCGAGGCACATCAGCACGACATACGGGAACACCGCCTGCTTCACGCCGAAGCTGCCGCCCGAATCGCGCGGCGCCTTATGTCGCAGACGATTGGCGGGCACTTTCAGCGCCATCGACATGACCGCATGCAGCGAGAACGGGCCCATGAAGTTCGAGGTCACGTCATAGCCTTCGTTGCCCGGCAGACACTCCGCGATCACGACGCCGCATTCGATCGGCGCACACGTGTTGCGCGGATAGTGCGTGGTGATCGACACGCGATGCGGCGCGCTCTCGAACGCCGCTTCAGGATCGCCATAGCGAAAGCGGCGGTCGCTCACCACATTGCTGCCGATCTTCTCGTGAAGCACCGGCGCATCATCGGCGATGGCCGCTTCGATCGACACGACCGGCTGCAGCGGTGCATAGTCCACCTTGACGAGATCGAGCCCGTCTTCTGCAATGGCGCGCGACTCGGCGATCACCACCGCGACCGGCTCGCCGCTATAACGCACGCGATCCATCGCGAGCGCCCAGTGCTCCATCGGCGACTTCACACCGACGACGAACGGTTGTGACCACGCGCGCACATCGTCGCGCGTCAGCACCGCGCGAACGCCCTTGTGCGCGAGCGCCGCGCTTGCGTCGATGCTGCGGACTTCAGCGTGCGCGTAAGGCGAGCGCAGCACCGCAGCATGCAGCGTGCCCGTCTTGATGGCGATATCGTCGCCGTAGCGGCCGCGGCCGGTCAGGATGGCGGGGTCTTCGAGACGTTGCATCGGGCGGCCCACATGCCGGCGATGCGTCACTTGTGTTTCGTTGCGATCGGAAGCGATCGGCGGCGCCTGATGTTCCTTCAGCGCGGTGTCGGTGTCGGTGTCGCTCACGCGTGTCTCCTGCCTGTGCTGTGTGCGATATTCAAAATCAACGTGACTCGCGTGCAAAACGAGACGTATCGCATGGTCGATTCAATGTACTGCTTGAACGCGCCAACTCGCTTACCAAGCAGTCGCGCGAATTACCTTACGGTCTGATGCTTTTTCGCAAAGCAAGCGTTTGTGACGGACGTGACGATCCAACGCACGCGTGACATCGCGTGCGCACTCATCTGCCTTACTCAGATCTGCACCAGTTTGGAATCCGCTTCGTACAACTGCACCACGCGGCGATACTCGCTTGGCGTGATGCCCAGGTTCTGCTTGAAGAAACGCGAGAAATGCGCGGGTGCCGAAAATCCCAGACCGTATGAAATATCCGTGAGCGAATACGCGCTCGAGGATAAATCGTTGATTGCCGTTTCCATGCGCAGCACGTTCAAATACACATTGGGCGTCACGCCCGTGCAGCGATGAAAGAGCGCGAAGAAATGTGCGCGCGACAGCCCGCAATGTTCCGCGAGACGATTCATGTCCGGCTCGGCGCCCGTGTTCTCGCGCAGATACGCAATCGCCTTGCGGATGCGCGGATCGCTCGGACGCCGGCCTGACAACTCCATTTGCCGCGACAGCTCGTGCCAGCTTCGGCTCGGATCGATCACCGAAAGCATCAGCTCGAAGAGCAGTCCTTCCAGACGCTCGGCAGCGACGCTGTCGGCCCACCACATTTCCATTGCAAGCTCTTCGGCGCGCTTCTTCGCGTGGCTCGACATGCGCACGCACGACTCCGGAAAGAAGCGCGGATGACCGCCGCTCACGAGCGGATGCTGGATCGTGGTCAGCCAGTCAGGCTCGATATACATCGCGAGAATCACCGTGCGCTGCTCGACATGTTCAACATGACGATACGCATGCGGTTCCCACGGATTGATCAGCACCGCGGTGTCGCCGGTCAGCGGCTGGAGTTCATCGTGAACGGAAAAGAACGTGTCGGGTCCTGCCGCCTTGATCAACAGATGGCAATGATGATGCGCGTGCTGAACCAGCGGCGCATCCATGTCGAGCAGCGCCACTCGCCCAAAACGTCCTTGATAGATCTTGATCGCAGTCGACACGCGTTCGCCTCACTCCATGCTGCTGCCGCTTTCCACGGCTTATTATGAAGAACGTCGAATTCCCTCTTGCTCAGGAACCCCTGAATGCGGCCTTGCGCTTTTGATGAAACGCTTCCACGCCCTCGCGGAAATCGTCGGAGCTGCGCAGGCGGCTGTAATTGAGCCCCTCCAGTTCGATGGCGACGGAAAGCGGTGCATCTTCCGTATCATTCAAGAGCTTCTTCGCGGTGCGCTGCGCGAGCGGAGAGAACGCGAGCAACTCGCGCACCAGTGAATCCGTTGCGCTTTCCAGCTCGGCATCCGCTACGAACTCGGTCGCGATGCCCCACTCGTAAGCCTGCAATCCGGTGATGCGACGCGAGCGCATCACGATGTCCTTCGTGCGCCCGATACCGACCATCTTTTGAAGTCGCGCGGAGCCGCCCGAACCGGGAATCTGTCCGAGCTTTTGCTCCGGCAACGCGTACAGCGAGGTTTCCGTTGCAATGCGGAAATCGCACGCGAGCGACAGTTCGAAGCCGACGCCGAAGCAATAGCCGCGATTCGCCGCGATGACCGGCTTGCTGCAACGCGCGGGCGACGCGATATTCCACGCGAGCTTCGCCACATGTTCCGGCGATGCCTCGATGAAGCCCTTGATATCGCCGCCGCTGGAAAAGTGCTCGCCTTTCGCGCGCACGACGATCACGCGCACGTCGTCGTTGGCGTCGAGCGCTTCGAACGTCAGACGCAGTTGCTCGCGCTGATACATCGACACGATATTGAACGGCGGTCGGTCCAGCACGATATCGGCGCGCGAATCCGCGAGATTGAATTCGACGTGAAAGCCGTCGAGTTCGGCGAGCAGCGAATGAGCTGGGTGAGCAAGAGTCATGAAAATATCCTTCGGTGATCGATTCCTGAACTGGCCTGGGTGAACCACGGCTCAAGTATCGGCGCCTTGACGACATCATGCTTACCCGGAATTCCGGTGAGTTACCCGTGAGTCTGATTTTGCGACTCGGGAAAATACCAAGCTGGCTATGGCGCTATATCCGCACGGTCATAGTAATCGTCTGCGAGCATCCGCGATTCATCTGACCGCTCATATCCGCCGCGCGTCGCTTGAACGCAGCAACGTCGTGCGGAAATGTTCTACAAGGGGTCTCAGGTTGACCCTGTGCCATGCGGCCCACAGCGCGGTGCGATAGCTGAACCACGAAAGCTCGCGGAGCACGACGCCGGCCGGTGCCTGATGGCGCAGGCTCTGCTGGATCATGGTGAGCCCGAGACCGGCCGCAACGAGTCCGAGCGCGGCGAGCGGCTCTGTCGCCTCCAACGCGATGTCGGGTGTGAAGCCCGCCTTCGCGCACGCGGCCACGAAGTTGTCGTGCCGCAGAACACCCTCCGTATGCGTCACGCCAATCCACTTCTGTGCCGCAAGGTCATCGGGCGTGATGTGCTCTGCGCTGGCGAGCGGATGATCCTCGGGAATCGCGAGCAGCATGGGATCGTCGAGCACCTGCGCAGCGTCGAGATCGGAGTCGTCAGACGGCGGAGGTTCGCAGACGAGCGCGATGTCGAGGCTGCGCTGACGCAGACCCGTGAGTTGCTCGCCCGAGTGATAGTTGTAGAGCGCGATGTGCACGTCAGGCCTTGCCGCCCGAAGATCCCGGAGCGCGTCGGGCAGGACGCCCGAATGCATCGCGTTTTCGAGGTACCCGATACACAGGCCGCCTTCGTCGCCGCGCCCGAGCCGCCGCGCGAGCGATTCGAGGCGCTTGGCATGCGTGAGAAACGCCTGGGTTTCGGCAAGAAAGGTCCGCCCGTCCGTCGTCAGACGAATGCGCTGCTGCGAGCGCTCGAACAGCGTCAGGCCGAGGTTTTCTTCTAGCTGGGCGATCTGCCGGCTGAGCGGCGACTGCGAAATATGCAACCGTTCGGCGGCCCGGCCGACGTGCTCTTCTTCCGCGACTGCCACGAAGTAGTGCAACTGCCGAATATCCAGCATTTAAGACCTCCGAGGACTCAAGTCTGCCAAATTCTATCTTGGACAGACTTAACTCGCCATCCTAGACTTGCGCTACCAACTCAACACAAGGAGCAAGTCGATGAGCATCAAGGATAAATTGCCTGCCGGTACTCTTCTCGGTTTCGGCGCGGCACCCCTGGGCAACATGTTCCGCAACATTCCGGAGCCGGAAGCGCTCGCAACGGTCGAGGCCGCGTGGAAACAAGGCGTACGCTACTTCGATACAGCCCCCCTGTATGGCGCCGGCCTGTCCGAAATCCGTCTCGGCGAAGCACTCGGGGGCCACCAACGCGACGAATACGTGCTGAGCACGAAAGTCGGCCGCGTGATCCTCGACGAAATCGAGGACGCCGGCTCGCGCGATCTGGGCGAGAAAGGGGGCGTGTTCGCATTTGGCCGCCCGAACAAGATCGTCAACGACTATTCGGCCGACGCAACGCTGCGCTCCATCGAAGACAGCCTTCAGAGATTGAAGACCGACCGGCTGGATATTGTCTGGGTCCACGATGTTGCGCAGGACTTCTACGGCGACGAATGGCTCTCTGTCTTCGAATCGGCCCGCAAGGGCGCTTTCCGCGCACTGACCCGTCTGCGCGAAGAAGGCGTCATCAAGGCTTGGGGACTTGGCGTGAACCGCGTCGAGCCATGCGAACTGCTGCTCGATCTCTCCGAAACGAAACCGGACGGCTTCCTGCTCGCGGGCCGTTATTCGCTGCTCGATCACGACCGGGCATTGCAGCGCCTGATGCCGGCCGCTGCCGCGCAAAACGTCGAGATCGTCGCCGGCGGCCCCTATAGCTCGGGCGTGCTGGCGGGAGGCGCGAACTTCGAATACCAGAAGGCATCGCCCGAGATCCTCGAGAAGGTCGCGCGTATCAAGGTCATCGCCGATCGCCACAACGTGAGTGTCAAGGCCGCAGCGCTGCAGTTCGTGCTGGCCAATCCGGTCGTTGCCGCGGTGATTCCGGGCGCGAGCAAGCCCGAACGCATCGCGGAAGACCACACTGCCGTCAGGGAAGTCATTCCGGCGGACTTCTGGCGCGAGCTGCGCGAGCAACATCTCGTTGCCGCAAGTGCACCGCTGCCCGCCAACGCATAAGGAGAGATCGACATGGCTCAAGCCAGCTCATCCATCCGGATTCCCGCTTCGCCCGACGCGGTGTGGCAACTGATCGGTGGCTTCAACTCGCTGCCAGACTGGTTGCCTTATATCCCGTCCAGCGAATTGAGCGAAGGCGGCCGCGTGCGGCGCCTCGCCAATCCGGGCGGCGAGGTGATCGTCGAACGTCTGGAAGCGTTTGACAATCGCGCGCGCAGCTACACCTATTCGATTCTGGAAGCGCCGTTTCCAGTCACAGGCTACCGCTCGACGTTGCACGTGCGGGAACTCGAGGCGGGCGGTGCATCGCAGGTCGACTGGTCGGGCGAGTTCACTCCCGATGGCGTGAGCGACGAAGAAGCATCCAGCCTCTTCGAAGGCATCTATCGGGACGGTCTGCAGGCACTGGCGGCGGCGTTCGCCAAAAAGCTCCTCACCTGAACTCCGCGCTTCGGGTCCGGCCAAGTCCGCTCACATGGCAGCGACGACTTCTTCCGTTGTCAGCACCTCGTGCGCGAGGAACTGATAGTTGATCAGTGCTGCTGTGTATCCGTCGCCCCAAACCGGGTGTCGGGGACCCGCGACGGCATCCTTCAACACCGCGACCTCGAAGCCCTCCTCGACAAGGTGTCGCAAGTGCGATTCGACACACATGTTGGCGAGCATTCCGCCGAGAATCACTTTCGAGATCTTCCGCTTTCTCATCTGCAGAACCAGATCGTTGGTCTGCGGACCGAACACCTTGTGCGGGCTGGCGATCACCGTAATGCCGTCTTCAATGTACGGCTTGAAGCGCGCGAGCCAGTCCGCGCCCGAACCTTCGAATCCCTTCAGATTCAGCACGCCCGCCCTTGCGAAGCTGCGATTCTCCGCCTCGATCGCCTCGAGCGGTCCGTTCATTTTCCAAGTCACATCAGTTGGATAGAAGTAGTGCGGGGAGATAAAGACGTCATAGCCCTTGCCCTTCGAAGCCTGAAAGATTCGCTCCATATTCTCGACGGTTCCATTCTCCTTGACGCTGGCCCCGACCGCGTCCCAGTTGACTCCGCCTTCACTTAACACATCATTTTGCGGATCGATGAAAACCACACCAGTGTCGTCCTTGCTGAATTCCATTGTCAGCCTCCAAATTCATGACGAGTTCTGTTGAGTCTTTTGCCAGCAACCCCGGGAGATATCGAGCGTTCGTGCTCGGAATGCGATAGCGCGTCGCTGCTAGTCACTGGTTCGGATCAGTATCGCCTCGATGGGGCGACCGCCTCATCTGCAAGTCAATGATGCGGTCTGCCGAGCACCCGAAGAATACGGGCACAAAAATGAGAAGAGGTCTGCGAACCGAGTACGATGGATCGGGAGATGGGAAGTTGATTCGAGACCGCCGTCCAAAGGTTATATGCACGATTCCGCGGCACGGCAAGGAGGATGTCGTCCTTCTGCTGGACCACAAATTAGCGTGCGCAGGCTGTCACGCCGTCGATCGGCGCACGAATGTTCGCTCCAGTGTGGCGTGCAGATCGAGCTTGCCGCGCGGCGCGTCGTCATGCCAGACGATTTCTTCCGGACGCGGATACCCGGACTTGCCATGAGCCGCCCACCACGA
Source organism: Caballeronia sp. NK8 (assembly GCF_018408855.1). Classification (GTDB taxonomy): domain Bacteria; phylum Pseudomonadota; class Gammaproteobacteria; order Burkholderiales; family Burkholderiaceae; genus Caballeronia. The sequence goes on along the minus strand of NZ_AP024327.1, from coordinate 235,397 downwards.
ACGACCGTACCCGTTAAGGTTTATTCGATGCCTGCCATCGGCCGCAGAAATGTGCGTGCCGCCGCGCATGTCGGCAGGCGTCGAATAAGCCCGATGGAGGAAACCGCGGAGTGCCCCACTGCGGTTGGAGGGTTCGCGGCTATGGCGATTGATAGACCGGAATGGTCAGTGGTGCCGGATGCGGCACGCTCAGGCGGGGTGCCGGAGGGACGCTGACGCCGTAGCGAAGTGGTTTAGTCGTGCATTCGCGATGATGAGGCGGCCGGGCAAAGCGCTTCGCGTAGCGACACGCGCAGGCTTCCATCCTTGGGCCGCGTTGCCGCGGAGCCAACGTTCGACAGGCAGGTCGAGGAACCGTGGGGTTCATGTCGGATCCCGGCGCATTGGCGGTGCGCGGATCGGGGCGCTGCGCGCGAGGATTTCGATGACGACCATCGGTGCGCCGCAGTGCCGACAGATGAAGACGGGGCGGGTTTCGATGATGGCGTCGTCCGGCGACGGGCTGATCTCGGGTTCGACGTGCAGCAGTTCGCGCACCTTTGCGAGATTGGCGCGGCGCACCGGGTTGGCGAGCAGCCCGAAGTGGCGGATCCGATGGAAACCACCGGGCAGCACATGGAGCAGGAAGCGGCGCATGAATTCGCCGGTTTCGAGGGTCATGGTCTTGTAGCGGGTGCGTCCCTTCGCACGGTAGTCCTTCCAGCGGAACGTCACGCCACGCTCATCGACGGCGACCAGGCGCTGGTTGGAGATGGCGACGCGGTGCGTGTAGCGTGAGAGGTACTCGAGCACCGCCTTCGGTCCGGCGAACGGGCGCTTGGCGTAGACCACCCATTCGCAAGTACGTAGGGGCGCAAGCCATCGGGCGAAGGTGGCGGGGTCGGCGAGCCCGGTGTACTCGCCGAAGAACTGCAGGTCGCCACGGTGGTGAACCGACTGGAGTGCCTCGAGGAAGCGGCGTCGGAACAGGCGTGAGAGGACGCGCACGGGCAGGAAGTAGCCGGGCCGGCAGGCGATCCAGCGTTCACCGTCAGGCGACAGCCCGCCACCGGGGACGATGCCGTGCACATGCGGGTGATGCGTGAGCGCCGATCCCCAAGTGTGCAGTACGAGCGTGGCGCCGATCTGGGCGCCGAGATGCCTGGGATCCTCGGCGATCGTGCGCAGCGTGTCGGCGGCGATGTCGAACAGCAGCCCGTAGATGACCCGCTTGTTGTACCAGGCGATCGCGCTGATTTGCGCGGGCAGCGTGAAGACGACGTGGAAGTACTCGACGGGTAGCAGATCGGCCTGACGCGCCTCTAGCCAGCGGTGTGCGGCGCTGGCCTGGCACTTCGGGCAATGCCGGTCTCGGCACGAGTTGAAGGACACCTCGGTCCTTGTGCAGCCTGAACAGCGCAGCACATGTCCGCCCAGTGCCGCCGTGCGGCACCGTTCGATGGCCGACATGACCTTCAGCTGCCCCAGGCTCAAGTGTGTCGTGGCTCGCCACGCTGGCCCGTGGCTGCGGAAGATGTCCGCAACCTCCAGCATGAGGCGTTACAGCCCGCGGGTCTACTCTGAGGGCAGACGGTCCAGCGGACTGGTGACCTCGTGCAGCAGGTCGGTGGCCACCTGGACGTAGAGCGCGGTGTTCTCGAGCTTTGCATGGCCGAGCAGCACCTGGATCACGCGGATATCCACCTTCTGTTCGAGGAGATGTGTCGCAAAGCTATGGCGTAGCGTGTGCATGGACACACGTTTGTCGATGTTCGCAGTCTCGGCGGCGGCATGAATGGCACGGTTCAACTGTCGCGTGCTTAACTGATCGAGCGGATCGAGTCCGGGAAACAGCCACCCACCATCGAGCATCTTGCCCTGCGCACGGGCCACGCGCCACCACACACGCAGACGTTCGAGCAGCACCGGCGAGAGCATCGCGTAGCGGTCACGGCGGCCCTTGCCCTGCTCGATACGCAGTGTCATGCGCTCGCTGTCGACGTCGGTGACCTTCAGCGCCACCACTTCGCTGGCGCGTAGCCCCGCGCCGTACGCGACCGACAGCGCGGTTTGGTGCTTCAGGTTACCGGCGGCCTCGATGAGCCGCCGCACTTCGTCGGGGCTGAGCACGACGGGCAATATGCGGGGCACGCGCACCGGTTGCATCCTGACCATCAGCTCGGGCCGGTCGAGCGTGACTTTGAAGAAGAACTTCAGGCCGGTGATCGCGTGGTTCAGCGACACGGCCGATGTGCCGTGGTCGACCAGATAGAGCTGGTAGCGGCGCAGGTCCTCGACGGTGGCCGTGTCAGGCGAGCGCCCGAGAAAACGGGCGAACTCACGCACGATGTGCAGGTAGATGTCCTGCGTCTTGGGGGCAAGCTGGCGCATGCGCATATCGTCGATCATGCGCTGGCGCAGTGGGCTGGCGTTTGTCGGTAAGGAGGTCATGATTCGGCTCCTGTTGAAGAACGAGGCGGATTGCCTCATTCGCCAACATAAAGCCGGGTGACCGGCCTCTCCCTGACCACCAGCGTCGGACCGTAGCCCCTACCGCGCGAGCGGTTTAGTCCTTCGACCTATAGCAGACGGTCCCACCGTAGTAAATCGAATGGCAGCAACGAAACGTGGAACGGTCATGTTCAGCATCCGGCGCTTGCCGGGCATCATCGCGATGAGTTGCGCCTCGGGGCGTCTGTCCACGCCGCGGTAGCCCGAGTAGCCGAAGGCGACCCTCTTCATCGTCGTACAGCAGGCGCCCAGCAACATTGATGGCGGCCACGTTCGCCGATTTGGGGAACGGCGGCCGCCCGGTCTTGCTCCTGGGCCATTGCGGCCCGATGATCTGCGCCAGTGCGTTCCACGGCCTCACGCGCTCCATCTCGTCGAGGAACGCGCGCTTGCGTCGTCTTTGTCGACAGGTTCAATCCCGCGCTCATCTGCTTCATGGGCTCAATGTTCGCGGCTCAGGTGTCCTCAGGCGACGAGGGTGCGTACTGGGTTTTTCAGACCTTCTTAGGCATCGGCTGCCCCACTGCGGCATCCCACATCCCCATCGCGTCGGTCACGGCCTTCTCGATGACGGCATGCCGGACACGATCGCGGGCGAGCACAGACAGTCCCTGGAAAAAGCAGTCGAACGCGGTGGACAGCGATGCCGGATCCGTGCTGCTGCGCAGTTCCCCACTCTCAATGCCCCGTACTACGCAGGCGCGGAAGCCGGCGCGCGTGCGACTGCGCACCTCACGAAGCAACTGGGTGACCGCTTCGCTGCCGGTGGAACTGGCCCCGACAACGCCCAGCGCGACCATACAGCCTTTCGGGTGGCCGCTCTCAATCTGCATCCTTGCCGACCGGAGCAGCGCTAAAAACACGCCCTCCCGTGGCGGAAGCGATGTGTCATGGAGACTACGGGTCACCTTGCCGTAAATCTCCATGTATCGCTCCAACGCCTCCTTGTACAGCGCCTCCTTGGACTCAAAGGCCGCATAGAAGCTAGGCGCGGAGATGCCCCCGCCGATCGCCGCCTTTAACTGCGACAAAGACGTCGACTCATAGCCATGTTCCCAGAACAGGTGCATCGCCGAAATGATCGCCGCATCACGGTCGAACGCACGTGGCCGACCCCGCTGAACCATGAACATCTCCGTCAGTCAAAATATATATACTAATCGATACACAATCTTTGAACAAGTCGCGACGTACAGCCTCCCGCGCATGGCAGCGGGTCGTTCAAGAAGGCTGTTGACGCGGCCTTCCAAGTTCCCTTATATTTATACCACTCGGTACGTAAATCATGAGCAGCGCGGGGTCATCACACGAACCCCGCATTTTTTTCACTATTTATGTACCAATCGGTACGAAAATAACCCATGTCCAAAGAACTTGAAGCACGCCTTGACGCCATCGAAAGCCGCTTCGCCATCGATGCGCTGATCGCCAACTACGCCGAGGCGTTCGACACCATGAACATCGAGCTGCTGGCCACTCTCTGGCATCCCGAATCGCGACTGCTTCTGGGTGCAAACGGCAACTCCGACGGCCTGGAGGCCATCCTCGCGCAAGCACGGATCAACATGAAGCGCATGCCCCACATGCATCATTGGATGGCGAATGCCCTGATCACGGTGGACGGTGACAACGGCCACGGGCTGGTGGCGGCGGACTGTCTTTTTTACGACGTCGATCAGGGCACGCTTCAAGTGAGCGGCCAATACCGCGACCTCTATCAGCGACGCGAAGGCCGTTGGGCATTCCTGGAGCGCACCTTCACCATGCACTACGCTACGCCGCTCCAAAACTGGCACCCCATCACGGGAACAGAACGTTTCGGCCGCCCGGCCTGAGGCGGCCCCCGGACGCCTAAATCTATGCATACGACAACCTCTTCCACGCGTCGATGGTCGGCGTTCGCGGTGTTGCTGGTGGGAGCATTTCTGCCTCCGCTGGACTTCTTCATCGTGAACGTCGCCCTGCCATCCATCCAAAGCACCCTCCACACGAGCGCCGCAGAGCTGCAACTCGTCATTTCCGGATACGCCGCGGCTTACGCGGTCTTCCTTATCACAGGAGGACGGCTAGGCGATCTCTTCGGCCGGCGGAGGATCTTCCTTATCGGCGTCACGGGCTTCGGACTGACATCGGTGATCTGCGGCCTCGCATCGTCACCCGCCATGCTGATACTCGGGCGTGTGCTGCAGGGCCTGAGCGCCGCCGCCATGGCGCCGCAAGGACTGGCCTCCATTCACGCCCTGTTCCCTGAGAAGGAGCGCGCGCGTGCTTTGGGCCTCTACGGCGCCGCGGTGGGACTGGCCGCTGTAGCTGCGCAGGCGCTCGGCGGTGCGTTGATCTCTGCGGACATCTTTCACCTGGAGTGGCGCGTCGTCTTTCTCATCAACTTGCCCGTCGTCGCCGCCGTCCTGATCTTCGGGCTGCCGTTGCTACCCGACGTCCGCGGTGACAGCCCGGCACCTGTAGACCGCATCGGGGTGCTGCTTTGCGCGCTCACGCTGGGCTTGCTCATCGTGCCCCTGGTCGAAGGGCGGGAGCTGGATTGGCCCTGGTGGGCCTGCGCGATGCTGATTGCGTGCCCCGTCGCTGGCGTAGGCTTCTGCCGATATGAGATCGCCTACGCCCGCCGAGGCGGCGTGCCCCTGATCAGCGTGGAGCTGATCCGGAGGCCTGGCCTGATGAGCGGGCTTACGGGCGTCCTCTTCTTCTACGTCGTCTCTGCTTTCTTCCTGACGTTCTCCGTCTACCTCCAGGGGGCGCTTGGCATGAGCCCATTCGAGACAGGGCTGGTTTTCCTGCCGTTCGGGGTCGGCGCCTTCATCGGGCCGCTGACGACGCCGCTCGCCATCCGCCTCTTCGGCGACCGCGTCCCCGCCATCGGCATGATGCTTGAGGTCGCCGGCTGCATACTCCTCGCCGCCCTCGTGGCCGGCGCGCCCGGACAGATGCCTGCTCAGTTTCCGCTGATCGGGGCGGTAGCACTCCTGGGATTCGGTCAGGGCTGGGCGCTGCCAACGCTGGTGCGCTCGGTTATCAATCGCGCACCGACGACCGGTTCCGGGATGATCGCGGGCATCACGAATTCGGCGTTGCAAATCAGCGCAGCACTGGGTGTCGCGGTCATCGGCGGCGTCTTCTTCAGTGTCGCAGGGACTTCACCGGATCCGTTGACCCTTGCCAGGGCACTGGTGGTCGCAATGATGTGCGTCGGCGGCAGTCTGACCGTTTCCGCCGTCCTGTCTATCGTCGCTTCAAGATCGAGCATCCATGCCGCTGCAAGGGCGGCGCCTCGTTGAGTCCAGCCCGCCATCACTGTAGGGATGTCTCGTTCGAAGAGCACGACGGGTCCGGAACAGAAGCGGCTAGTTAGATGAAATGGTCGCCTACCGCATTGACGTGTTCCGGATTCGCGTCATGCAGATCAATCAGCTTCGCGGATTACTCTACGAATTCGGCATCGTACTGCCGCAAGGCCGTCGCCCTTCGATTGAAGCTGCAAAAGCCGCGCTTGCGTCACTGGATGATCAGCTTCCTGCGAGCTGACCGACAGTCTGCAAGATCAACTCTCGCGACTTCGCACGCTCGACGAACAGATCGAACGGCTCGAACGTCGCATTCGGGACTGGCGGCGCAATGACGAGGCTTGTCGCCGCATTTCCGACCGGATCGAAAAGAAGCCGGTAGCGACCGCCCCGGCTGTGAACCACGTCAACGTAATGAGCAGCGGTATCTTGCGTCCGATTCTGTCGCTCAGTCCGCCGAATGCAAGGCCGCCGATCCAGCGAACGCCGTACGTCGCGAGGAGCAGCAAGGATGCCGTATCGAGCGCCACACCGAATGTGCGTGCAATATCACCGAGGACGAACGTGATCGCCAAAAAATCCAGCGCGTCGTTCACCCAGACGCCCCACGCCGCCACGAGCACCCGCCATTGTGATTCCGTGATGTCTCGATACCATGGCCCAGCGGAGTCGGAGGATCTGACAACTTCAGAATGCATGTTCTCTACCTTATATCTGACACAACAGACGGCTAAATGTAACCGGTGTCATTTCACGACACAATATGAAGCGTCTGTTCTCAGGGAATCTCCCTACACTGCTGCTGCTCCTTCACTACGTGAGCAACATTAGAGTAACGTCTTATTCAGTTTCATCCTGAAACCGCATACACAAGAGGCTTGTATGAATGAAGATGCACACGCACCTGCCGAGAAGCGAAGCCTGGACACACTAGCCGCGATCGGCTGCTCGAAGGTGGTAGCCGGAATGTGGCGGGTTCGCGAGTGGAACATCTCCGCCGCAGAGCTCAATCGCTACGTGCAGGAAAGCATGGCGTTGGGCGTCACGACGTTCGATCACGCCGACATCTACGGCGGCGGCGAGGTCGAAGCGCTTTTCGGCGATGCGCTGACTCAGACGCCGTCGTTACGCGACAGGATGCAGATCGTCAGCAAAGCGGGAATCAGGCCGCGCGGTTCATCTGCGGGTGCCGTCGGAGTCAAACACTACGATACGAGTCGCGCCTATCTGCAAGCGGCCGTCGAGCGCTCATTGCAGCGTCTGAAGACGGATCATCTCGATCTGTTTCTCATTCATCGCCCGGATTATCTTGCGGACAACGACGAGATCGCCGACGCCGCAGAAAGCCTGATACGGCAGGGCAAAATTCGCGCGTTCGGCGTTTCGAATTTTACGACGCGACAGTTCGAATCCCTTCGCGCCAAAGTTGCGCTCGCGACCAACCAGATCGAGTTCTCCCCTTTTGAACTTCAGGCACTGGACGATGATGTTTTCACCGCGCTGTCGTCGGCAGCGGTGTCGCCGATGATCTGGTCTGCTCTCGGAGGCGGACGTCTCTTCTCCGAGACCGACGAACTCGCGCTCCTGCTTCGCCGCGAGTTAATTACGCTGGCAGAAAAATACAATGCATCGTCTCTGGTTTCGATCGTCTATGCGTGGATCTTCACGCTTCCCTGTGCGCCCTACCTGCTCGTGGGTAGCCGGCGCGTGGAGTCGTTGCAGCAGGCACTCGAGGGTCTTCGCATCAGGTTGAGTCGCGAAGACTGGTACGCAATCCTCGAAGCCGCGCGCGGGAAATCTGTTCCATAAGACATCGGTGCGCGGTGTGCCCGGTCGTTAGAAAGCGGTTACACGCCTGACACGTCACCAGCGCCTTGCCGAATCTCAAATCGTTGAAAAATCATCGTGTCCGAGATTACCCTGATGGAGCGTCTCCAACAGCGAGATCATCATAATGATACCGGTTACATTGTATCGGGCGAGAGCGCCCTGCCTTTAGTCCGGAACCGAGAAACGCGATGCAACGAATCACCCCTGACGAAGCCGCGAGCCTTGTGCATACGGGCGACACTCTCCTGATCAGCGGATCGGGCGCAGGGCATGCCGTACCCGAGGCATTGCTCGCGGCAGTCGGACAGCGATTCCGGAACGAACAACAGCCGCGCGATCTGACATCGATCAGCGTAGTAGGAATCGGAGACCGCATCTCGCTGGGTGCCGATCATCTCGCACAGGTCGGGCTGATCAGGCGCGCCATATCGGGCGCGCTCATCGATTCGCCCGGCCTGCTGAAGATGGCTGCAAGCGATCTGATCGAGGCCTACACGCTGCCGCAGGGCGTCCTCTCGCAGCTCATGCGCGAAATGGCCGGGGGACGGCCTGGATTGATCACGAAGACGGGCTTGCATACCTTCATCGATCCTCGCCAGCGAGGTGGCCGGCAAAGTCCGAGGACGGAAGAGCAACTCGTCGAACTCATTCACCTCGACGGCGAAGAGTGGCTTCGCTTCAAGCCGCTTCACATCGATGTTGCGTTTCTCCGTGGCACGACAGCCGACGAGGACGGCAATATCACCATGGAACAAGAGGCCGTGCTGGGCGAAATGCTCGCCATGGCACAGGCAACGCGCCGTGCCGGAGGCGTGGTCGTCGTGCAGGTGAAACGAATGGCGCGCAGCGGCACGTTGCCGCCCAAACAAGTCAGGATCCCGGGCATTCTGGTGGATTTCGTCGTGGTCGAGGCGGAACAGCGGCAGACCTACGCCACCTACTACGATCCGAGTTATTCGGGCGAATTGCGCGTGCCGGTTGCCGAGATCAAGCCGATTGCGTTCGGCCCGCGCAAAGTGATCGTGAGACGGGCGGCGATGGAACTGTATCCGTGCGCTATCTGCAATCTCGGCGCCGGAGTCTCGACCGGCTTATCGACCGTCGCGGCCGAAGAAGGATTGCTCGATGCCGTCGTGCTGACGAATGAACAAGGGCTGATTGGAGGCGCGCCCATCACGGGCCGTGACTCGGGCGGCGCGCAGAACTTCGCCGCCATGATCGAGCAGGCATCACAGTTCGATTTCTACGATGGCGGTGGCCTCGACCTCGCCTTTCTCTCCTTTGCGGAAGTCGACGCGCAAGGCAACGTCAATATCAGCCGCTTCGGCGACAAGATCGTCGGGGTCGGAGGCTTCGTCAATATCAGTCAAAACGCGAAACGCGTGATTTTCAGCGGCACCTTCACCGCCGGCGGTCTGGACGTGCAATGGATGCATGGCCGCGCGACTGTCGTTCGTGAAGGACAGCACCGCAAGTTCGTCAGCGCACTCGAGCAAATTTCCTATAGCGCTGCATTCGCTAGACAACGCGGAAACTCCGCCTTGTTCGTGACGGAGCGGGCCGTGTTCCGGGCTGGAGAGGCGGGCCTTGAACTGATCGAGATCGCGCCGGGCATCGATCTCGAGCGCGATATCTTCGGGCAAATGGCATTCAGGACGCCCGTTGCTTCCGATGTGCGGGAGATGGACGTCCGACTCTTCGGCACGGGCCTCATGGGTCTCGCCGAGGACATGTCACGTAAGGAACGACGCTATCGCTCCGAGCGGGTCGCCGAATGGTCCCGCACGCATGATCATTGAGCCGTTTAAAGATGAGCCCTCACGCGTTGCGATCGTGACCGGCGGGAGACGCGGACTCGGCGCGGCCATGGCCCGGGCATTAGGCGCGGCCGGGTTCGATGTCGCGATTGCGGACCTCGTGTGCGATGACGATGCAAACGAAACGCTCGAGACAATTCAATCCGAAGGGCGACGAGCCGCCTTTTTTGAAGCCGATATCGCGGATATCGATCAGCACGATGCATTGCTGGATCAGGTGCAGACGTCCTTGGGTGCCGTTGCATGCCTCGTCAACAACGCCGGAATCAGCGTGGAAACCCGGGGCGATCTGCTGGACGTGACGCCGGCAAGCTTCGACAGGCTCATCGATGTCAATCTTCGCGGGACATTTTTCCTGTCGCAGAAACTGGCGCGTCGTTTCGCTCAAGAAAATGCGGCGCGCACTTGCTTTCGCTCGATCATCAACATTTCATCGGCCAATGCGTTTCTGGTCGCGACCAACCGGGCCGAATACTGCATATCGAAAGCTGCGATCACGACTTTGACCAAGCTGTTCGCCGCGAGGCTCGCGGAGTTCGAGATTCCCGTGTACGAAGTTCGCCCCGGCATTTTCCAAACGAAAATGACCGAAGTGGCGAAGAGCGATTACGACCAAAAGATCGAACGGGGTTTCTCGCCCATCGCGAGATGGGGGCGCGAGGAAGAACTCGCGAAGGCCGTCGTGTCATTGGCAACGGGCTGTCTTCCATCAGTACAGGAGAAGCCATTCATATCGATGGCGGGCTTCATATCCATCGCGTCTGACTTGTTCGCGGCATGACCGGATTGGCGGCTTCCTGGCCGAGACCCCCGAGCTTCCGCTACCTCACGCAGCGATCATATTGCTCGCGGTCGCCAACTTGCTGGGACGGGTACGCAGCGGCCAGAAAGACGCCAGTTCCGTCGCGGCCTGCGTGACCAACGGCGCCATCTCGGCGATACGGCTTTCCGTCATGCGCGCGCTCGGCCCCGCCACGCTGACGACGCCCAGCGCCGGGCCGCCGCTCGGTGGACGAATGGCTGCCGCTATTGCGCTCACGCCGGGCTCGCCTTCGTTCATCGCGATTCCGTATCCGCGATTCCTGGTCGCCTCGATTTCTTGCAGAAGCGCGTCCAGCGAACGGATGACGTTCGGACCGTACTTCTCGGCATCGCCGAATCCGACACGCAACACGTTCTCCGCCGCTTGTTCGGTGGCCAAGGTAGCGAGCCACGCCTTGCCCGTGGCCGTCGCGTGCAGCGGAACGGTGTTGCTTCCCAGCGTGGGTTGATAAAGCAGCCCGCCCGTTGCGCCCTGCGCATGCGCGACCCATGTCAACGACGATCCGTCGACCACCGCCAGTCGGACAAACTCGCGCGACTGGCCCGCCAGACGATCGACCAGCGGCTGGCATATATCCGGGATGCCCGTGGCGACGAAAAATCGCTGCCCCAGGATGGCCAGCCGCATCGAGAGTCGATAAAAACCGGTCTCCGCGTCCTGTTCGGCCCATCCGAGATCGACCAGAGTCGCGAGCAATCGATGGGCACCACTCTTCGGCAGATCCAGTCGCGTTGCGATCTCACCGAGCGGCATCGTAACAGCACCGTCCGCGAGCAATTCGATGATGTCAAGGCAGCGCTCTGCGGGAATATGAGCCATAAGATTACCGGTCAAAAAAAGTAACTACGTGCGTGCGACGAAGAAGTTCATGATGGCGTCGATCTGGCCGGAATGCATATCCCGGCCATCCGCCCACTGACAGCCATGATCGAGCGCCGCTTGAGTGAAGGCGGTCGGCGAGGAAGACAGGACGACATCGCCGAACAAAGTGTCTGAAGTCACCGCACCCAGATCGCCCGGCAGGCCGTCGCCTGAACGCATTCCCACGGGCGACGCATTCACGATCATGTCGATATCGCCACGATCGTCGCTTGCGGCCTGCACATCGCACTCGGGAAAAACCTTCGCCAGCGACGCAACGAGCGATTGTGTCTGCCGCAGGTTCGGATTGACGATTCGAATCGATTGCACGCCGGCGTTTGCGAGCGCGCAGGCGATAGCGCTTCCCGCCCCGCCCGCGCCAAACTGCAGCACGCGCCGGCCGCGAACACGCGCGCCTTTTGCAAGAAGACCGCGAACGAAGCCTTCGCCGTCGAACATGTCGCCTGTCCAGGAACCGTCGGCCTCGCGGCGCAACGCATTGACGGCGCCAATGCAGGAGGCCGTGGGGCCGAGGCGATCCGCGAATGCCGCCACGCGCGCTTTCAAGGGCGCCGTGACAAGCAAGCCATCGAGGTTGCCCAAGGCCATCAGCGCCGGAATGATCTCCGCACATCGATCAGCGGGCACTTGCATCGGGACCAGAACGGCGTCGATGCCGGCGGCCGCGAACTGCTCGGTGTACACCTGCGGCGAGCGCACCTGAACAATCGGGTCCCCGACGATGCAAAACAACCGGGTCTTTCCCGTGATGGTAGGCGCGCTCATCGCTGTGCGCCTCGATCGCGGGAATTATGCCATTTCGCAACGCGCTCGGATCGGTAGCGCCTTGCCTTGCCATGTACGTCCGCGCCAAGCCTCATGAGAGCAGGATCGAAGATTCGCGCATCCATCTCCTTGAGCACCTTCGACACAGCCGGTCTGAATCCCATGTGCGCAATCACGTCGCGTTCAACATCGACGCCCGGTGCAATCTCGATCAGCTCGAGCCCGTGCTCGCCGATCGTGAATACCGCGCGTTCGGTGACGAAGAAAGCAGTTTGCCCCTTTGCACGCGCCATCGACGCGCTGTAGCAGATCTGCTCGAGCTTCGGCACGAATTTCTGATGCCGCCCCTCTTGCCTGATGATCGTGCGGCCCTGCTCCCAACCCACGTCGAGATCTCCTGCGGTCAAGGTGCCGCTGAAGACCATGCATCGGGCGTTCGCGCTGATATTGATGAAGCCGCCTACACCGATGATCTTGTCGCCGAATCGGGACACGTTGACATTGCCCTGCGCGTCGACCTCTGCAAACGAAAGGAACGCGACGTCGAGTCCGCCGCCATCGTAGAAATCGAACTGCGCGGGCTGCTCGATCATGGCGGCGAAATTCTGGCCGCCCCCGGAATCCCTTCCGGTGATCGGCGCGCCGCCGATGATCCCCTGTTCGTTGGTCAGATAAACCGCGTCGAGCAAACCTTCCTCGGCGGCTATGGTGGACAAGCCCGTGGAAATCCCCGCGCCGAGGTTGCAGATCGCGCCGGGAAAAAGCTCCATCGCTGCGCGTCTGACAATGACCTTGCGGGCGCCGAATGGCAAAGGCTTGATGCCTTCCACCGGAATCCGCAGTTCGCCGGAGTAGCTCGGGTCATAGTACGTCGCGTAGGTCTGCCGCTGCTCGGCATCCACCACCACGAAATCCACCAGAATGCCGGGAATCTTCACCTGCTTGGCGGGCAAGGTTCCGCGTCTGGCCATCCGCTTGACCTGAACCACGACGATGCCGCCCGCGCGGCGCGTCGCCTGCGCCATGGCGAGCATTTCGCCCAGGACCGCTTCCTCCTCCATCGTGACATTGCCGTCTTCATCTGCCGTCGTCCCGCGCAGGAATGCGACGTTGGCCGGCACGGGCTTGAAGAAGAGCCACTCCTCGCCCGCGAGATCGACGACTTCGACGAAGTCCTCCGGCGTACACGGGCTCTGTCGCGCACCTTGCTGGCGCGGATCGACAAACGTATGGAGTCCCGTCTTGGTCAGGAGACCGGGGCGTCCGGCGGCCATGTCGCGCATCAACTGCGAAAGGACGCCTTGAGGAAACGTGTAGGCTTCGATCTTGTTTTCGGCGGCCAAACGCACCAGACCGGGCGAGTCGACCAGCGCGCTGGTGATCGCACGTCGCAACAAGCCCTCGTGCGCCAGATGGCTTGCGCCCAGCGCCGCGCGGTCTCCCACGCCCACTACGCTGACCGACGTGAGTCCCTGTGGCTTGCTTTCGTCGAGAAAGCGCCGCTCCACCGCCGCAAGCAACGCTTCCGGCACCGAATGCCCCCCGCCCGATCCGCTGATGAGGATCGCGTCTCCGTCCTCGATCAGCTTCGCCGCTTCGTCTGCAGTTATTCTTTCCATGATCCGCTCAGTCGTTCGTGGTCGCTCACTGTTCGCCCCAACGCAGAACGCGCTGTTCCTGCACACCGAGCCCGTCCACGCCGAGCCGCATGACATCGCCGGGCTTCAGATAGGCCTCGGGCTTCATGCCCAGACCGACGCCCGGCGGCGTGCCGGTGGTAATGATGTCGCCCGGCAGCAGGGCCACGTACTGACTCACGTCGGAAAGAATTTTCGCGATCGAAAAAATCATGTCGCTGGTCGACGAGTTCTGGATGCGCTTGCCGTTCAGTTCGAGCCAGAGCCCGAGGTTCTGCACGTCAGCGATTTCATCGGATGTGACGAGCCACGGACCGATAGGGCCGAAGGTAGGAAACATCTTTCCTTTCTGCCACTGGCCGCTTCGTTCGAGCTGGAACTCGCGCTCGGACACATCGTTGCAGATGAAATAGCCCGCGATGTAATCGAGCGCATCGGACTCCTCGACATAATGAGCGCGCTTCCCGACGACGAAGGCAAGCTCCACTTCCCAGTCGGTCTTCGTCGAGCCTTTGGGAAGCAGCACCGGATCGTTCGGACCGGACACGCAGGACGGCGCCTTGCTGAAGATGATGGGATCCGTTGGGATCGGCGCGTTCGTTTCGATGGCATGCTGAACGTAGTTCAGGCCGATGGCCAGGAAAGTCCCGGGTTGCGCGACGCACGGCCCAAGACGCGTATCGGCTGCGACGACCGGAAGGCTCTGCAGATTGATGGTCGCCAATTGCCGCAGGCCATCGCCCGCGAAAAACGCGGGATCGAAATCCTTGCAATGGTCGCTTAGGTCGCGAATCTGACCTTGTGCGTCGATGATGCCCGGGCGCTCCTGGCCGGGTTGCCCGTGTCTTACGAGTTTCATTCGCAGTCTCTCTTGAGTGGTCCAGCGTTCAAATGTCTGCCGGAGCATTTGCCAGCCGGCAGATTTCCATCGAATAAGTTGTGCCGTCGGGGCGCACCGTCACACCGAGCGATTCGAGCGTGCGGGCGTCGAGCAGATCACGGGCGCTTTCGGCCGCTTCCGGTGTGGTGGTTTCGACGAGTACGACCCAGGCGGGCACATCGAACTCACGCGTGCTCGACTCGGCGGTGTCGATATGGCTGCCGGATTGATCGGCCATATAGAGATGGCAGGCGACGACACTCGTCAACGCAGCGGCACGCGGAAACACGTCCGTGCACAGAAATGTCTTCATCGCTTCGGCCCGCGCCGCGGGTACATCCAGACGCAACGCGAGCACGTGACCGCCGCTACTCGACCCGACCGAGTGCACGATTCGGCATACCGCTCTCGATGTGTTGCGGAAGTAGCGCAGCGTATCGACCGTTGCGGGCGTCGGCGCGTTCAGGCGTTCGAGATAAGCCGGCGACACCACCACGTCCAGATCGACCGCCTCGTACATGGTCAGCCACTCGGGCGAGTGACCCGAGCGGACATACCGGCGTCCGCGTCGGAAGCCAGGAATCGAAAGCCTTTCGGGGATGTGCTCCTTGTCATGCCACTCATAAAACTGCTCGCGGCCTTCGGATACCACATCGTTCCAGACGAGAACCGCGCCGTCGCCGAGCAAGGCCGAGTCAGCCGCTTGCGCGTTTTCGGTCATGCCGATTTCCAGATTCATTTCACTCATGATCTTTGCCTGGCCTCAATGGCCCTTGAACGACGGTGGGCGCTTGGCGAAGAACGCATCCACACCTTCATGCAGGTCTCTGCTGTCGAATATCTTCTGGAGCGCCACGGTCGACATCGACAAGCCCGCATCGAGCGGGAAATCCTGCGCGGCATCGACGAGTTCCTTGGCGAGGCGGTTCGACACCGGTCCTCGCGCCGCGATGGTTCCGGCGAGTTCGAGCGCAGCATCCAGCGCGGTTCCGTCATGTGTCACGCGATCGACCAGACCCCACGACAGCGCCTGATCGCAATCGATGGTCTCGCCGGTGAACAACATCAGCTTGGCTCGCGCAGGGCCGACGAGGCGCGTGAGTCTCAGCGAACCGCTACCGGCAAGCCCGCCCAGACGCGATTCGGTCAGGCCCATCGCCACGCCGTGTCGCGCCACGCGCAGATCGCAAGCCAGGGCGAGTTCGAGACCACCGCCGAGCGCTGCGCCGTCGATCGCCGCGATGGTCGGCATCGGCAGGCGCGCCAGTTGGCGAAGCACCATATCTTCGAAAAGGATCTTCTTTTCGCTGGCCTGCTCGCGAATTCGGGCGAATTCCTTGATGTCGCTGCCCGCGCAAAAGGCGCGCGACTGACTTCCATGCAGAACCACGCAACGGATATCGCTCATCGCGGACACTGCCGAGAACGCCTCGTTCAACTCGCGCAACAAGTCGGTCGTGACCAGATTCAGCGGCCCGTGACAGATCCCCACGGTGGCGATAAAACCGTTCACCTCTGTCGTGACCAAGCGGCTAGAGTGTTCCGTTGCTGTGCTCATGTCGTCCTGTCGCTTTTCCTTCGATTGCCAGATTTACGATGCAGCGGACGTAGCCTTAGGCACCTCTATGCCATGCAGCACGCCCATGCGTTCGAAATGCCCATAGATGCGGTCGACGTAGGCCGAAAATTCCGGCGCGTCGCCGAGCACAATGGGGCGCGGACGCGGCAGATCGACCTTGATTTCATCGACCACCTCACCGGGATTCGGGCTCATCACGAAGATGCGGTCCGACAATCCCACCGCTTCTTCCACGCTGTGCGTGATGAATACGACGGTCGGGCGGCGACGCAGCCACAGCGCCTCGAGGTCCATCCGGACCTGAAGCCGGGTCAATGCATCCAGTGCGCCGAACGGTTCATCCATCAGAATGACGGACGGATCGTGAACCAGCGTTCTGACGAGCGAGACGCGCTGCCGCATACCGCCCGACAACTGCCGCGGATACTTCTGCATCGCATGCGTCAGACGCAATTGCTCGAACAGTTCCTTTGCACGTGCCTCGATCTTCTTCTTCGGCAGGCCGCGAATGTCGGCCTGCAGCATCACGTTTTCGAGCGCTGTTCTGAACTCGAGCAGCAAGTGGTCCTGAAACGCGATCCCGACATCGGTGATCGGCTTCGTCACCGGCTTGCCGTTGACCAGAATCTCGCCCTGACTCTGCTTGAGCAGACCCGCGACCATCAACATCAAGGTGCTCTTGCCGCATCCGGAAGCTCCGACGATGGAGACGAACTCGCCCGGCTGGATGTCGATATTGACTTCCTTGAGCGCCTGAAACGGCTTGTCGCTGTCTTCGCCGAAGGTCTTGGCGACGCGTCGAATACTGATCGGTACGCCGGACTTCGTCGCAGCGTCCCGCTGTTCCGCAACCTGACTACTCATGACTTCCGCTCCTCGCCGCTCGCGGCGGACGAACTACTTGCTGCGACAGCAGAAAGGGGAACCTTGGACACCAGCAAAGCTTTTTTGCCTTTCTGAACGACGCGGTTGTCCTGATCCACGACCGAGACATCAAAGGTCGCGATGGCTTGTGTCGGCCTGGACTTGCTCTCGCGAAGCTCACTGATCTCGTAGTCGACGAAGATCGTGTCGCCGACAAATATGGGGTTGAGAAACTTCCATTCGTTGATACCGAGAAACGCGATCGCGGTCTCGCGCAACTCGCCCGTGCGCGCCCACATCAGGCCGTGCGCATAGGCGAGCCCGAGCATGCCGTGCGCGACTCGGCGGCCGAACTGGCTGGCTTTCGCGTACACATCGCTCGTATGAAGTTCGGAGAAGTCACCTGTGAGACCTGCGAAACCAACCAGGTCCGCGTCGGTGATCGTTCGTCCGGGGCTGCGAAATTTCAATCCGACTTCGAGGTCCGAGTAACGCAGTCCCATGTTTCGCTGTTCAGTCATGACGATCCTTTAGTTACTTCTTTGGTCACTTGCACGCGCGCATGGCCGACGTCGGCGGAAGGAAGTCGTTCGTGTAATACGACTTCGGGTCGCGACCGGCGGGCAACAGACCGACTTGCGACAACAGATCCTGCGTCTTCACCCATTGCGCGTCTTCCGCTTTGCCTACGTACTTCGCGCCGCCGCTGCAGAAGAGCGGCGTGATGGCCGCAAGCTCCGCCGTCGCCGTCTTCTCCGACAGATTCGGGAAGACCGCCTTCAGATCCTTGATTGCCTTGGCCGGGTTATCGAGCGCGAAGCTCCAGCCTTTCAGGCTCGCGGCAACGAACTTCCTGACCACATCGCTGTTTTCCTTGAGATAGGTATCGTTCGCGAAGATCGACGTGCTGACGGTCGGCACACCGTAGTCCGCGAACCGAAAGTTGGTCAGTTGCGCGCCTTGAGCCTCAAGCTGGATCTGATATGAATCGATCGATCCGAGGATCGCGTCGACTTGTCCCTGCAACAAGGTCGGGACCATGGACGTCAGCGGCATGTTGATCAGGTTCACCTCCGATTCCTTCAGGCCATTCGCCTTCAGGAAAAGCGGAAGCATCGTCGTTTGAGACGACCCGGACGGAACGCCCACCTTCTTGCCTTTGAGGTCGTTGATCGAGTTGATATTCGTCTTCTTCAACGCCGAGACTTCGTTGGGATTGGATTGATAGACTGTCGAGATGACCTTCATCGGCGCGCCCTTCGCGATGAGCTGACTCACCGCCACGGCATCGGCGTAGGCCAGCTGCACGCGATTCGCGGCCACGAGTTGAGCCGTATTGCCCGATCCATTGCCTTCGATCAACGTGACGTCAAGGCCTGCTTCCTTGTAGTAACCCTCGGTCAGCGCCGCGGCAAATCCCGCATTCGAGCCCCCCGCGACCCAATTCAGCTGGAATGTGACAGGCGTCGCTGCGACGGCGGTGGCACTCACTCCAAAAACCAACGCTGACGACACAGCGCTCGCGGCCAGCGTACGGCTGATAAAACGAAGCATCTTCTTAGTCTCCAAAGGTGTTGGTATCGGCCACGGCGACATCGGGCCAATCGCTCTTTTGTGCTCGACGTTAGTTTTTATCGCGCTGCCAAGGTGTCATCGCCCATTCGGCGAATTCGACGATGTAGTTGATAGCAATGCCGATGAAAGTCAGCACGGCAATTACCGCGAAGGTCAGGCCGATGTCCATCGTGCTGGTCCCTCGGAGCAGCACGTAGCCCAACCCCTTGTTCGCTCCGACGAACTCGGCGACGATCGCAGCCGTGGCGGCGATGGTGGCGGACGTCTTGATGCCGGAGAAGATGACCGGAAGCGCTGCGGGCAGGCGCAGATAGCGAAAGGTTTGCCACGAGCTCGCGCCCATGGATTGCGTCAGATAGAGCAGACGATTGTCCAGAATCTGAAAGCCGCTGACGCTGGCCAGCAGCAACGGGAAGAAGGTCATCAGGACGGTGAGCAGCACCTTCGACTCGATTCCGAAGCCAAGCCAGACCAGGAACAGCGGCGCCACTGCAATCTTCGGGACCAGTTGGAGAAACATGAGCGGCGGATAAACCACCTGCTTTGCAAGCGGCGACAGCGCGATGACGAGCCCTACCGGGATTGCGGTGACAATCGTCAGTCCGAAGCCCCAGACAATCTCCGTCACTGTGACGATCGAGTTGCTCCAGAGCTGCGGATATTCCTCGACGAGCCGTGAGAAGACCAGCCCGGGACCCGGCATCACGTACGCGGGGATGTCGAAGAGGCGCACCGCCGCCGCCCAGATTGCGATGATGGCCACGAAGGTCAACGGTGGAAGCAGATTCCAGCCGAGCCGCTTGACTTTGCGCATTCCGGCAGACGTACGTGCTTTGGGGCGTTCGGCCGCGCCCGATTGCTCTCCGTTTCCGCTTTGCAGGCCGTCGACCTGGCGCGACGATAACTTCATTGACATCTGTGTCTCCTTCCGCGAGTGAAGTGCAGCGATCGTTCAAGCATTTTTGGACGCCCGGGCGGGCCGCTCTGATCGGCGTCTGGCGCCCGATAAAGCATCAAGATATGACGACGTTCGTTGATTGAACTGTATTCAATCTTGATAGAAAGCTATGTAGGGAATTTCCCGAATCGGGGGCGGAGGCCGCGCGAGCACGGGAATTGGCGTGCTTTATTCGGGTATACCCGTGGGCTAAACCCGCTGTTTGGATCCATGTGAAAGAGGCAACGCGCGTGCAATGGGAATCTTCGGTAGACGCGAACGACGCCTACATTCCGCTATTTCTGTTTTGTTTGTCGCAATGCGGCTGATCAGATGTTTCACGGGTTTCGTGAGTCATTGCCTCTTCAGATCAATGCAAATGTTTCGACAGGTGTACTACATATAAATCGACGAATGCATTTCGTTGCATCAAACGCTCACGATCCATTCTGACCACGGCAGGTCTGCGCCTGAGTCGAGTTCTTGGTCCATCGATGCAGGTCGCGCTTTCGGTCGTACGCCACGAACAACGATCGAAGGCACCGCGAGCATGTGTTCGACAAACAATCCCGTCCCGCCGATGGCATTCGCTGACGGGCGGAGTGACGAGGAAAGGCGTTGATATAATCGATCATCTCGCGCGAACCCGACCATCCCCACGCATGGCGAAGAGCAAACCAGTATCAGTAGAAGCGGCCGAACCGCGCGCGGCCGGAAAACGGTCGCGCACCGCGGGTGTGACCTTGCGGGACGTCGCTCGCTTTGCCGGTGTGTCATCGGCGACCGTTTCCAGAGTGATGAACAATCCGACGGTCGTCTCGGACGAGTTGCGCTCCCGCATCAAGGTCGCGATCGATCATCTCGGCTGGGTGCCGCACGCCGCAGCACGAGCACTGGCAACGCAGCGGACCGGAACAATCGGGGCAGTTTTCCCAACGTTGGCCAATGAGCATTTCGCTTCAGCCATACAGGCGCTCCAGGAGTCACTCGAACAGGCTGGATACACGCTTCTGCTCGGCTGCTCGGAGTACGACCTCGATCGCGAATATCGGCAAGTCAGGACGATGCTCGAACGCGGAGTCGATGCTGTCGTACTGGTAGGCGAAGCTCATCATCAAGATCTCCAACCCCTTCTTTTGCAGCGCCAGATTCCGTTCGTCAACACATTCGTTTATCGAGAAAACAGCGACTCGCTTTGTGTGGGTATAGATAACCACCGCGCATTCTTCGACTACACGACTTATCTCGTTGGTCTGGGGCATCGCCGGTTTGCGATGCTGTCGCAGCACACCGATACCAACGATCGTGCGCAGGCCCGACGTGAAGGAGTGCGCGATGCGCTTGGAGAGCACGGTTTGGGAATATCCGCCGCTCACATGGTCGACGGCGTGTGGGGCGCGCGCGTCGGACGACAGCTCTTTTCGAAAGTGATGAACACGCCGCAGCCGCCGACCGTGGTGATTTGCGGCAACGGTTCGTTTGCAATGGGCGCAATGCTCGAAGCGATGGATCAAGGCTACAAGATTCCCAGCGAACTAAGCGTTGTCGGATTCGACGATTTTGAGCTTATGTCCGAGCTACCCATACCGATTACTACCGTCCGTGTCCCGAGCGCCGCAATCGGAAGAAATGCTGCAAGGATGATTCTTTCTGAGCTTTCAGAGCCGGGTACCGCTCGAAGCGTTGAATTGGAGGCCGAGTTAATCGTACGAGCGTCATCGGGCGCACCTCCGAAAGCCCCGAGGAAGCGTACTTGAGCGCTACTGCGACCCCATAAAAATGTATGGTCAGCCTGGTCTTTGCAACCTCAACTGTGACCTACGATAAAAGGGCTTGCGCAAATGTATCCGGGCTCGAAATGGGCGCGGATCAGAGCGCCCGGCCCTCGATGAGAAGCCGCGCCCAGTTGTCCTCAAAAAAGCCTCAGTCTGCAAGACTGGATTTCATGTCAGGTTTTCAACTGGGCAGTGAGCCGTTTATCTTCATCACAGGTCAGTGGTCGCAAAAGCAGGCAGGAAAGTTGTTCAAGCGATAGCCGGTTGCGCCCGGTACTCGCCACCCTTGGCCAGAATCGCCCAAACGATTCTGGCCATTTTGTTGGCCAGTGCGCAGGCAACCACGTTGCTGTGACGGCGTCGCAGCAGAGCTTGTAGCCAGCGCCCGAGCGCATCTGTTCTCCGCTCGGCGTAACGCATCACCGCACGCGCTCCTTGCACCAGCAGGCTGCGCAACTGCTTGTTGCCGCGCTTGGATATCCCTAGAAGAGTCGCTCGGCCTCCGGTCGAATGCTGGCGAGGAACCAGACCGAGGGATGCGGCGAAGTCACGGCCACATTTGGACGCGCGCGCGTCGCCAGCCATTGCCAGCAAGCTGCTGGCGGTGATCGGGCCGATTCCCGGAATCGTGAGCAGGCGCTGGCCGGCTTCATCTTCCAACGTCTGCTGCTTGATTTGTGTCTCAAGCTCGACGATTTCCCGACTCAACTGCGCGTAGCGCTGATGCAAACGCAGCAACAAGGCCACCATCGTGGGCGGCAATGCGTGTCTGGGATCATCAAGAAGCACCGGCAGGCGCGTAATGGCCAGCGCACCAATTGGCAAGTCGATACCGAATTCGAGCAGGAAAGCGTGAATCTGATTGCTGGTTGCGTGCGTTCGCCGACAAGCGATTCGCGCACCCGATGTAGCGCGAGCAGCGTCTGCTGTTCGGCTGTCTTGACTGTGACCAAACGCATGGAGGGGCGAGAGGCGGCTTCGCAGATTGCTTCGGCGTCGGCGAAGTCGGTCTTATTGCCTTTTACGAACGGCCTGACGAACTGCGGCGCAATCAAGCGGACCCGATGCCCATACAACTGACATTTACGCGCCAACCAATGCGCGCCAGCACAAGCTTCCATCGCCAACACGGCCACGGGACAGGTGGCCAAATACGCATAGAGCTGCTTGCGGGTCATCTTCTTGCGCCAAACCTGCGCGCCGCGTGCGTCCTGCGCATGTACGAAGAAACAGTGCTTGCCCAGGTCGATGCCGATAAGCGTAGCGTTCGCCATGATGGCCTCCCAGAAAAGGAAATGGCCCGATTAGCGTAAGCCGATCGGGCCATTTCGGTCAGGCTGACCATCTCATTAAAGCCGCTCCAGGGAGCGGCTTTCGACACCTGCGGCTAACGCCCCGTCAGTCATCAAGCAACGACAAATCCCTCACCGCGCCCTTGTCCGCCGACATCACCAGCTTCGCATACGCCTTCAGCGCCGCCGACACCTTACGCGGACGCGCCTTCACAGGCTTCCAGCCCTTCGCATTCTGCTCCTCGCGACGACGCGCGAGTTCCTCATCCGACAGCAGCACGTCGATCGTGCGATTGGGAATGTCGATACGAATCTTGTCGCCATCGCGCACGAGACCGATCGCGCCGCCCGCCGCCGCTTCGGGCGAACAATGGCCGATCGACAGGCCCGAGGTACCGCCCGAAAAACGTCCGTCGGTCAGGAGCGCGCACGCCTTGCCGAGACCCTTCGACTTGATATAGCTCGTCGGGTACAGCATTTCCTGCATGCCGGGGCCGCCCTTCGGACCTTCATAACGGACGATGACGACATCGCCAGCCTTGACCTTGTCGTTGAGAATGTTCTCGACGGCCTCATCCTGCGATTCCGTGACATGCGCCGTGCCTTCGAACACGAGGATGCTTTCATCGACGCCCGCGGTCTTCACGACGCAGCCATCCAGCGCGATATTGCCCCGCAGCACCGCGAGACCGCCTTCCTTCGAAAACGCATGCTCATACGAACGGATGCAGCCTTCCGCACGGTCCGTGTCGAGGCTCGGCCAGCGCGTGTTCTGGCTGAACGCCGTTTGCGTCGGAATACCCGCGGGGCCGGCCATGTAGAAGGTCCGCACCGCTGCGTCCTCGGTGCGCTTGACGTCCCACTGATCGAGCGCGTCCTTGAGCGTGGGCGCGTGCACGGTCGGCACGTCGGTATGCAGCTTGCCCGCGCGATCCAGTTCGCCCAGGATCGCCATGATGCCGCCCGCGCGATGCACGTCCTCGATGTGATACTTGTTCGTGTTCGGCGCGACCTTGCACAACTGCGGCACGGTGCGCGACAGGCGATCGATGTCCGTCATCGAGAAGTCGATCTCGGCTTCGCGCGCGATGGCCAGCAGGTGCAGGATCGTGTTGGTCGAGCCGCCCATCGCGATATCGAGCGTCATCGCATTCTCGAACGCCTTGAAGCCGACCGAGCGCGGCAGCACGCGCGCCTCTTCCTGCTCGTAGTAACGGCGCGCCAGCTCGACGATGCCGCGTCCCGCGCGCTTGAACAGCTGCTCGCGATCGGCGTGCGTGGCGACGACGGTGCCGTTGCCGGGCAGCGAAAGGCCGAGCGCTTCGGTGAGGCAGTTCATCGAGTTGGCCGTGAACATGCCCGAGCACGAGCCACAGGTCGGGCACGCGGAGCGTTCCACTTCGGCCACTTCGGCGTCGGAGTAGGACGCATCGGCGGCGATCACCATCGCATCGACGAGATCGAGCTTCTTCAGTTCGATCGCCTTGGTCTTCGGATTGGCGAGCCGCGTCTTGCCCGCTTCCATCGGACCGCCGGACACAAAGATCACGGGGATGTTCAGGCGCATCGCGGCCATCAGCATGCCGGGCGTGATCTTGTCGCAGTTCGAGATGCAGACCATGGCGTCGGCGCAATGCGCGTTGACCATGTATTCGACCGAATCCGCGATGATGTCGCGGCTCGGCAGCGAATACAGCATGCCGTCGTGACCCATCGCGATGCCGTCATCGACGGCGATCGTGTTGAATTCCTTCGCCACGCCGCCCGCAGCCTCGATCTCGCGCGCGACGAGCTGTCCCAGGTCCTTCAGGTGCACGTGTCCCGGCACGAACTGGGTGAACGAATTGACGACGGCGATGATCGGCTTCGAGAAGTCTTCGTCTTTCATGCCGGTGGCGCGCCAGAGCGAGCGCGCCCCTGCCATGTTGCGGCCGGCGGTGGAGGTTTTGGAACGGTATGTGGGCATCGTGGTTGCTGTTGAAATGTCGCGGGGTCAGAGCGGGCCACGAGGGTAACGGCCCTTGCGCGCCGGGATCGGCGACCTTTTGGGTCGCTTTTGAGTCGGGAAGGCGCGAATTTTGGGATTATCCCATAACTGTTTCGTCCAATCCGCTTCGCCGCGCCGCATCCACCAATGCGCGAATGGCCCAGCGCTTCACCTTGCGCGTGCGGGCGTCGTCGAGTTGCAACACGTCCTTGCAGACCAGCATCGCCTCGGTGCCGATCACGAGGGCGAGCGCCTGAGTCAGCGTGTCGAGCGCAGCGGGCTTGAACTGATCGTGCGCGGGCTCCAGTGCCGCCTCGATCAGCGGCGTGCGGCGATTCTGCCGCAACGGAATGTCGTCTCCGGCTTCGCCCTTCGCCACGCGCTCCAGCGAATTCGCGAGCATCATGCGCAGCGGCACTTCGTTGGCGAGAATCATGTCGTGAAGTGCTGCATCGACCCGCAGCAAACGCGCGACGGGATCACTCGAAGCGCGCGCAGAAAAGAGCTTGCCGGCATCGGGCGTAGCGACGTCGAGCGATGCTTCCAGCAGGAGCGCATCGACACTCGGGAAATGCCGATACGCCGTCGCACGCGACACCATCGCTTCAGCAGCAACCTCCTCCAGACTCGGCTTGTGCCCTTGCTTCATGAGCCGCGATGCCGCCTGCAGCAGATCCTTGCGCGTGCGCTGCTTCTGATTGCCGCGCGTTCTCGTCACCGGATCTGCCATGTCAGACTTGCGGTAACTGACCGATGATCGCCGCGAGATCGACCCATACGTTCTCTCGTCTGATCTGCCCGCCCTCGCCGAATTCGACGACATGCAGCATGCGGAATTCCAGCGGACGCCCACGGCCTTCGAGACCGAACGGC
The DNA here is from genome assembly GCF_018408855.1 of Caballeronia sp. NK8. Taxonomy (GTDB): domain Bacteria; phylum Pseudomonadota; class Gammaproteobacteria; order Burkholderiales; family Burkholderiaceae; genus Caballeronia. Next base: position 210,089 of record NZ_AP024327.1, on the reverse strand, counting down.
CTGCCCGGCGCCTTGCCGCGCCACAATGATTCGTCGATGACGAAGCCATCGCCATAAAGACGGCGCAAGCACTCGACCCGGCTCTCCGACAGATCGGCGAACAACGCCTCGTAGAACGGCCGCGCGCCCTCGCGTCCATGCGCGGGACCAACCGGCCAGCCGACGACATCGTGCTCGACATCCTCCGTAAGCGTCGCGAGCACGCCCTCGACATCATCGCGTCGCTCGAAGCCGAAGTGCTCGTCGATCTTCCGGTCCATCTCCACTCGAGTCAGCGTCATGATTGCCTCCTTGCGTGCGCCATCCTTTCCGATTCATTTTAGTGAGACAACAGTCTCATTACAAGATCAGAATATCGGAATCCGAGGCTAATGCTTAGCTATGCAATCACTTCACTGCGCGGCGAATCTTCATGGATAAAAAAATGGCGCGGTCTCTTTCGAGGCCGCGCCATTTCTTCATTCGATCCGGGTATCAGACAGCCCGCCGCACCATCAATTCCTTGATCTTGCCGATCGCCTTGGTCGGATTGAGCCCCTTGGGGCACACGTCGACGCAATTCATGATCGTATGGCAACGGAACAGACGATACGGATCTTCCAGGTTGTCGAGCCGTTCGCCCGTCGCCTGATCGCGGCTGTCCGCGATGAAGCGATAGGCTTGCAGCAGGCCCGCCGGTCCCACGAACTTGTCCGGGTTCCACCAGAAGCTCGGGCACGACGTCGAGCAGCTCGCGCACAGAATGCACTCGTAGAGACCATCGAGTTCATCGCGCTCCACCGGCGACTGCAGGCGCTCTTTCTCGGGCGGCGGCGTATCGTTGATCAGGTACGGCTTGATCGAATGATACTGGTTGAAGAACTGCGTGAAATCGCAGATCAGGTCGCGCACCACCGGCAGCCCCGGCAGCGGACGCAGCACGATCTTCTGCGGCAGTTCATTCAGGTTCGTCAGGCACGCGAGGCCGTTCTTGCCGTTGATGTTCATCGCGTCCGAACCGCACACGCCTTCACGGCACGAACGACGGAACGACAGCGTCTCATCCACCGACTTCAGCTTCACCAGCGCGTCCAGCAACATGCGCTCGTGCTCGAGTTCGAGCTCATAGGTCTGCATGCGCGGCGCCGCGTCCTTGTCCGGATCGTAGCGATAGACTTCAAAAATTCTCTTTGCCATTTCTCTATCCTCGTGCGCTTAGAAGGTACGCGCCTTCGGCGGCACCGATTCGACCGTCAGCGGCTTCATCTGCACCGGTTTGTAATCCAGCCGATCGCCCTCGCTGAACCACAGCGTGTGACGCATCCAGTTCTCGTCGTCGCGATGCTCGTAGTCGCTGTGCGCGTGCGCGCCACGGCTTTCCTTGCGCGCTTCGGCCGACACCATCGTCGCGCGCGCCACTTCGATCAGGTTCGCCAGCTCCAGCGCCTCGACCTTGGCCGTGTTGAACACCTTCGACTTGTCCTTCAGATGCACGTGCTTCACGCGCTCGGCCAGTTCCGCGATCTTGCCCACGCCCTCTTCCAGCAGCTTCGAGGTGCGGAACACGCCCGCGTGCGCCTGCATCGACGCGCGGATGTCGCCCGCGATGTCCTGCGTGTATTCGCCCGAGGTGGACTTCTCCAGCACCGCGAGACGTTCCATCGCGAAGTCGGCGGCATCGGCCGGCAAGGGCTTGTGCTCCTTCAGTTCCTTCGCGTGCTTGATGATGTGATTGCCCGCGGCGCGCCCGAACACCACCAGATCAAGCAGCGAGTTCGTGCCCAGACGGTTCGCGCCGTGCACCGAAACGCACGAACATTCGCCCACTGCGTAGAAACCGTTGACCGGATCGTCGTAGCCCTTCGCGGTGCCCACGACCTGACCATGCATGTTCGTCGGAATACCGCCCATCTGATAGTGGATGGTCGGCACCACCGGAATCGGCTCCTTGATGCAGTCGACGTTGGCGAACTTCAGCGCGATCTCGCGAATCGACGGCAGACGCTTCATGATCGTCTCCGCGCCGATGTGCGACAGGTCCAGCAGCACGTGATCCTTGTTCGGACCCACGCCGCGGCCTTCCTTGATCTCCTGGTCCATCGAGCGCGAAACGAAGTCGCGCGGCGCGAGATCCTTCAGCGTCGGCGCGTAGCGTTCCATGAAACGATCGCCGTTGGAGTTGCGCAGAATGCCGCCTTCGCCGCGCACGCCTTCGGTGATCAGCACGCCCGCGCCCGCCACGCCCGTCGGGTGGAACTGCCAGAACTCCATGTCCTGCAGCGCGATGCCCGAGCGCGCGGCCATGCCGAGGCCATCGCCCGTATTGATGAACGCATTCGTCGATGCCGCGAAGATACGGCCCGCGCCGCCCGTGGCGAACAGCGTGGTCTTGCCTTCGAGGATATAGACCTCGCCCGTTTCCATTTCGAGCGCGGTGACGCCGAGCACGTCGCCATCGGCGTCGCGGATCAGATCCAGCGCCATCCATTCGACGAAGAAGTGCGTTTTAGCCGCGACGTTCTGCTGATACAGCGTGTGCAGCAAGGCGTGGCCGGTACGGTCGGCAGCAGCACAGGCGCGCTGCACCGGCTTCTCGCCGTAGTTCGCGGTGTGACCGCCGAACGGACGCTGATAGATCGTGCCATCGGCGTTGCGGTCGAACGGCATGCCCATGTGCTCGAGCTCGTACACCGCATTGGGCGCTTCACGGCACATGAACTCGATCGCATCCTGGTCGCCGAGCCAGTCGGAGCCCTTGATGGTGTCGTAGAAGTGATAGTGCCAGTTGTCCTCGCTCATGTTGCCAAGCGAAGCGCCGATGCCGCCTTGTGCAGCCACCGTATGCGAGCGCGTCGGAAACACCTTCGAGAGCACCGCGACGGAAAGCCCCGCGCGCGCGAGCTGCAGCGATGCGCGCATGCCCGATCCGCCCGCACCGACGATGACCACGTCAAAGCGACGACGCGGCAGGGAAGTCTTGATTGCAGCCATGTTCTTTACACTCTCCAGAGAATCTGTGCGGCGTAGCCGGCGCATCCGATCAGCCACAGGATGGTCAGCACCTGCAGCAGCAGGCGCACGCCCATGGGCTTCACGTAGTCCATCCAGATGTCGCGAATGCCGACCCACGCGTGATAGAAGAGGCAAAGCAGGGCCACGAAAGTCGCAAGCTTCATCCACTGGGTCGCGAAAATGCCGGCCCAGCCTTCATAGGAGAAGTTATGCGCGCCGAAGAACCAGAACAGCAGAATGACGGTATAGATGGCCATCACGACCGCGGTGACGCGTTGCGCGAGCCAGTCGCGCAGACCGTAGTGGGCGCCGACGACCAGGCGCTTCGGACCAACTCGATTTTGCGTTGCCATGTTTAGAACACTCCGAAGATCTTGAGAGCCATCGCGAGCGTGAGCAACAGCGAAACGATCAGCACGATGAGCGCGGTCTGCCTGCCGCCTTCCTTGTTCACCGCGACGTGGGTGTCGAGCAGCAAAAAGCGAATGCCCGCGCAGAAGTGATGCAGATACGCCCACGACAGCACGAGCGTGATGATCTTGACGATGGGGTTGGCGAGAAAGCCCTTGAACGCGTCGAAGGAGATTTCCGACGTGAGGCTCTGATCGAGCAGATACAGGATAAACGGCAGACACACGAAGAGCAGCAAGCCGCTCACGCGATGCAGGATGGATACTTTCCCTGCCAGCGGCAAGCGATACTTCGCGAGTTGGCCGATTCCGATGTTCCGGTATTCCGGCCTGGGTTTTTTCATTGCTTCAGCCACGTTAGACCCCTTCCCAATCTGATTGACGATTTTCGCGCGTCGTCGATGCTCGACACGGGCGCGACTCGTCCAGCCTGATCCGCCTCGAAAAGCGCCCGGCGATGGTTTTGTGGAGAAGTTTTTAACCCGCGCACTGCGCGATAGCGGTATTTTGTCGCGCGATTGATATACTGTCCAATATCTATCTCGTCTTTCTGAAATATTTTTTACAGATATCGCATGGAACTGCGCCATATCCGCTATTTTCTGGCCGTCGCCGAAGAGCGCAACGTGACGCGCGCGGCCGAGCGACTCGGTATCGGCCAGCCGCCGTTGAGCCAGCAAATTCACGCGCTCGAAGATGAACTGGGCGTGCGGCTCTTTCGGCGCACCGGGCACGGCGTCGTGCTGACGGAAGCCGGCGAAGCGTTCGCCGTCGATGCCAAGCGCCTCATGACCGACGCGCGCCTCGCCATCGAAAAGGCGCAGAGCGCGGGGCGCGGCGAGATCGGGCAGCTCAATATCGGCTTCACGGGTTCGGCGGCGTTCAATCCGGTCGTGTCGAAACTCATCCGCTCGTATCGTCAGGCGTATCCGAACGTCACGCTCACGCTCACCGAAGGCAACACGGCGCAACTGCTCGCCCATCTCGACGCGGGCCGCGTCGACGTTGCGTTCGTTCGCCTCGGCAGCCAGTCGCCTGCCGGCGTGCAGATTCATCACATCGCGATCGAGCCAATGAAAATCGTGCTGCCCGCCACGCACACGCTCGGCCGAAAACGCAAGGTGCCGCTCGCGGCGCTGGCCGACGATCCCTTCGTGATGCTGCCGCGCGAAGCGAGCCCGACCTTGCACGACGTCATCATCGGCGCGTGCCGTGAAGCGGGATTCGAGCCGATCGCCGGGCAGCAGGCGCCGCAGCTTTCCTCAGTCGTGAATCTGGTCGCGGCGGAGTTCGGGGTATCGCTGGTGCCGGCGTCCGTGTGTCAGATCCAGGTCGACGGCGTCGCCTACACCGATGCCCTCGGCAGCGCCATCACGATTCGTCTGGCGCTTGCCTCGCGCATCGACGCGACTGCCGCCAAGACCGCCAACTTTCTCGACATCGCGCGGCAAGTCGTTACGTCATCGGCGTGACATTGTCATCAGAACAAGCGCGCATTGCATTCGACGCATTTTCGTCCAACACTTCAGTTCGCAAGAATAGCGTCGAGAAGGCCGAATCCCGTTAGATCGAGGAGCAAGGTCATGCGCGAAGAATTGAAGCATCCGCTGCAATGCACGCCCGCGTGCCGCCGGGGTTTTCTCAAATCGATTGCATCCGCGACGATCGCCGGGCTCGCCGCGCCGCCGTTGCTCATGGCGTCCGCGCATGCCGACGCGTTGACGCACGCGCAGCGCGACAGCATGACGCCCGAGCAGATCATCCAGTTGATGAAGCACGGCAACGAGCGCTTTCAGAAAGGCGAGCGCAAGGATCGCAATTATCTGCGCGAGCAGAAAGCGAGCGCGAAAGGCCAGTATCCCGCGGCCGTGCTGCTCAGTTGCATCGACTCGCGCGCGCCTGCCGAAGTCATCATGGATCTGGGTATCGGCGATATCTTCAATTGCCGCATCGCGGGCAATATCGAAAACGACGATATTCTCGGCAGCATGGAATTCGCGTGCAAACTGATGGGCGCGAAGGTCGTGCTCGTGATGGGACACACGTCGTGCGGCGCGATCAAAGGCGCGATCGCCAATGCGGAGTTAGGCCATCTCACAGGCCTGCTCGCGCGCATCAAGCCCGCTGTCGATGCAACGCAATACGACGGCGAACGCTCCGCGACCAACTACACATTCGTCGATAAGGTAGCGCGCAAGAACGTCGAGCTGACCATCGCGCAAATTCGCCGCGACAGCGCCGTGCTGAGCGAGATGGAAAGCCAGCACACGATCAAGATCGCCGGCGCGATGTACAACCTCGGCACCGGCGCGGTGGACTTCTACGGCGCCTAGCTTTCGACGCGCTCGCGAACCTCGTTCTGCTTCGTCACGACGCCGCGAGCCGCCGCCGTCCAATAATCCGTCCGCACGCCGATATCCTCAGAAACGAACGGTCCGCCGCGCGTCGACCGGTAGTGCGCGAGCGCCTTGTACACGAGACGTTGGCCGATCAGCAGAATCGGCACGTTGAGCAGCACCATCACGATGTTCATCAGATCGGACAGCGCCCACAGGTTCGGCAATTCGAGCCCCGCGAGCACGGTCAGCGCGCCGAACGGCACGAACACCAGCGAGCCCACGACGCGAATGCCGGTGATGAAGCCGCGACTGCGCGAAATGAAGTTCGCCGATATCTCCGCGAACGAGATCATGCCGAGCAGCGTGGTGAACGCGAAGAGCCCGTAGCACACGCACATCACGATCTTGACGACATGCGCGACCGAAACCGGCACGAGCGTTTCGACCGAAGCCAGATAGACCGTGATCTTCGATGCCCTGACCGATTCCCACGCCTGACCGTCGACGGTGCCGGTCCACACGTGCGCCATCACGACGATGAAGCCGGTCATCGTGCAGATGACCATCGTGTCGAAGAACACGCCGAGACTCTGCACGAAACCCTGCTCGCAGGGATGATCGTTGTCGGCGATGGCGGCGGCCATCGTGATGGTGCCCTGGCCCGCCTCGTTCGACATCAGCCCGCGTTTGACGCCTTGCGCAAGCGCGGTGCCGATCGCGCCGCCGAAGAGCGCATGCGGCGCAAACGCACCGATGATCACTTCATGAAAGAAGTACGGAATCAGCGGCAGATTGATCAGGATGATGACGAACGACATCAGGCAGAACAGCGTCGCCTTGATGGGCACGAGCACATCGGTATAGGCGGTGACGCGGCGAATGCCGCCCATGATGATGAACGCGCACGCCGCGACGAGCGCAACGGCGATGACGTAGTACACCGTCGACTGACGCGCGAGGTGCGTGCCGCTCACGGTGTCGGCAATGGTGCCGATCGCGGTGAACACGTTGAACGTTTGCGGCGGCACGTTGAAAAGCGCGTACACGATGAACACGAGCGACAGAAACGTGCCGACGATGCGCCTGTCGCCGAGAATGCGCCGTCCATAGAAAGGCAGGCCGCCGACGAACTCGTCGTGCTTCTTCTCCTTGAAGAGCTGCGCGAGCGTGGATTCCATGAATGCGGTGGCCATGCCGAAGAACGCGGCGACCCACATCCAGAACAACGCGCCCGGCCCGCCGACGGAAATCGCGCCGGTGATGCCGACGATGTTGCCCGGCCCCGCGCGCATCGCGAGCCCGAGCATGAACGACGCGAGCGCGCTGACGCCGGTATTCGACGACTGCCGCCGCAACATGATGCGTATGATCTTGCCGACGTTCATCGTCTGGATGAAGCGCGTTCGGATGGTGAAGTGAATGCCCACGCCGACGAGCAGAAGAATCGCGAACGAGAACTGCCCGAGCACGGGAATGCGCGCATAGGCCTTGAAATTGGTGGGGAAATCCCACAAGAAATCCGAGACGGGTGCAATGAAGGCAAACAATGCATTCACGGATTGGAAGAGACTTTCCACGCGGGGCGTTCCTTTCTTGCTTCGACCTGTTTCGAACAGGCGTTCGGAATGTTAAGAAACCAGCGTTCTTTCAAGCTGGTGCTCGTGCCTGCGCGGGCACGAAACGAGTGAGGCAGCGATTATACGGTTCCGGGACCGGCCATCATCCTGATCGCCGATGGCGAAGCCGAAACGGGTGTCGGCGAATAAGACAGTTAGTTGCGATGCGACGTCACGCTCAACTCATTCTTTTCTCGCACAATCTCGTGCATAACGCGACTGGAGAACGAGATGGCAGAACGAATCGCCAAACTTCTCGCCGTGGCTTCGATGGCTCTGCTCGCCTCGCTCGTCAGTTTCGGCAATCTGACGGACTACGGCAGCAACCTGCAATTCGTCGAACACGTCCTGAGGATGGACACGACCTTTCCCGGCAACGCCAACATGTATCGCGCGATCACGTCGCCGATGCTTCAGCATCTCGGCTATGACGTGATCATTTTTCTCGAGACGGTCACAGCTCTGCTTTGCTGGGCAGGCGTCGTCGCGATGTGGCGCGCGCTGCGCGAGGAGAATGCAGTGTTCGCGCGCGCCAAGCGCTGGGCGATCGCGGGCCTTACGCTTGGCTATCTCACTTGGCAGGTCTGCTTCATGACGATCGGCGGCGAATGGTTCGCCATGTGGCAATCGCAGCAATGGAACGGCACGGAGAGCGCGTTTCGCTTCTTCATGACCTTCCTGGTGATATTGATCTTCGTGTCGCGCGGTGAATCGCGTCCTTGACGACGATCAGCGCGATCGATGCGCCTCAGTTCAACGCCACCGCAGCCGCCGCCCCCACCGGCGACCCTTCGATCTGCACCGACTCTTTCCCATCGGGACCCACCGGCACATCCCCGACGAGCGTCGTGCGATACAACTGCCTGTCGAAGTCGAGATCGAAGATATCCGTGGGTGCGAGATGCGCGGTCGTACGGTTATCCCAGAACGCGATGCTGCCCGGCTCCCACTTGAAGCGCACCGTGAATTCCGGCCGCGTCACATGCTCCCACAGCAATTCGAGCAAGACCTGGCTCTCGCGCGGCGCCAGTCCCGCGATATGCTTGAGAAAGCCCGGACTCACATACAGTGCGCGCTCGCCGGTCTCCGGATGCACGCGCACGAGCGGATGCTCGCTCACGAGCGTGTGATCCTTCACGGCTCTCGCGAACGCATCGGTGCCACTCGCGCCTTGCGGCGGCGCGAAGCGATGCACGCCGCGCAAACCATCGACGAAAGCGCGCAGCGGCGCGGACAGCTTCTCGTACGCAATCACCAGATTGGTCCATTGCGTGTCGCCGCCATAAGGGGGAATCGTCACACCGCGCAGAATCGATGCGAACGGCGGATTCACCGCCGCGGTGACATCCGTGTGCCAGCCGGTCCAGGGACGCAACAGCGCCTGACCTTCGAAGCGCGTGGCCTTGCGGAACTTCGAGATCGAATAGATCTCGGGATGCCCGTCGACATGACCGAACACCGGATGCCCGACCGTGAGCTGGCCGAATTGCGCCGAGAACGCGATGTGCTGCTCGTGACTCAGAAACTGCTCGCGAAAGAAGACCACGCGCCATTTGAGCAGCGCGGCACGGATCGCGCCGACCTGTGCGGAAGTCAAGGGACGCGTGAGATCGACGCCGCCGATCTCCGCGCCGATATGCGCCGAAAGCGGACTGATGGTCAATTCTGCTTCGGTTTCGATGGCTGCGGCGTTCACTCTGGACTCCTTTATATTTGGATCAAATAAGAGGCACATTCAGCTGCCCTGCGCGTTCGCACCGTCGGCGAAAAAGTAATCGCGCCACGATTTCGGCTCGTGACGAATCACGCCGACCTTGTGCAGGAACGTGCCGAGTTGCAGCGTGTTTTGCGGCGTCGTCGCGAAGCTGGCTTCCTTATCGCTCAGAATACGCTCGACGAACGCAGGCGAGAGCTTCGAGCCATCCTGACGAATGTAGATGGCCGCGGCCTGCGCCTTGTCCTTTTCGACGAGTCTCGCCGCATCTTCGAGCGCCGCGCGCACCGCCGCATAGGTCTTCGGATTGTCCTTGCGCCATGCGTCCGAGGTCACGGCGACGCTGCCCGTCGACGGTCCGCCCAGTATCTCGGTGGAACTGGTCACCTTGTGAATCTTCGGGTCTTCGAGTTCCTGATACTGATAAGGCGCGTTGGAGAAATGGAGGTTGATGACCGAGTTGCCCGATAGCATCGCGGTCGTCGCATCGGCGTGCGGCATGTTGACTTCGAAGCGGTCGAGACGCGCATAGTTCGCGTCACCAAACGCTCTCGCCGATGCCATCTGCAGCAGACGCCCCTGTTGCGACACCGCGACCGACACTACAGCGATGCGATCCTTCTCGCCGATATCCGTGATGTTGCGAATGCGCGGATCGTTCGTCACGAGATACACCGGCACCGCGCTTTGCGCCGCGATGGCGCGAAAATCCTGACGTCCGCGCGTGCGGTCCCAGATCGTCATCAAAGGCCCGATGCCGATAGTCGCGATATCCGCCGCGCCCGACAGCAGCGCGTCGTTCACCGCCGCGCCGCCCGAGAGCGTATTCCATTGCACGTCGATATCGAGGCCCGAGCGCGCGCCCGCTTTCTCGATGAGCTTCTGATCCTTCGCCACCTTCAGAAGAAGCGAGCCGATGCCGTATTGATCGACGATCTTCACCTTGCCCTCCGCATGCGCGCGATGGACTGGCAAGGCAAATGCCGCCATCAACGCGAACACGGCGAAGAGGCGCTGCAAGGATGGTGTCGTCGTCATGCGGGGATATCGTGGGGAGAGCGGCAGCAGGCAATCAATGTACTAGCCGCTTCCTCACACGCGAACGAAGAAATCCCGATACGGATAGCTTGGTTCGCGATAAGCGCCGGGAGGCGCTCACGACGATTCGATGCACTGCGCCGTCTCGCCAGGCGCAGTGCGGTAAAACATGCTTACCAGTGGTAGTTCATGCCGGCGAACACCTGACGTCCATAGCCGAACGCGCACCAGCTGCCGTAATAGCACGACGCGACATATTCCTTGTTGAAGAGGTTCTGCGCATTCACGTAGAGTTCCACGCCCTTGAACTGCGGATTCGCGCGGCCGAGGTCGTAGCGCAACGTGGCGTCGACGAGGAAGAAGCTCGACACCTTGAACGTGTTGTCGCTGTTATACGTCGTGCCGGTGTAGCGTCCGCCCGCGCCCATCGAGAGACCGGCGAGCGGCCCGCGATTGAGCGTGTAATACGCCCACAACGAAGCCTGATTCGACGGAACCGCCGGCAGGAACTTGCCATCCAGACCGCTGTTGTCCTTCGTGTACTTCGTGTTCAGGTACGTGTAGCTCGCGGTGACGTTCAGCGAATCCGTGAGGCTCGCCTTCGCTTCGAGTTCGAGGCCAAGCGAACGCGCTTCACCGACCGCCGACGAGAACGCCGGGTTGTCCGCGTTCACGGTCAGGAGGTTCTTGCGCGTCAGGTCGAATATCGCCGCCGAGAAGAACGCGTTGTAGCCCTTCGGCGCGAACTTCACGCCAAGCTCATACTGACGGCCACGCTCCGGCTGGAACTGATTGCCGTTGATGTCCGTGCCCGCTTGCGGCGTGAACGACTCGGTGTAGCTGAAGTACGGCGCGATGCCGCTGTCGAACACGTATGACAGACCGGCACGCCACGTGAGTGCGCGGTCGAACTGATGCGACACGATGTTGTACGTCTCGTTGTCCGAGTCGCTGCTCGCCCAGTCGCCGCGCGCGCCGAGCGTCAGGATCACGTTGCCCCAGCGCGCCTGGTCCTGCGCATAGACGCCGTATTGCGTGCCGCTCACGGTCTGGTGATACCGGTCGGGCGGCGTCACCGCCTGGTTGTAATTCGGCGCGAACATGTCGAGCGTCGGTCCCACGCCGAAGCCCGCGTCGAAGTTGCTCGCGTAGTGCTGGTAGTCGAAGCCGAACAGCACCGCGTGATCGATCGATCCGGTCGAGAAGTTGCCTTCGAGTTGATTGTCGAGGCTGATCGTGTTGAGGTTGTCCTTCGACGCCGCCGTGCCACGGTCGAGCGTGCGCAGGTCGTCTTCGAGATTGCTTGCATAGACGCTCTTGTAGTCCTGCGCGAGATGCAGCAGGCGGGCGTTCGAGCGGAACGTCCACGCGTTGGTGAGCTTGCGTTCGAACTTGTAGCCGATCGCTTCCTGCACGCGATTGAAGCTCTCGAAATTGTGATCGCCGTCGTAGAAGTCGCTGGGCAGCTTGCCGTTCGGGTTGTAGAGCACCGTGCCTTGTGGCGGCACGCTGCCGTAGGACGTGCTGCGCGGATCGCGCTGATACAGGCCATAGAGCGTGAGCGAGGTCTTGTTGTCCGGGCGCCACGTGAACGACGGCGCGATCGCGATGCGCTTGTTCATCGTCGATTGCACCTGTCCGTCTTCGGAGCGCGCCAGCGCGGTGATGCGATATAGATAGCGGTCATCGCCCGCGATCGGCCCGGAGAAATCGAAGGTCGCCTGCTTGTGCGCGTAGTTGCCGAACTCGACGCCCACTTCGTGCAGCGGCACGACCGTCGGCATCTTGCTTTCCTGATCGAGCAGGCCGCCTGCGGCCGCCTGACCGTAGAGCACGGAAACCGGGCCCTTCAGCACTTCGATGCGCTCCATCATGAACGGATCGAGCTGCGGCACCGCGTACCACGCGTTGTCGAGCAGCTTGAGACCGTTCCAGTATTTGTCGGCGTCGAAGCCGCGGACCTTCAGCATGTCATAACGCGACGCGATGCCGCCGCGCGTCTCGGGCGTCACGCCCGACACGTAGCGCACCGCCGCGTTAAGCGTCTGCGCGTTCTGCTGATCCATCTGGTCACGCGTGACGACCGAGACGGACTGCGGCGTTTCGAGCAGCGAAGCGGTGTTCTTCAGCGCGGTCGATTCCTTCGCGACATAGCCTTTCGTCGGACCATAAGGCTCGTCGACGTTTTGCGCTGTGACCTTCACGGCCGGCAGCGTGCTTTCGGCCGATGCGGATGCACCGGCCGGCGCGGAGTCCGTCGATTGCGCGTAGGCGAGCGGCGCAACCGCGAACAGCAGCAGGGTCGCCAGTTTCAAGGGCCGCATCGCGACCGGGCTCGTCGTTCCAGATTTCATGCTCAATTCTCGTTGGATGTCGTTGCGTGTGTGAATGCGAATCGTTATTATTTGCGGGCGAATTGTGACCGGACGTTTTGTCTTTGTAAAGAAATGATTCGAGCGTGTTGGTCCGAAAGCGACACAATCCGCCGAAAGCAGAATGAAATTTATTGGGGCGCGACGTGGCGCGGGCGCGCAGTGACTACCATGAAAGCGGGTCGCCGCCGTGAGCATCGGCTCCGACATGGAACGCACACGCGAGGTCACACCCATGAACTCTTCTCTTTCTTCCACCGGCGCGTACGTGCTCGGCCATGCCGATCTGGAAGTGCAGCGCCTCGAAAACCAGGCGCGTTTCATCGGCGATCTGACCGAGGAAATCCTGCGACGCGCGGGTCTCGCGCCCGGTATGCGCGTGCTCGATCTGGGCTGCGGCACGGGCGATGTCTCGTTGCTGGCTGCGTCGCTGGTCGGGCCGGACGGCTCGGTGCTCGGCATCGATCAGGCGCCGGGCGTCATCGACAAGGCGCGCGAGCGAGCAGAGCGCGCGGGCATCGGCAACGTGCGTTTCGAGGTCGCGAGCATGGCGGATTTCGATCTCGTCTTGCCCGTCGATGCGGTCATCGGCCGTCTTATCCTGCTGCATCTGCCCGATCCCGCCGCGACGTTGCGCCGCCTCGCCGCGCAGGCGGGCGCGGGTACGCTCTTCGTGTTCCATGAGATGGACATGAGCACCGCGCGTTCGATGCCCGAGTCGCCGCTATGCGCGCAAGGCATGCGCTGGATCATGGAGACGTTTGCGCGCGCCGGCGTCGAGACCGACATGGGATCGAAGCTGTATTCGACGTTTCGTCGCGCCGGACTTCCCGGCCCGCAGATGCTGCTTTCCGCGCGTATCGAAGGCGGGCCTGACTCGTTCGCGTATCAGTATCTGGCTGAAGTGCTGCGCACGCTGTTGCCGCTCGCCGATCGGTTTGGCGTCGCGCGCGCGGATGAAGTCGGCATCGATACGCTGGCCGCGCGGTTGCGCGATGAGATCGTCGCGCTCGATGGCGTCATTCAGCCGCCTGCTTTCATCGGCGCGTGGGTGCGAGTGGTTTAGCCAGCCGCTTTCTTCTTCCCTTTCGCCTGATTGAATTCGATCGCCGCGCGCACGAGATTCTTCAACGCGCGCGCGTCGATCTTGTCGCCTTCGAAGAAATCGATCGCGCGCCGCGCATTGCCTTCGAGGCCAGCATTGAAGAGTTTGGCGGGATCGGGAAGGCTCGCGCCATAGGCGAACGTCAGCTTGACTTTCCCCTTGTGAGCATTGGCCACCGCGATCATGCCATCGCGGTACCACACCGGACTGCCCATGTACTTCCACTCCTCGACGATCCCATCATCCGCCGCGAGGATGATCTTGCGCACATTGGCGAAGGTCTCGCCGCGCCAGTCCGCAATGCCCGCGATCAATGCGTCGATTCGTTCCGATGGGTTCATGTGGTCCTCTCGTTATGGTTCCGTTCCCGCGCCGACAATCTAGCGCATGAGACCCGGATTGCCTATCGTGAGTTGCAGTCGATGAGCCTGATCCAGATGAAAGATGAACGACGGTCGCGAGCGAATCAGCAAAGTCCGCACCTCCGCGCTGCGCGCCGTGCGAATGTAGTCGTCGACGGTATTAACCAGCTTCTGCAGAAAGGCGGCCTCGCGATCGAGGTACGCTTCATCGAAATCGTAGGTTCCGGTTTCTTCGAGATTGGCGATGTCATCGATGCCTTGCTTCGTCAATGCATCGCTCGCCGCGCTGCGTTGCGGCTGCGTGCCGACCCGCTGCGTCAGCGCGGCGATTTCCTGATTGACCTGCGCATGCTCTGAAACGAGCCGCCTCGCGAACACCTGAAGACTTTTGGAGCGCGTCTTGCGCAACGCCAGATTGCCCGCGGCGATTTCCGCCTGATTGGCGACGAACACGACGCCGAGCATCTGTTCATCGGACAACGGCCGATCCTGCCCCTGCACGCGAACCGTCCACGCCAGAAGCAACAGCAGGGCCGCTGCGATACGCATGCATTTCATCGGTGCCCCCCGATTTCGTCGATGCCAATGACTTTACTCCACGCGCGCCTTCGCCCAATCAGCCTTGCGCGCCAGCGTGACGAACGCCGCAAGATAGTCGATACCGGCATCGACCTCGCGCGTGCCGAGAAAGATCCGCTTTGCGATGCCCTTTCTGCCGAGTTTGAGCACGGCGAGCGGCATGCGCTCCGCGTATTCTTCCGCGAGCCAGCGCGGCAGCGCCGCGACGCCACGCCCGCTCGCGACCATCTGCATCATGATGTCCGTCGTCTCGATCACCTTGTGCCGCCTGGGCACGACGTTCGCGGGCGTCAGGAACTGCGTGTAGATGTCGAGGCGATCGGTTTCGACCGGATACGTGATGAGCACTTCCTGCGAAACCTGCGCGGGCGTGACGTATGAAACGGCCGCGAGCGCGTGGTCTTCGGGCACGACGAGCACCTGCTCGTAATCGAATACGGGCGTGAAACGCAAGCCCGGCTTCTTCAGCGGATCGGGCGTCACGAGCACATCGATGTCGTAGCCGAACAGCGCGCCGATGCCGCCGAACTGAAAGCGCTGCTTCACGTCGACATCGACATCGGGCCAGCGCGCGAGATACGGCGACACGACCTTGAGCAACCACTGATAGCACGGGTGACACTCCATGCCGATCCGCAAGGTGCCGCGCTCGCCTTCGGCATATTGCTTCATGCGCGCTTCGGCCAGTTCGAATTGCGGCAGCATCCGGTTCGCGAGACCGAGTAAATACTGACCGGCCTGCGTGAGCCGCATGCTGCGCCCCTCGCGCGTCCAGACCGGCGTGCCCAGTTGCTGCTCCAGCTTCTTCACGGTATGACTCAGCGCCGATTGCGTGAGATTGAGCACGTCGGCGGCAGCGGTCAGCGAGCCCTGTCGCTCGACTTCTCTCACGACCATCAGATGCGCGCGTTCGAGCATCGGCTTCTCCATGAAGAAAGTTAATCGATGCATGAAATTAAACCATTTTTATTCATGCATCGAAAATTCTATCATCACTGTCACTCACTCTCATTTCTACAAGAACTCGCACGATGGTCACGACACATAACCTGGGTTTCCCGCGCATCGGCGCGCAACGCGAACTGAAGTTCGCCCTCGAAAACTACTGGAAGAGCCAGTCATCGCGCGATGAACTCGAGGCCGCCGGCGCGCGCTTGCGCGAACGGCACTGGAAGGATCAGGCGCATCTCGATCTCGTGCCGGCGGGCGATTTCGCCTTCTACGATCAGGTGCTCGACATGAGCTTCACGCTCGGCAATTTGCCCGAGCGCGTGCGCGGTTTTCACGGCGACGCGCTCGACAATTATTTCCGCGTCGCGCGCGGACGCTCGGCGGGAAGCGCCGAAGAACATGCGGCGTGCTGCGGCGGCGTGGCCGCGGGCGAGATGACGAAGTGGTTCGACACCAACTATCACTACATCGTCCCCGAGTTCGACGCGGCGACGCAGTTCAGGCTCGATACGTCGCGTCTCATCGAGCAGCTCGGCGAAGCGCGCGCGCTCGGCGTGAACGCGAAGCCGGTCATCATCGGGCCGGTGACGTATCTGTGGCTCGGCAAGACGAAGGACGACTCGGACAAGCTCGCGCTGTTGCCGCGCCTGCTGCCCGTTTATGCGGCGTTACTCGATCACTTCGCGGCGCTCGGCATCGAGTGGGTACAGATCGATGAACCCGCGCTCGTCACCGAACTCGATATGCCATGGCGCGATGCCTTCATCACCGCTTACGCTGCGCTCTCGGCGCGCCGCGTGCGCCTGCTGCTCGCGACTTACTTCGGCCCGTTGCAGGAGAACCTTGATTTCGCGTGCAAGCTGCCGGTGGACGGCTTGCATATCGATGCGATCAACGCGCGCGATGAAGCAGTCACCGCGGCGTCGCTGTTGCCGGATACGTCGGTGCTGTCGGTCGGGCCGATCAACGGGCGCAATATCTGGAAGACCGATCTGAACGCCGCGCTCGACTGGCTCGAACCGCTGCATGCGTCGCTGGGCGAGCGGCTCTGGATCGCGCCATCGTGCTCGTTGCTGCATACGCCCGTCGATCTGGCGAGCGAAGACAAGCTCGACGCCGAGATCAAATCGTGGCTCGCCTTCGCGCTGCAAAAGCTCGACGAACTGAGCGTGCTCGCGCGCGCATTGAACGAGGGCCGCGCCGCCGTCGCCGACGCGCTTGCGCTCAACGCGGCGGCCATCGAAAGCCGCCGCACTTCAGCGCGCGTGCATAACCCTGCGGTAAAGGCGGCGATAGCGGAGCTCGACGCGGCGCTCGGCCAGCGCGCGAACGCCTATGAAGTACGCGCGGTCAAGCAGGCCGCGATGCTCGATCTGCCGGCTTATCCGACAACGACGATCGGCTCGTTCCCGCAAACCAACGAAATCCGTCAGGCGCGCAGCCAGTTCAGGAAAGGCGAACTCGATGCAGCCGCCTACAAGGCCGCGATGGAACGCGAGATCACGCGCGCCGTGAAGGAACAGGAAGCGCTCGGACTCGATGTGCTCGTGCATGGCGAAGCCGAACGCAACGACATGGTCGAATACTTCGGCGAGCAACTCGATGGTTACGCGTTCAGTCAGTTCGGCTGGGTGCAGTCGTACGGCTCGCGCTGCGTGAAGCCGCCGATTCTCTTCGGCGACATCAGCCGCCCGAAGGCGATGACGGTCGAATGGACCCGCTACGCGCAGGCGCAAACGAAGAAGCCGATGAAAGGCATGCTGACGGGTCCGGTCACGATCCTCAACTGGTCCTTCGTACGCGACGATCAACCGCGTTCGGTGTCGTGCCAGCAACTCGCGCTCGCGATTCGCGAGGAAGTGCTCGATCTGGAAAAGGCCGGCGTGCGCGTGATCCAGATCGACGAAGCCGCGCTACGCGAAGGCCTGCCGCTGCGCCGCTCGCAATGGAACGACTATCTGCGCTGGGCGGTGGAATCGTTCCGCATCACCGCTAACGGTGTACAGGACGAAACGCAGATTCATACGCACATGTGCTACTCGGAATTCAACGACATCATCGCGTCGATCGCGGATATGGACGCCGACGTCATCACGATCGAAACCTCGCGCTCAGACATGGAACTGCTCGATGCCTTCGACGATTTCAACTATCCGAATCAGATCGGGCCGGGCGTGTACGACATCCATTCGCCCAATATCCCGAGCGAAGCGCATATCGTCGATCTGATGAAGAAGGCGGCGCAGCGCATTCCGGGCGAGCGCCTGTGGGTGAATCCGGACTGCGGACTCAAGACGCGTCAATGGGACGAAGTAATTCCCGCGCTTCGAAACATGGTCGCGGCGGCGCACGCGTTGCGCGCATCGACGTGATGGTGTTTCAGACGGTCAGCGTATTGCGGCCTGCGAGCTTCGCACGATACAGCGCGACGTCCGCGCGTTGCAGCGCATCGTGGAAGCCTGTCTCGTTCGCCGCGATCTGCGACACACCGATGCTCGTCGTCCATTCCGGCATGCCTTGCGTGTAGGTGCGGCAAGCGGCGTGGATCTGGTTCGCGCAGACCTGCGCATCCGCTGCGCGCGCCGCCGGGAGAATGGCGACGAACTCGTCGCCGCCGAGCCGGCCGAACTCGCCGCCCAGCGATTCGACTTCCGCGCCCGCGAGCCGCGCCAGTTCGATCAGCACGTTGTCCCCCGCGAGGTGACCGTGGCGGTCGTTGATTTCCTTGAAGTGATCGAGGTCGATCGCGAGCACGGTCGCGCCCGGCGCGGCGAGGCGCATCGCGTGGCGATTGAATCCGGCGCGGTTCCACACGCCCGTCAGCGGGTCGCGCCGCGCAGCATCGCGCAGACGTCGTTGCGCGCGCTCGGCGGGAATCGCGAGCAGGCCGAGATTGAGCACGCCCAGCAGCAACTGATCCGAGAGCATCGGAATCAGCGCAAGGTAATTGATGCCTGGTCCGGCCCACGCATAGGCCGCGAGCGTTACCGCATAACCTGGCAGATAGCCCAGCATCGCCAGGCCCGCGATGCGTCGCGCGCGACTGTTCTCGCGCCCGCCGCTCGACCACAGCGTGAGGCCGGTGATCGCGGCCGAGATCGCGACGCCAATCGTGTCGCCCGCGTGCGTCAATGCCGAAACGATCGGACCATGACCGCCGATCCATGTCGGCAAAATATGCAACGCCGCACCGCCGGCGACAGGCGCAAGCATCCATCTGCGCCACGGCGGCTTGCCGTCGAATGATCGCAGACCCGAAATGATCAGCATATTGGTGGCCGCGAGCGCACCGAGCAACGACGCGACGAGCACGAGATTGCCGCGGGCGAGTTCGAAGCCGATCAGCACGGCCGCATACAGGAACGCGCTCGCCGACCAGTGCATGAAATGCGGCTCGATTCGGCGGCCGAAGCGCACCAGCGCGAAGACCAGACCGAACGCGGTGCTCGCGAGCACGCTGCAAAGGCGAAGTGTTTCTGTGTCAGGTGTGTGGAACATGGAAAGCGTACGCGACGGCGCACGGCGCATCGGCGACAAACGGCCGTATCATACCTTTCGCTTTCGAAGGCTGCGAAAACGGCACGCTTGTGTCATCGGCACGGGCGCGCCAAAACTTTAGTTCCGCTCGCGCCGTGCGGCATACGCCTTGCTCGCCGGTTGGAGTATTCGCACAGCCATAACGGAAAGGAGCCACGCATCATGAAACTCTATTACTCGCCCGGCGCGTGCAGTCTCGCCGATCACATCGCGATGCATGAAGCAGGCATGAATTTCGATCGCGTGAAGGTCGATTTCAAGACCCGGCTCACCGAAGACGGAAAGCCATTCGACGACATCAATCCGAAGGGCTATGTGCCTGTGCTCGAGTTTGACGACGGCAAGCGCCTCACCGAGAACATCGCGATTCTTTCGTGGGTCGCGCAGAATGCGCCTTCGCTCGCGCCATCGGGCGAAGACGGCAGCCTGCGCCTGCTCGAAACGCTCGCGTTCATTTCGACCGAGATCCACAAGCAGTTTGGCCGCGTGTTCAGGCCGTCTTCCGATGCGGAAGCCACGGCGGCTCGCGAGAAGATCGGCCAGCGCTTCGCGCTCATCGCGAAGATGATGCGCGGCGATTATCTGTTCGGCGACAAAATGAGCGTCGCGGATGCTTATCTTTTCACGATGCTTACATGGGCGCGGAAGATGGGCGTCGATACCCCCGCCGAGCTTCAGGCGTTCTACGCGCGCATGCGCGAGCGGCCCGCCGTAAAGCTCGCGTTCGAGCACGAAGGACTCGAATGATCGGATGACGCGGCGCGCGAACGATCGTTCGAAACTATCATCTCCGCCTTGGCTCGCGCGGCGAGTGGTTTGATACGGAATCCCTATCAAATCCCTCGCCGCATTCCCATTCGCCGACGTCACTCGCATTTCATCGGTAATCGAAGGTAAGCGTTGCTTACACATGCTCACGTTATTTAATAACGTGATTGCGTAAAGTCCGGCAACGAAATTAACCCTTTGAGGAAACCCATGAAGAAGAGTCGAATCGTCGCCGCGCTTGTTTGTGCGAGTATCGGACTGATGGCCGGTGCGGCCTTCGCACAGCCCGCGCCGGGCGGCCCGGACGCGTATCACGACACGAATCGCGGACCCGGCGGCCCTGGCGGTCCCGGTGCCCCCGGCCACGGCCCCGCGATGAACGATCACAACGGCCCGCGCCCGCCCGAGCATGCAAACGATGAATCGCGCCATCCGGACTGGCGCAAGGGCGAGCGTCTCTCGTCCGATTACCGCAATCGTCAATACGTCGTCGACGACTGGCACGGCCACGGCCTGCGCCAGCCGCCGCGCGGTTATCAGTGGGTTGGCGTCGGCGCGGATTATCTGCTGGTCGCGGTGGCGTCGGGCGTCATCGCGCAAGTCGTGATGTCGCAATAGCGAAGGCATTAAAGTCTGGCTTGCTCCCGCCGTTATATCGAATCAGGTCGATGGGCCGAAGGTGGCCCGGCCGCGATTCAACGTAACGTAAGAGTGAGCCATGCCCGATGTCCGTCTTTGGAATGCAAGCACCGATGTCGGCCGATACCGCTTCTATTTCGCGTCGATGATCCTGCTGGTGGCCATCGTCATCGTGGTGAGGCCGACGCCTCTCGCCTTCCCGCTCGACGACGCCTACATCACGATTCACAACGCGCAGGCGCTGCTGTCCGGCACGGACCGGAACTACGGCGTGTCGCCGCTGGTCGGAGCGACGAGCGAAATTCATCTGCTGCTCGTGACGGCGATGATGTCGCTGATCCAGCCGCTCGCCGCGAGCTTTCTCGTCGATATCGCAGCCGCGCTTCTTTATGCAGTCGGGCTCGCGCGCATCGCGTTTCAGTTGGGCGCGTCGTATTTCGTCGCGGCGCTCTTTGTCGCGCTCGGCCTGCTGACCGGCTACGCGCCGTATCAGCTTCTCAACGGGCTGGAAACAGGGCTCGCGATGGCAGCGGTCACGTGGGCCTTGTCCTTCGCGTTGAATCCATCGCTGTCTGTCGGCCTGCCGATTCTTTGCGGGCTGCTTCCATTCGTGCGCCCCGAACTGGGCGCGTTGTCCTGCGTCCTCCTCGCGCGACAGACATGGCTGCGCATTCGACTCGGCGAACGCGCGCACGCGGCGCGCGATGGCGCGATAGCGCTGTGCGTCGCGATGCCCTTTCTCATCTGGATGTGGTGGTCCATCGGATCGCCGATCTCGCAGACCGCATCGGCCAAGCAATGGTTCTTCGCCGAACAGGGCGCGCCTTGGAAGGCGAAATCGGCCGTGATGCTCGGCGGCTTCGCGCAGGCCGGATTGCTGCCGCTCGTGGGCATTGCGTGCCTTGCGCATCGGTCGAAACTGTGGAAGCCGGTCTGCGTCTATATTTTCGCGCTGCTCGTCGCATGGTTCGCATTCTTTCCGAGCGGCGTCACGCACAATTTCTCGCGTTATCTGTACGTCTTGTTGCCCGCCTTGCTGTGCGTGACGCTCGATTACCTGAGGACATCGCGGCTAGCCGTGCCATGGTTGATCGTCTTGACGGGCTGGCTCGCGCTCAGCTTGCCGGGCGCATGGCGCGCCTATCAATCCGGCGACCACTTCACCGATGGCGAGCTGACATCGCTCGCGCAATGGCTGAATACGAATCTGCCCGCCCGTTCGAAAATCCTGGTCCATGACGCCGGATATCTCGCTTACGCGACGCCCTTTCAGCTCGTCGATGTCGTCGGCCTGAAAACGCCGCAAAGCATGGCCTTTCATCGCGCGCGCACGGCGCCGACGAATGGCCGCGACCGGCAATCGGCCGTTTCGGCGATTGCAACGACTTCAGGTGTTCGATATGCAGTCGTGCTTCACGACGCACAAGGCTACTGGTACGCGCTGAAACACGATCTCGACGCCACCGGCTGGACCTTGCGTGAACTGCGCGCACCGTTGGAACCGAACGGATACGAGGTCTATGCGCTGACGCCGCCGACCGCGACCAGTCACGCATGCGATCTTCCCAGCCACGCCCTCGCGACCGTTTCACGCGCGCCATAGTTCTTTAATAAGGAAGCGGAAAAAGAAAAGCCCGCCGGTTGCGGTGGCGGGCAAATTGCGCTTAACGAGAGGGGATCGAAGCGCACTTCCAACACAATTCACTTCGGTTGAAGTCGATAATTCAACCACACGCTCAGGCAGTCACGCCTTTCTGCGGATCATGTCGGGCGGAGCAGTTCGTTCCAACGGCTTGCCCGGCCGATCCGGCGCGGCGACTGTCTGATCGAAGATGAAGCCCATTGCGATGTTCTCGGTGTTCCTGGAGCCACAGGCGGGACAGGTGTTGTCTTCGAGCGCATCGTCGGAGTAAATGAGCTTGTTGCATGCCGCACACCGTATGAGCATTTGCACTCCCGAATTCGCCAGAACGATCCTTAATTTATATGTCATAAAAGGGCGTTCAGCCAAGCCTCTGACGCCATGCTTTTACGAGCGCCGAACGAACTGCATCGTCAAATCCTATTCAGATGCCGCTCGTTTGAAGCACGCGTAGCAAACGTCGAGCCTGGACGCGGCCCCATCGGTCAGCGCGGATTGGCCGCGATGAAGTTCTTGACAGCCGCATAGGTAAGCTTCTTCGTCACGCCGTCATCCAGCATGACGCCGTATGGACCTTGCCCGGTCGGCGGATCGTCGTACAGCTCATAGACTTGAAGCGACTGAATGTTGTATTGCGGCGCGATCGCAAGCAGCGCGCCCATCATGTTGTTCGCCATGAATGTGGCCGCTTGGTCCGGCGTGCCGGGGAAGTTTGGACGCATGCCCACTTCGTTGATCCAGATCGGCTTGCCGAACGACTGAAGCACGCCGATCACGTTATAGCAACCCGTCCCGCCGCATGCGTTACGGATGTCGCCCTGCTCCGAATACCAGTGCCACGCGGTGATGTCCCAGGTGACGACCGGATGGCCGCTCGTGCCGTCCGGCTGCGTGCCATTCGCGAGCATCACGTCGAAGCCGTAATGCATCCAAGTATTGCCGCCGATGATGATCTTGCCGGCGGGATCGACCGACTTGATGCCCGCAATCAGACCTCGAATGATGCCGCGCGCCTGCTGAAAGCAATCGTTCTTGTAGTCGGTTCTGCGCACTCCGTCGACCCAGCCGACCAGGCATTGCGGCGCGAGTTCGTTGGAGACTTCGTAGTAGGCGTAATGCTGCACGTTGACGATCTGCTGAGCGAGCGTGTAGCTGGCCTGATAGGCCGAGTCCTCGTCGGGAAAGACGAGCGATTGCAGAATCACGGGATACACCGTCACACCTGACGTCGCCATCATCTGCGCCACGCTCGCGAGCTTTTGCGCGCCGGCCACACTGTTCACGTCATTGCGATACAGCGTGACGTTGAGGTCCTTCAGTTGCGCAAGCTGCTGTTCGGGCGTGGAGGTTACATAAGGGCCCGCTATGTTGATATGGCCGTTCATGCCGTAGAAGATGCTGCCAGAAGGAGCGATCACGGGAATTGGGGTGTCGGCTGCGGCCGTTCCACTCGCCGTGGTCGGGCTCGATGCGGCGGCAGGCGCCGACGCGCCGCCGTCCGGCGGCGTCGCCGCAGGCGACGTGCCCGTGGCAGGTGTCGTCGAAGAACTCGACTGCGACCCGCCGGAAGCTACCGTGCCACCATCGCTGCCACCACCGCCGCCGCATGCCGTTAGTACGAAGGCGACCGCGAGCGCAGGCAATATCGGGGGCCATCGTGAAGAAAGGAAACGGCGAGCCTCGGAGGAAAGAGTTGAAATGAATTCAACCATGGCGCTATCGGAATACTCAATTCGCCATCAGGCATGCGATTCATTGCTGAAAGAGAAACGCCGGCTTGAGCAACGACGCGCCGTCAGGAAGCATGCGGACACCGCGGCCGATTACACGCGGACGCTGCCCGCTTCGATGCAATTGATGAAGATCGGAATTTCGTAGCCGGCGTGAATACGCAATCGGCATACCTGTCGTAAATACGTCAGTACATCATAACGTCAGTACCGGAATATTCAAGCGCCGAGAGCATATCTACAAAAATGCCAATCGATTCCGCTTGATTGTTTCGACAGACGAAACCTGTGCGTGACTTTCACGCACCGTCACTCGTGCGGCCGGACAGCCGGTGAATTTCGCTTCGGAAACCTTACTTTTCTGAAGAAAAGCGCTGCCGTCATCGCCCCGCGCCACGGTTATTTGGTTTCTAGTTCGCGTGGCGCGGCATGAATAAACGGATCAGCGGCGCGCTTCAGTCGCCATTCTCACCGCGAGACCGGCGAGCACCGTGCCCATGAGCCAGCGCTGCATCAGCAGCCATGCGGGCTTGCGGGCGAGAAACAGCGCGATCGATCCGGCCGTCATCGCGACCGTCGAATTGACGGTGATGCTCAGCATGATCTGCACGATGCCGAAGACGAGCGACTGCCCGAGCACACTGCCGTTCGACGGATCGATGAACTGCGGCAGCAGCGACAGATACAGCACGGCGATCTTGGGATTCAGCAGGTTCGTGAAGAAGCCCATCGTGAAGAGCTTGCGCGGGCTGTCGACGGGCAAATCGCGCACCTGAAACGGCGAGCGTCCGCCCGGCTTGACCGCCTGCCACGCCAGATACAGCAGATAGAGCGCGCCACCGAAGCGCAACGCGTCGTAGGCGAACGGAACCGCGATCAGCAGCGCGGTAATGCCGAACGCCGCGCACAACATGTAGAACACGAAGCCGAGCGCGACGCCGCCCAGCGAAATGAGCCCCGCCGTGCGGCCCTGGCAGATCGAGCGCGAAATCAGGTAGACCATGTTCGGCCCCGGCGTGAGCGCCATGCCGAGCGCGACGAGGGCGAATGCGAGCAGTTGCGGTGTGTGAGGCATCGAGAACTCCAGCGCGAAAGGGTCGCGCCATTCTCCTGCCGAATGATTCACGATGCCAGATACACAATCCGCACGGCCCGTCGATACACTTGATCGAAGCCGGCAAACGCCCTGCACGAAACAGGGCGCAGCGACGCCCGAATCAACGCATGCCGCCGCTCGCGATGAGATGTTCGCCGGTCATCCAGCGCGCATCGTCCGAGGCGAGGAACACCGCGATCGATGCGATGTCGTCCGGCTGGCCGAGGCGTCCGAGCGGTGTCTGCGCGAGCGCGGACGTTTCGAAATCGGAACCGATGATGCCCGTGCTGTGCGTGCCTTCGGTCACGACCATGCCGGGATTGATCGAGTTCACGCGGATCTTTCGCGCGCCGAGTTCGCGCGCGAGTACGCCCGTGATCGCATCGACGGCACCCTTCGTGCCGCTGTAGACTGCGCTCGCCGGCGGCGTGATGCGGGTCACGACCGAACTCACATTGATGACGCTCGCACCCTCGCCGAAGTGTTTCGCGGCGGCTTGCGTCGTCAGCAAGGTGCCGAGCACGTTGATATTGAACTGCTTATGAAAATGCTCTTCGGTGATTTCCTCTAGCGTCGCGAATTCGTAGACGCCCGAGTTATTGACGAGGATATCGAGGCGTCCATACGTTTCGACCGCCGCATTCACGATGCCTTGCGCATCGGCGGCCTTCGAGACATCGCCGCCGACCGCGATCGCCTTGCCGTTCGCCGCGGTGATGTCCGCCACGACCGCTTCCGCGCCCGCCTTGCTGCTCGCATAGTTGACGACGACCGACGCGCCCTCCGCCGCGAGCGCCTTTGCAATCGCCGCTCCGATGCCTTTCGATGCGCCCGTGACGACCGCCACCTTGCCTGCGAGTTTGCTCATGATCGATTCCTTGAAGAGATTGTTTAATTCACTGATAGACCGGTTGCGTATCGGACGAAACCGGCGTGACAGCGCTCAATGTAGACATCCGATCGAGCGCGATAAAGCAGCGTAGAGTGAAAAGACTTGCGGTCTCAGGCGAATAATCGAATGCAGGGGCAACGCATGAACACGAATATGCTTCGCACGGACACGAATTTCGCCGGGCAGATTCCCGAGCTTTACGACCAGTTGCTCGTGCCGATGCTCTTCGCACCCTATGCGGAAGATATCGCGCAACGCGTCGCGGCGCACGATCCATCGCGCGTGCTGGAAACCGCCGCGGGCACTGGCGCCGTCACGCGGTCCATCGCGCGTGCGTTGCCGACGCATGTCGATATCGTCGCGACGGACCTGAATCAGGCGATGCTCGATCGCGCCGCCCTGACTAACATCGGCAGGCCCGTGACGTGGCGGCAGGCGGATGCGTTGCAATTGCCTTTCGACGATGCAAGCTTCGATATCGTCGTCTGTCAGTTCGGTGCAATGTTCTTCCCGGACAAGCCGGCCGCTTTCGCCGAGGCGCGTCGCGTACTGCGGCCCGGCGGCACGCTGCTGTTCAATGTGTGGGACCGTATCGAAGAAAACGAGTTTGCCGGCACGATAACCGACGCGCTCGGCACGCTCTTTCCAGCTGATCCGCCGCTTTTCATGAAACGCACGCCGCACGGTTATTTCGATCAAAAAACGATTGCGCGCGATCTCACAGCCGCAGGTTTCGATGCAGAACCGCAATTCGAAACGGTAACGCGACGCAGCCGCGCGGCATCGGCGGAACTGGCCGCCATCGCGTATTGCCAGGGCACGCCCTTGCGCAACGAGATCGAATCGCGCGCGGGCGCGAGTCTCGACGAAGCGACCTCGGCAAGCACCGCGGCCATCGCGGCGCGCTTCGGTTCAGGGCCGGTCGATGGACACATTCAGGCCCACGTGATCGCCGTGCAGCGCTGACCTGAGCCACGCCATCAGCGAGTCGGGTGCACAACGCGCGCTCCTGAAGCCTATATGCCCGTCCGGACGCACGGCCCACGCCATGCCGTTCTTCGCGCCGAACGCATCGACGAACGCGCCCGCGTCATCGCTGAGCGTTCGATACGCTTCCCGCGCGGGCTCGAATGACGCCGCGTGCGCGAGCTTCGGCGACACGATCAGCACCGCGCTCGCCGCCGTGCCGAGCGCGCCGCGCCACGCGTCGACGGCCGCATCGAACGCGGCGACGCGCGCGCCATCGGCATCGTCGTCGAGATAGCCGACGAGCGTGTGACGCCCGCGCCCGAGATGTTCCTGCAGGCGTTGCGCATGGCCGACGAACGCCTGCACGAGACCGCCGACCTCCGGCACGCGATCGCCGGGCGCGGGCAATTCGGCCGCCATGTCCGCGCATTCATCGGCGACGATCGCACTGCTGCCGCGATAGCCAACGAGCAATTGCGTCTCGCGCATCGCGGGCTTGATCTCGCCGTGCGCGAGAACCGTGTTCAACGCACGGCTCGTCGCTTCGACGACATCGAGCCCGACCGGCCGGCGCTCCGCTTCATAGCTGTCGAGCAGCGATTCGCTCGCGACGCCGCGCGCGACCAGCGCGAGTTTCCACGCAAGATTGTGTGCGTCCTGCAGGCCGGTATTCATGCCCTGCCCGCCGACCGGCGGATGGATATGCGCGGCGTCGCCCGCAAGGAACACGCGCCCGTGCGAATAGTGCTGCGCGATGCGGTGACTCACGCGATACACCGACGACCAGCGCATCGACGAAAGCCGTGTGCCCTTCGGCAGGATCGGCAGCATGATGCGCTCGATCTCCGCGAAATCGGGCGTGGAGTTCAACGTGTGGCGGGCGGCATCGTCGGCGAGCAGGACCATCGACAGGCGATAGCGGCGCGCCGAGCCGCGCACCGGCAACGCCGCAAGCGTGGTCGATCCGGCATCGCCCTCGCCCGTCACGTTGAAGCGATACATGCGCCCGCGCGGCAGATTCCATTCGACGTCGACATCGGCGAGCATGAAGGTCTGCGGATACTGATCGCCTTCGTAGGCGACGTTCAACTGACGCCGCACCGTGCTGCGCGCGCCATCGCAACCGACAAGCCAGCGGCAGCGGATCGTGCGGCTCTCGCCGCATGCGTCCTGGATGCGCGCATCGATGAAGTCGGCGGACACGGTGAAGTCGGCGAGCGTCGCGCCATATTCGACGTGCCCGCCGTGACGCGCGAGCGCCGCTTCCAGAATGCGCTCGGTTTCGAACTGCGCGAGCGCCAGCGCGCCATAGGGCAGCCCTCCGCGCGGAACCTCGGCGCTGAATGCGGGCGCGCCGTCCTGAAAGGTGTCGGCGCCGGTGAGCCAGACGCCCGCGTCGATCGCCTCGCGCACGATGCCGAGGTCCTCGAAAATCTCCAGCGTGCGCGCCGTGACGCCGAGCGCCTTCACGAAGAAGACGCGCTCGTCATGCGCGTCGATCACGCGCACTTTCACGCCGTCGCGGCGCAGTTCGGCGGCAAGCATCAGGCCGACGGGGCCCGCGCCGGCGATCAGCACATCTGTCGTGTCGAACATGATGCGATTTCTCCCGAGGAAACCGTTGGATGCGTGGGCGCGTGACGAGATCGTCGGCTGCCGTCAGGGAGAATAACCGTTCAGTGCGCGCTTGTGGCGCTTCAGCCAGCGAGCGGCCCGAGATGCAGGCCGACCACGCAGCCCGCGACGATCACGGCGAGCACGGTCGCGGTGATCATCGCGTAGAGGAAGTTTCGCTGCCGCGCGAACACACCGAGCATCAGCACGACGCGCAGCACCGGCAGCAGAATGAACAGCGCGACGCCTGCGGTCAGCGCCTTCGCGCCGAAGATCAGTCCCGCGCCGGTAAGCAGGCACGCGGACCATGTGCCGCACTGAAGAAATCCGGCGAGCAGGCGATCCAGGGAAGCGGACGCGTGATGTCTCGTCATTCGGCATGCACCAGAGCATCGATGCCGAGACCGTGCATGACCATCTGGCACGCGACGAGCAGCAGCATCGACAGAAAGAGCAGGCGCAGGCGCTCGCTGCGCACTTTCATGAGCACGCGCGCGCCCACGATTGCGCCGATCACCGAGCCGAGCGCGACCGGCCCGGCAATCGCGCTGACGATCTCGCCGCGCAGAAAATACGCGCTCGCGCTCGCGGCGGCCGTCACGCCGATCATGAAGTTGGACGTCGCGGTCGAGACCTTGATCGGCAGGCGCAGCGCGTTGTCCATCGCCGGAATCTTGAGGATGCCGCTGCCGATGCCGAGCAGCGCCGATACGAGTCCGGCCACGTACATCAACGTGAGACCGACGGGCACGCGCCGCACTTCATAGGCGACCTCGCGACGCAGAGCTACATCGGGATAGCTCGAATGGAGATCGAGCGCGGCGGCGAGCCCCTGTGCCGGCGCGGTGCGCGACAGGCTGGCCGGATCTTCGCGACGAATGAACATCTGCCACGCCGACACCAGCAGCACGCCCGCGAACAGAAAATCCAGCGCGGCAACCGGGACGATGCCCGCGAGCATCACGCCCGTCAGCGCGCCGAACGTCGTGCCGGTTTCGAGAACCACGGCGAGCCGCACGTTC
Source organism: Caballeronia sp. NK8 (assembly GCF_018408855.1). Lineage (GTDB taxonomy): Bacteria > Pseudomonadota > Gammaproteobacteria > Burkholderiales > Burkholderiaceae > Caballeronia. The sequence goes on along the minus strand of NZ_AP024327.1, from coordinate 180,703 downwards.
GTCAGGCCGCCGCGCAGAAACGCCGCCGCGCCGCCGCACGAACACGCGATCACCGACACGATGCTCGTGCTGATTGCCGTGTGCATGTCGATGTGGAAGAACATCGTCAGGATGGGCACGATGAAAAGACCGCTCGCCATGCCCAGCATGCCGCCCGCCGCGCTCGCGGCGAACCCCGCGCAGAAGAGCCAGCAGGTTGCTTCGAAGCTCATCGGATCGGCCTCGTTCGAAGATCGGCGAATGCTTAATATAACATGTTATGACGTGTCGAAAAAGGCGGAAGCAAGGTCCGCCGATCGTCTCGCGCTATGATTGCCCCTTGCACGATGACAACTACAGCCGAACATGGCCCGACGAAGCAAACAGGAAGACACGCAAGCGGAGAACCTCGACACCACGGACGAAGACGCATCATCCGGCGGCGGCTCGACGTATCTCGTGCCGGGACTCGAACGAGGCCTGCGCATTCTCGCTGAATTCTCGGCACGTGAGCCCGTGCTGGGCGCGCCGGAGTTGTCGCGACGCATCGGCATTCCGCGCACGACGACGTTTCGTCTGCTGCAAACGCTCGAATCGCTTGGCTTTCTGGAGCGCGTGAACGGCGATCGCAATTTCCGGTTGGGCGTGGCCGTGTTGCGGCTCGGCTTCGAATATGTGAACTCGTTGGAACTGACCGATTTCGGCACGCCGATTCTCGAACGCCTGCGCGATGCAACCGGTCTTTCCACGCATCTTCTGATTCGCGATCAGCGCGATGTCGTGTTCGTCGCGAAGGCGCAAAGTCACGAGCCCATGTTCAGTTCGGTGAAGGTGCATGTCGGCACGCGCCTGCCCGCTCACGCAACCGTGCATGGCCATGTGCTGATGGGCGATTTATCGCTTGCCGCGCTCAAGGCGCTCTATCCCGAGGGGCAACTCGAAAAGTACACCGAGCGCACGCCCGCCACTGTCGACGAACTCTATGAACGGGTGCAGGAATGCGCGGCGCTCGGCTATGGGCTGAGCGAAGCGTCGTTCGAGCGCGGGATATCCGTCGTCACCGCGCCGGTGCGCGATCATTCCGGCGCGATCGTCGCTGCGGTGGCTGCGACCGTGCCGCGCTCGGATATCGGCGCCAATGACGAGAAAGCGCAACTCGTCGAAACGATCTGCGCCGCCGCGCTGGAACTCTCCACGCGGCTCAACTATCGCGCGTCGCCGGACGATCCCACCGTGGCCCTCGCCGCGCGCAGGATGCCCGCCTAGAACGAGTGATGAATGCCCGCAAGCACGATGACCTGATTCGCCGTACTCGAAACACCCGCCGTGAAAAACGCCGCCTTCGCACCGCCGGTCGCGTGCTCGTAAAGCGCGTTCACATAGAGCTGTGTCGACTTCGACAGCATATAGATATCGCCGATTTCGAACTGCGTCCAGCGGCCGCCTGCGAACGTCGTCGTCGCCGCGCCGCCGGCGATCCAGTTCCACGCCACCGGCTTGAAGGTCACGCCTGCATCGTATGACTGGAACGTGTCCGACTGGCCGTTCGATTGCAGCTTTACGCGCGTATAGAGACCATGCACGACGAACTTGCCGATCTCATACGATGCCCCCGCGCCCATCTCTTCCTGCTTGTCCGCCATGTAGGTCGCCGCGGGCTGGCCCTGGAACGTCGTGAGGCCGGTCGTCGCAATCGCGGGAGTGCGGTTGTGCTCGTTCGAATACGTCGCCGCCGCCTTGAACGGCCCGTTCGCATATGTGATGCCGAAGCCGTAGTTGCGGCCGGTCGAGAAGTTCGTCGTATTGCCGAGGCCCATCATCGCGCCGGCGGAAAAGCCGTAGAAGCTCGCTGAGCGGAACTTGACGGAGTTGTCATAGGGCACGACGCCGGTGTCCGCCAACTGGTCGATGTTGCCCGGATGGAACGCGTACCAGCTCGCCGCAAGATAAGCGGTCGAAAGCGGCCCGAGCATGTCGAAACTGAACGGCGTCTGATGGCCGAGCGTCAACGTGCCGACGTTCTCCTGTTCCAGCCCGAGATACGCCTGACGATTCCATAGCGTGCCGGCCTTCGCGAAGTTGCCGCTGTTCGTATAGAAGCCGTTCTCGAGTTGCGCGACGGTCTTCAGCCCGCCGCCCAGATCCTCGACGACGCGAAAGCCCCAGCGGTCGGGCTGCATGTTGCCCTGCTCCTCCATCCACTTCGGATGGCCACCGACGTTGTTGATATATGCGATGCCGGCATCGAGGCTGCCGTAGAGCGTGACTGTGCTCTGCGCGGCCGCGCCGGTCGCGACCCCGGCTCCGATGAGTCCCGCTGCAATGATGTGCTTCACCCTTCGTTCTCCTAACCGTGTGATTCGAGGGCGGGCCCTGCCCGCTTTTCCTGTTGCAGTCGTGGTGCCTTTATTGCGCTCTGCTCCGGAGGCCGTCCGTTGATCGTTCGTTATGTTCCATCTATGGATCAACGTACTGCCTATGGAAAGTATAGTGAGGTTTCCTGCGCCAAAACAATAACTTTGGGATGACTTCGGGTAGACCCCGAGTACGCCCCGCAACGCGCGCAGCAAGTCAAAAAAAGCTTACGAATCAATGTCGAACGGACGTTCTTACATCTGACGAAACGCGTCGCTCCACTTTTAAACGTTAGGTATTCAGTGTTTTCACCTAGATATCGCGATTTTTATTTTCCCGGCCTCAGACCACTCCTATAATGCCCATACACGAACTGCTGTTCCTTTAGTGGAACGCAGACGAACCAGAGGAAAGGGTGAAAGATGTCTGAACAATGGCGCTGCGCCGGGCATGCCGGCGATCTGTCGGAGGACGCACCGATCGAATTCAAGCTCGATGACGGCGCGGAAATCGGTATCTACAAAGTGGGCGACGAGCTGTACGCGCTCGAGAACGTCTGCCCGCATGCATATGCATTGCTGACGCAGGGTTTCGTCGATGGCGACACCGTCGAATGCCCGCTGCATGAAGCGGTGTTTCACATCCCCACGGGCAAATGCCTGAAAGAGCCCGGCGGCCGCGACCTGAAGACGTATTCGGTGCGCCTTGCCGGCGAAGAAATCCAGATCAAGGTGGCGTGACATGGAAAAAGTCGTGAACTTCAACCCGAATCTCAAGCCGTGGCTCGCGCCGCAGCCGAACAACGTCGCGGGCAAAGGCGTGATCGAGAAGCCGGGTGAAACCGAAAACTTCATCTGGCAGACGCGCCGTGCCGAGCCGACGCAATACGAAAACGACTTTGGCGATGCGCTCGAACGCGTCTTCGAAGCGGGCGCGCTGGAACTGGAGCAAGTGGTCGCGGGCTTGAACAAGGAAGGCTTCCGCACGCCGGAAGGCACCGCATGGACCGCCGACCGTCTCGCCGCCGAACTTCGCACGCTCGCTGAATAAAGAAGGAGCACTTCCCCATGACGTCCCCTCAGCAATCCACAACAGCCGCCGCCGATCCCGTTCAGGCTTATCTCGATCGCGGCTTGCGCAACTACTGGTATCCCGTCGCGCCGAGCTGGCAAGTGGCGAATGCGCCCATCGGCCTGACGCGCCTCGGCGATCAGATCGTGCTCTGGCGCGACCACGAAGGCAAAGTGCACGCGCTCGAAGACCGCTGCCCGCATCGCGGCGCGCGTCTGTCGCTCGGCTGGAACCTCGGCGGCAGCGTCGCGTGCTGGTATCACGGCATCGAAATCGATGGCAGCGGCACCGTGCAGAAAGTGCCCGCCGTGTCGGCATGTCCGCTCGAAGGCCAGAAGTGCGTGAAGTCGTATCCCGTCGAAGAACACGCGGGCGCGGTCTTCCTCTGGTTCGGAGATGAAGCCAACAAGGAACCCGCGCCGCTCGTGCTGCCGGAAGAACTCGTCGGCGACGAATACGCGAGCTTCCTGTGCATGTCGCACTGGAAGTGCAATTACCAGTACGCGATCGACAACGTGATGGACCCGATGCACGGCGCGTACCTGCATGCGACGTCGCACTCGATGGCCGAAGGCGACAAGCAGGCGGACATGCGCGTGCGCAAAACCGAAACGGGTCTGATGTTCGAGAAGGTCAATCAGCGCGACGTGAACTTCGACTGGGTGGAACTCGGCGAAACCGGCTGCCTGTGGATGCGTCTCGCGATTCCGTACAAGAAGAAGTTCGGCCCGGGCGGCAACTTCGGGATCATCGGCTTCGCGACGCCCGTCGATGAAGACAATTGCCAGGTCTATTTCTGGCGCACGCGCAAGGTGTCCGGCTGGCAGCGCGATGCATGGCGCTTCCTGTATCGCAATCGTCTCGAAGGGCTGCACTGGGCCGTGCTGGAGCAAGACCGCTACGTGCTCGAAAGCCTCGCGCCGAACGCGCGCAATCACGAATTCCTCTATCAGCACGATGTCGGCATGACGCGTGTGCGCCGCATGCTGAAGCAGCGCGCGCAACAGCATCTCGCCGCGCTCGAGGCGCTGCCGAAGAACACGGAGCACGCTCATGCGTGATGCGTCGAATGCGGTCAACGGCCGCCGCGTGCTCGTGACCGGCGGCGCTCGCGGACTCGGCGCGGCGTTCGTCAGGGCGCTCGTGGCGAACGGCGCGCGCGTCGCGTTCGGCGACGTCCTGCATGCGGAAGGCGAGGCGCTCGCGCGTGAACTGCCGAATGCGTACTTCTTCCCGCTCGATCTGAATGAGCCGCAGAGCATCTCCGGGTTTGTCGAAGCAAGCGTAAAAGCCCTGGGCGGTCTCGACGGCCTCATCAACAACGCAGCGATCACGAACTCGGGCGGCAAGTCCGCTGATGAACTCACGCCGCAAACGTGGGACGCCGTGATGAACGTCAACGTGCGCGGCACGTGGCTGATGAGCGTGGCGTGCCTGCCGCATCTGAAGGAGTCGGGACGCGGCGCGATCGTGAACATAGCATCGGATACGGCCTTGTGGGGCGCGCCGAAGCTGCTCGCCTATGTCGCGAGCAAGGGCGCGGTGATCGCGATGACGCGTTCGCTCGCCCGCGAGTTCGGCACGAGCAACGTGACCGTCAACGCAATCGCGCCCGGCCTCACCGAAGTGGAAGCCACCGCCTACGTGCCCGCCGAGCGGCACGAGTATTACCTCAAAGGCCGCGCACTGACGCGCGCGCAAGTGCCCGACGACGTGAACGGCCCCGCGCTGTTCCTGCTCTCGGACGCCGCGCGTTTCGTGACGGGCCAGTTGCTGCCGGTGAACGGCGGCTTCGTGATGAATTGATTCGCTCTACATATAACCTGGAGAAGGCTATGGCCGATGCAGACATCGAACGCAAATCGTGGGACCAGCCCGCCGACGCGAGCTTCGATCAATGGATGGACTCGCGCGTCGCGCGCCTCGAAACGCGCCGCTACGACTGGGACGCGCTCAAGTTCCAGGCCGACTACGACCCGAAATATCGCCGGGCGCAAATGCGCTATGTCGGCACGGGCGGCACCGGCGTCGCGAAGGACATGAACACGGTCCCCTCGGGCAGCTTCACGTTTTCGACGATGGTCATTCCCGCCGGCAACATCGGGCCGAGCCACATTCATATCGACGTCGAAGAAATTTTCTTCGTGTTGCGCGGCAAGATGAAAGTGATCTGCGAGAAGGACGGACAAACGTGGGAAGCCGTGCTCGGCGAGCGCGATCTCATCTCCGTACCGCCGGGCGTGTATCGCACGGAGATCAACATCGGCGAGGAAGACGCGCTGATGTGCGTGATGCTCGGCGCATCGAAGCCGATCACGCCGACGTATCCGCCGGATTCGCCGCTGGCGAACCTCAAGCGCTGAGGCTGCGATGAACATCGAGACGCTCGCCTCGTTCGCCGATATGCGGATCAACACCGCGCACGGCATCACGGGTTATCGCGAAGCAGGTGCAATGCACCTGCGCACCCTGCCCGTCGTGTTGCTGCATGGAATCGGCTCGGGCGCGGCGTCGTGGGTGCGGCAACTCGACGTGCTCGGCGCGAAGCGTCGCGTGCTCGCGTGGGATGCGCCGGGATATGGCGCGTCCACTCGCGTGACGAGTGAATCGCCGGTGGCGTGCGATTACGCGAACGCACTGTCAGCGTGGCTCGATGCGCTGGGCGTCACGCGCTGCGTGCTCGTCGGTCATTCGCTGGGCGCGATCATCGCGGGTTCGTTCGCCGCCGACATGCCCGAGCGCGTCGCGGGCCTGATGCTGATATCGCCCGCTGCGGGTTATGGCGCTGCATCGAAGGACGTGCGCGAGTCCAGACGCGACGCACGTTTGAAGTTGCTCGCCGAACTCGGCCCGCAACGACTCGCGCAAGAACGCAGCGCGAACATGGTCTCGCAATACGCCGATGAAACCGCACGCGAATGGGTGCGCTGGAACATGGCGCGCATCGTGCCCGAGGGCTACGCACAAGCGACGCATCTGCTCGCGAACGCGCATCTCGCAGCGGATATCGCGCGCTTTCACGGACGTATCGCGGTGGCGGTGGGCGCAGAAGACACGATCACGCCGCCCGACGCTTGCGCACCCATCGCGCAGGCCGCGCACGTCAGCCTGCAAGTCATTCCGCGTGCCGGACATGCGGGCTATGTCGAATCGCCCGCCGCCTACACGGCGCTGATCGATGCGTTTTGCCAGGGCATCGAATGTCACATGAACGACGGAGTAACACCATGACATCACTCGCCACAGAAGAAGCCGACAAGAGCGAGCCGACTTATATCGTGCCGGGCCTCGAACGCGGACTGAAGATTCTCACCGAGTTCTCGCCGCGCGAACCCGTGCTCGGCGCGCCCGAATTGTCGCGGCGTCTCGGCATTCCGCGCACGACGGTTTTCCGTCTGCTTCAGACACTCGAATCGCTCGGCTTTCTGGAACGCGCGGACAAGGACCGCAACTATCGCCTCGGCGTCGCGGTGCTGCGTCTCGGCTTCGAATACCTGAGTTCGCTCGAACTGACCGATCTCGGCCTGCCGATCATCGAAGCGTTGCGCGATGCGACCGGCCTCACGAGTCACATCCTCATTCGCGATGGCCGCGACGTCGTGTTCGTCGCGAAGGCGCAGAGTCACGCGCCGATCTTCAGCTCGGTGAAGGTGAACGTCGGCACGCGACTGCCCGCGCATGCGACCACGCATGGTCATGTATTGATGGGCGATCTCTCGCTCGATGAACTGCGCGTGCTCTATCCGGAACAACCTCTGGAGCGCTTCACGAAGTCGACGCCCGAAACCGTGGAAGAACTTTACGAACGCGTGAAGGAAGACGCCGAACGCGGCTACGCGACGAGTCAATCGTCGTTCGAGCGCGGCATTTCGGTCGTCACCGCGCCGGTTCGCAACGACACGGGGCGCATCGTCGCCGTCATCACGACGACGATTCCGCGTCCCGAGATCGACGCCGCGCTGCTCGAAAGCGGCCTCATCGACAAGGTTCGCGAAGCCGCCGACGCGCTCTCCATGCGTCTCAACTATCGTCCGGCCGCGCGTGCTTCAGCGTCGAGCCGCTATATGAAGTCTCTGGGGTTGCAATGATTCAGATCGATCTTTCAGGGCAAGTTGCGGTCGTGACCGGCGGTTCGTCAGGCATCGGCTTCGCGACGGCGCGTTTGTTTCTGCAAGCGGGCGCATCAGTGGCCATTTGCGGACGCAACGGCGAACGGCTCGAAGCCGCGCACGCCGCGCTCGCGAAGGAATTCCCGCAAGCGCAATTGCTCGCTTCACGTTGCGATGTGCTCGATGAGAGCCAGGTGAACGCCTTCGCCTCACGCGTGATAGAGCGCTTCGGCCGCGTCGACATGCTGGTGAACAACGCGGGACAAGGCCGCGTGTCCACCTTCGCCGATACCACCGACGACGCCTGGCGCGACGAACTGGAGCTGAAGTACTTCAGCATCATCCGCCCGACGCGCGCCTTTCTGCCGATGCTGAAGGATGCGCCCTCGCCCGCGATCGTCTGCGTGAACTCACTGCTCGCGTTGCAGCCGGAGCCGCACATGGTCGCGACATCATCGGCGCGAGCAGGCGTGCTGAGCCTCGTGAAATCGCTCGCAACGGAACTCGCCCCGCAACGCATCCGCGTGAATTCGATTCTGATCGGCATCGTCGAATCGGGGCAGTGGAAGCGGCGCTACCAGGACTATTTCCAGCAAGCACAAGAGCCGCGCCAGAGCTGGCAGCAATGGACCGCCGAGCTCGCGCGCAAGAAAAACATTCCGCTCGGCCGCTTCGGCTTGCCCGAAGAAGCGGCTCAGGCGCTCTTTTATCTCGCAACAACGCTGTCGTCGTACACGACCGGCAGCCATATCGATGTTTCCGGAGGCTTTGCTCGTCATGTCTAAGAAAACCACGGTCGGCGAACTGATCGCCGCGTTCCTCGAACAATGCGGTGTACGCACGGCGTTCGGCGTGATCTCGATTCACAACATGCCGATCCTCGATGCGATCGGCCGTCGCGGCAATATCCGCTATGTCGGCGCGCGTGGCGAAGCGGGCGCATTGAATATGGCCGATGGCCTCGCGCGAGTCTCGGGCGAACTCGGCGTTGCGTTCACGTCCACCGGCACTGCCGCCGGCAACGCGGCCGGCGCGATGGTCGAAGCCCTGACCGCGGGTACGGCGCTGCTGCATGTCACGGGCCAGATCGAAACCGAATATCTCGATCAGGATCTCGCGTATATCCACGAAGCGCCCGATCAACTGTCGATGCTGCAATCGATCTCTAAGGCCGCGTTCCGCGTGCGTACCGTCGACACCGCATTGCCGACGATCCGCGAGGCCGTGCGCGTCGCGCTGACCGCGCCTGCGGGTCCGGTAAGCGTGGAGATTCCGATCGACATTCAGGCTGCCGAAATCGAATGGCCCGCCGATCTGGCAGCGCCGCATGTCGGTGCGCTCACGCATGACAGCCTGCGCGTGAAACAACTCGCCGATGCGCTGACGAACGCGAAGCGCCCGCTGCTGTGGCTGGGTGGCGGCACGCGTCATGCGAAGAGCGCGGTCGAGCGTCTGGTGAAGCTCGGCTTCGGCGTCGTGACGAGCGTGCAAGGACGCGGCGTGCTGCCGGAAGATCATCCCGCAACTCTCGGCGCGTTCAACGTGCATCCGTCGGTCGAGGCGTTCTACAAGACCTGCGACGCGCTGGTGGTCGTCGGCTCGCGTCTGCGTGGCAACGAAACGCTGAAGTACAAGCTCGCGCTGCCGCAACCGCTCTTTCGCGTCGACGCCGATGCGCTCGCCGACAACCGTGGCTATCGCAACGACCTCTTCGTGCATGGCGACGCCTCGCGCGTGCTCGATGAACTCGCGACGCTGCTCGAAGGCCGCATCCGCATCGATCCGGCGTTCGCGGGCGATCTCGCCGCCGCGCGGGAAACAGCGGTCGCGGAAGTAGCGAAGGGACTGGGACCGTACAGGCGCCTCGTCGATTCGCTGCAACGCGCGGTCGGCCGCGATTACAACTGGGTGCGCGACGTCACGATCTCGAACAGCACATGGGGCAATCGCCTGCTGAAGATCTTCAATCCGCGCGCGGGCGTGCATGCGCTCGGCGGCGGCATCGGCCAGGGCATGCAGATGGCGATCGGCGCGGCGCTCTCGGGCGCGGCGAAGAAGACCGTCGCGCTCGTCGGCGATGGCGGTCTGATGGTCAACGTCGGCGAACTCGCCACGGCCGTGCAGGAAAAAGCGAACGTGATGATCGTGCTGATGAACGATCAATGCTATGGCGTGATCCGCAACATTCAGGATGCGCAGTATGGCGGACGCCGCATGTTCGTCGATCTGCATCAGCCGGATTTCGCGCAGTTCTGCGCGAGCCTCGGCCTCGCGCATCGCCGCATCACGTCGCTTGATCAGGCCGATGACATCGTGCGCGAAGGACTCGCCATCGACGGTCCGGTGCTCGTCGAAGTGGACATGCTGTCGGTCGGCTCGTTCGCGACCGCGTTCGCGGGACCGCCGGTGAAGAAGGAAGAGCCGAAGGAGCCGGAATATGCGTGATCCCCGTCATGCACAGCATGCGATCGATATCGCGATGATCGGCTTCGGCGCGATCGGATCGGCGGTGTTTCGCGCGGTCGACCGCGATCCGCTCGTGCGCATCTCGCATGTGATCGTGCCGGAACGCGATCGCGATCATGTGCGCTCGGTGCTGGGCGATCACGTCGATGTCGTATCGCACGTCGATGCGCTCGCGAGTCATCCCGAGTTCGCGCTCGAATGCGCGGGCCATGCGGCGCTCGTCGATCATGTCGTGCCCCTGCTCAAGTCCGGCACGGATTGCGCGGTCGCATCGATCGGCGCGCTGTCCGAAGCCGGTCTGCTCGATGCCTTGTCCCATGCCGCCGATGAAGGCGCGGCCACCATCACGCTGCTGTCCGGCGCGATCGGCGGCGTCGATGCGCTCGCTGCGGCGAAGGAAGGCGGCCTCGACGACGTGCAGTACACAGGCCGCAAGCCGCCGCTCGGCTGGCTCGGCACGCCCGCGGAAAACGTCTGCGATCTGCGGTCGCTGACCGAAGAAAGAGTCATCTTCGAAGGGACCGCACGCGATGCCGCGCGGCTCTATCCGAAGAACGCGAACGTCGCGGCGACCATCGCGCTCGCCGGACTCGGTCTCGACGGCACGCGCGTGCGCCTGATCGCCGATCCGGCTGTCGAGCGCAACGTGCATCGCATCGTCGCGCGCGGCGCGTTCGGCGAGATGTCGCTCGAAATGTGCGGCAAGCCGTTGCCGTCGAATCCCAAGACATCCGCGCTCACTGCGTTCAGCGCGATTCGTGCGTTGCGTAATCGCGCCGCGCGCTGCGTCATCTGAAGGAGCTTCTGGAACAATGAATCATCCCGACACTTCGCTCGTCACGTCCGGCGATATCTATCTCGGCGGCGAATGGCGCCAGGGGCGCGGCAATCAGTACGCGAGCATCTATCCCGCCGATCAAAGCGTCAACGCGGAGATCAGCACGGCCAACGCCGACGATGCGCGCGAAGCCGTCGAAATCGCGGATCGCGCTTACCGGAAGGCCGATTGGGCCGGATTGAAGCCGCATCAGCGCGCCGCCATCCTGCATCGCATCGCGAATCTGATCGAAGCGCGTCACGAAGCGCTCGCGCAGTTGCAGCGGCGCGACAACGGCAAGCCGATCAGCGAAACGCGCGCGCTCGTCGCGAGCGCGGCGAGCACGTTCCGCTACTTCGCGTCGTGCCTCGAAACACTCGAAGAAGAACTCACGCCCTCGCGCGGCGACTATCTGACGATGAGCGTGCACGAGCCGCTCGGCGTCATCGCTGCGATCACGCCGTGGAACTCGCCGATCGCATCGGACGCGCAGAAGCTCGCGCCCGCGCTCGCCGCAGGCAATGCCGTCGTGCTGAAGCCCGCTGAAGTAACGCCGCTCGCATCGCTCGCACTCGCGCGCATCTGCGAGGAAGCGGGCGTGCCGAAGGGCGTCGTCAGCGTGCTGCCCGGCAAAGGCTCCGTCATCGGCGATGCGCTCGTGCGCCATCCGCTCGTGAAGAAGGTCGCGTTCACGGGCGGCACGGAAGTCGGTCGCGGCATCGCGCGACTCGCCGCGGAAAAGCTGATGCCGGTATCGCTCGAACTCGGCGGCAAGTCGCCGACCATCGTGTATGCCGACGCCGATCTCGATCACGCGGTCAACGGCGTGCTGTACGGCATCTTCAGTTCGTCGGGCGAATCGTGCATCGCGGGATCGCGCCTGTTCGTCGAGCGTACCGTGTATGCCGAATTCATGGCGCGGCTCGTCGACGGCGCGCGCAAGCTGCGCGTCGGCGATCCGACGCGCGAGAACACGCAGATGGGCCCGCTCATCACGGGGCAGCATCGCGAAAGCATCGAACGTTACGTCGCGCTCGGTCTCGACGAAGGCGGCACGCTGCTGTGCGGCGGTGAACGTCCCAGCGGCGAGGGCCGCGAGAAAGGCTTCTTCTTTCTGCCGACGATCATCGAAGGCCTCACCAACGATGCGCGCATGTGCCAGGAAGAGATCTTCGGCCCGGTGCTGGCCGCCCTGCCCTTCGACGACGAAGCCGCGCTGCTCGCACAGGCGAACGACAGCGTGTTCGGCCTTGCCGCCGGCATCTGGACGCGCGACTACAAGCGCGCGTGGGGCATGGCACGCGCTTTGAACACCGGCACGGTCTGGATCAACACGTACAAGCAGTTTTCGATTTCCACACCCTTCGGCGGCTGGAAGGACAGCGGCATGGGCCGCGAGAAAGGCCGCCTCGGCCTGCGCGAATACATGCAGCAAAAGAGCCTGTACTGGGGCTTGAACGACGCCCCGCTGCCTTGGGCGAACTGAAGGAGTGGCCATGACGATTCTTGGCATTGAACGCATCACCTACGGCGTGACCGATCTCGACACGTGCCGGCGCTTTTTCGCAGACTGGGGTCTGAAGGAAGTCGCGCACGACGAAACGCGCGCGCGTTTCGAAACGCTGAACGGCTGCGAAGTGCTGCTCGCGCTCGCGCACGATCCCGCGCTCCCGCCCGCGTTCGAAGGCGGTCCGACGCTGCGCGAAGTGACGTGGGGTGTCGCGACGCGCGCCGAACTCGATGCGCTGCGCGGACGCTTCGCGGGCCAGCCCGGTCACATCGAAACCGATGACGCGGTCGGCTGCATCGATCCGAACGGCATGGCGATTCGCGTCGAAGTGACGAAGAAGCGCGATATCGATGTGAAAGGCTCGCCTTCGAACGTGTGGGGACAAACGCTGCGCGTCGATACACCGAGTCCTGTCTATGAACGCGCGGAGCCGGTCGAAGTGGGTCATGTCGTGTTCTTCACGAACTGCGTCGCGGAGCAGGAGAAGTTCTATCACGAGCTGCTCGGCTTCGAGACCTCCGATCGTTATCCGGGCCGTGGCGCGTTCATGCGCTGCGCGCCGCACGGAGGTCATCACGATCTGTTCCTGCTGCAATTGCCCGATGGCAAGCGCGGTCTGAATCACGTCGCGTTCACCGTGCGCGATATCCACGAAGTGTTCGGCGGCGGTCTGCATATCAGCCGCTGCGGCTGGACGACGCAGCTCGGGCCAGGACGTCATCCGGTGTCGTCGGCGTACTTCTGGTACTTCAAGAATCCGGCGGGCGGTCTCATCGAGTATTACGCCGATGAAGACGTGCTCACGCCCGAGTGGCAACCGCGCGAATTCGAACCAGGTCCGACCGTGTTCGCCGAATGGGCCGTCGATGGCGGTCTCGATGGCAACACGCGCCGCCAGAAAGACGCGAAGGCGCCCGAAGGCAAGTTCATGACGGAGCGTAAAAATGGCTGATCCTCAGACAGTCGTGGTGATCGGCGGCGGACAGGCTGCCGGATGGATCGTGAAGACGCTCCGCAAGGAAGGCTTCGATGGCCGCCTCGTGATGATCGCCGATGAAATCCATCTTCCCTACGAACGCCCGCCGCTGTCGAAGGCCGTGCTCGCGGGCGAAGCGGATATCGACACCGTGCGCATCGTCGATCACGACGCGTTCGCCGAATTGAACGTCGAAGCGTGGCAGCCGGAATGCGCGGCCTCGATCGATCGCGACGCGCGCATCGTGCGCACCGCGAGCGGACGCGAAGTGCACTACGACCGCCTCGTCATCGCGACGGGCGGGGCGGCGCGGCGTCTGCCCGATGCGCTCGTGAAGACGTCTCACCTCGCCTATCTGCGCACGCTCGACGATGCGATGTTGATCGGCAAGCGTCTGCGCGAAAGCCATAGCAAGCGCCTCGTCGTGATCGGCGGAGGATGGATCGGCCTCGAAGTCGCGGCGACCGCGAAGAAGCTCGGCGTCGATGTGACGGTGATCGAAGGCGCGCCGCGTCTGTGCGGACGTTCGGTGCCCGAGCGCGTGTCCGACTTTCTGCTGAAGTTGCATCGCGATAACGGCGTCGATGTGCGGTTGAACGCGTCGCTCGTATCGCTCGAAGACTTTGGCAACGGCGTGCGCGCGCAACTCGCCGACGGCGCGACGCTCGACGCCGACTTCGCCGTCGCGGGCATCGGCCTCGCGCCGCATACGGCAATCGCGGAACGCGCGGGCATCGACGTGAACGACGGCATCGTCGTCGATGAATTCGGTGCGACGAACGATGCAAATGTGTTCGCTTGCGGCGATGTCGCCAATCATCCGAACGCGTGGCTGAAGCGCCGCGTGCGCCTCGAATCGTGGGCGAACGCGCAGAACCAGGCAATCGCGACGGCGCGCGCAGTGCTCGGCGCGCGCGCGCCGTATGCGGAGATTCCATGGTTCTGGTCGGATCAGTACGACGTGAACCTGCAGATTCTCGGCGACATTCCGCCGGGCGCGACGCCGATCGTTCGCGGCGATCTGGAGGCACGGCGCGCGTCGTTGTTCTTCCTCGATGGCGACGCACTGCGCGGCGTCATCGCGATCAACGCGACGCGCGATCTCAAGGTCGCGAAGAAATGGATGAGCCAGGGACGCGCGGTCGATATCGCGGCCCTCGCGGATACGGCGAAAGCACTCGCATAACACACAGACGGGAGCAGGCATGAGGAGCATGGGCAATACAGTCGTCCAACACGGCGGCACTGCGACAACCGTCGCCGACGCGGCCGCTGCCGCTCACGCGGTCACGAAGGGGTCGATCATCGCGCGCATCGAAAGGCTGCCCGCCAACGCGATGCAGGTGCGCGCGCGTATCCTGATCGGCGCGGCGACGTTCTTCGATGGCTTCGACGTCATCGTCATCGCGGCCACGCTGCCGTTGCTGATCCAGAAATGGGGACTCACGCCGGCACAGGTAGGCTTTTTGATCGCGTCCGGATCGATCGGACAACTGATCGGTGCGTTCCTGTTTCCGTCGCTTGCGGAACGCTTTGGGCGCGTGCGCTCGATCGCGTGGAGCTCGGGCATCATCGGCCTCACGAGCATTGCGTGTGGCTTCGCGCCTTCGTTCGCGGTGTTCGTCGCGTTGCGGATCGTGCAGGGACTCGGGCTCGGCGGCGAGTTGCCCGTTGCGGCGACTTATATCAACGAGATCACGCGCGCGCACGGACGCGGGCGTTTCGTGCTGTTGTATGAGATCGTGTTTCCGATCGGCCTGCTCGCGTCGAACGCGCTCGGCGCGTGGATCGTGCCGCGCTTCGGCTGGGAAGTGATGTACTTCATCGGCGGCGTGCCGCTCGTGTTGTTCTTCCTGTTGCGCGTGCTGGTGCCGGAATCGCCGCGCTGGCTCGGCGAACGCGGTCGCATGCGCGAAGCCGGCGATGCGCTCGCCGCATTCGAAGCGACGGTCAAGCAACCGTTGCCGCCGCTCGGCAATCTCGCCGACTTCGAAGCGATGGCGAATCGACATCCGAAGCGCCGCCGCCTCGATCTGATCGGCCCGGCGTATCTGAAGCGCACGATTGCGGTCGCGCTTCTGTGGATGACGTGCGGCGTGCTTCAGTATGGTCTTTCGACATGGCTGCCTACGATCTACCAGACCGTCTATCACACGCCCCTGCAACTCGCGCTGAATCTCGCGGTGGCGGCGTCCGTGCTCGGCGTGATCGGCTCGCTGACCTGCGCGTTGATCGTCGATAAGGTCGGGCGCAAGCCGGTCATCAACTGGTCGTTCGTGTTGTGCGCGGTGTCGCTGGTGTGCGCTGGAGTGTGCGTCACGCAGTCCGTGTACGTGGTCGCGACCTTCTGTGCGCTCGCGCTCGGCTTCATGGCGTGCGGCTTCATCACCGCGTATGTCTATACGCCCGAGCTTTATCCGACGAGCATCCGCGCGTTCGGCTGCGGCCTCGGTGGAGCATGGCTCAAGATCGCGGCGATCTTCGCACCGGCGCTGGTCGGCAAGACGTTGATGGGCGGGAATATGAACATCGCGTTCTATGCGCTCGCGGCGGTGCCGCTCGTTGCGGCGGTCGCGGTGCATTACATGGGCATCGAGACGAAAGGCAAGGTGCTGGAGCAACTCGAAGTTTGATGTGTTTGATCAGGCACCAGCGGTGCCTGATCCTTGGCGTTACTAGAATTTCACCGGGACAGGCCGCGTCAAGAGATCGACATAGAACTTGAAGAATCGATCGTTATCGTAGCGCGTGATGTAAGTGATCTTTTGCGGCGATGCACCCGCCGCCGGCGCATCCGGATAGACCTTCACGTGTCCCTGATCTTCGCCGGGCGTCGTATCGATATCGAGGTACGCGCTCTGCGTCTGCGTCGCGTAGGTCGGGTCGAGGAAGTAACCGATCGTCAGCGTGTCGTAGATATCGGTGTTCGTTGCGAAGGCGCCCGCGTTCGCGATTGCATAGACCTTCGTCACCGCCGTCTGTCCTGTCGGCGGATTGACGATCTGGTTATAGACCGACTCCGTCAATGGCACGGTGTTGGTGACGTCGAGCGGAATGACTTTTTGCGGAATCGACGTCTGCAAGAGCGTGCGCACGGCCAGCGGATCGAACCACCAGTTCAGCTCGCCGACAGCGTTCGCGTTGCCCGACACGTTCATCGCACCGCCCATGTACACAATGCCCTTGATGAGTGGAACGATCTCCGGCGCTTTTAGCACGGCGGTCGCGAGATTGGTCGGCGGCCCGACTTCGATGATCGTCACCTGGTTCCGATAGCGCTTGATCGCGTCGATGATGAAGTCGGCGGCGCTCTGGCTCTGCAGCTTTGCGGATGTTGCGAAGCCGTCGGGTGGCGCGGTCAGTTGCGCTTGCGTGGTCGGCTCGGGACGCATCCATGCGCCGAAGTAGCCGTTCGGATTCGCGCTCTGCTGGGCGCGGATGCTCGCGACGTCGTATTGCAAGGGGTAATTTGCACCGGCGTACACGCCGATCCTGTCCTGCACGCCCATGCGTTCGACTGCCTTCAGCGCGTCGGCCTCTTCTTGCAGGAGCCAGTCATTGCCGGTCACGACGCACAGGCCGAGCAGATTGACCTTGCCTTCGGCCATCAGTTGCGTGGACATGGCGAAGAGCTGGCCGTCGTCGCCCATCGTATTGAAGTCCGAATCGATGATGATCTTCGGCGCGCTGGAATAGGCGGGCTGATCGTCGTCGGAGCCGCCGCAGCCGGCGAGCACGCCGACGATGACGAGGGGAAGGATCAGGAATGCCGCGCTGCAGCGTCGCATGGTGTTGTCTCCCGAATCGATTGTAGTAAGTGCGCCGTTGGTTGGGCGTAATTCATTCTACGATCGATCGGGTGAAGGCGTTGCCGGCCGAGGTGCGTTGATCTCGCGCATGGCGAGCAGGGGCGGATCGGAAACCCGCCCCTCGCTCAGCCGCCTCCGCTATTTGTGCCAGTTGCCCGCCCCGCCCGCGAACGCCGGCACGCCCACTTCCTCACGATTTTGCGCCTCGCGCGCCTCATCGGCTTCCACCGTCTTGCTCGTATCGATGAAAAGGGCCGCGAACGCGCCGACCGCGAGCAATCCCGCCGAGATCGTGAACGGCAGGTCATAGCTGCCCGTCTGCTGGATCAGATAACCGAACGCGACCGGCGACACCATCCCCGCGATGCCGAAGCCGGTGTTCATCATGCCGCCCGCCGTGCCCGCATATTTGCCCGCGATATCGAGCGGCAAGGTCCACAACACCGGATTCGTGATCTCGAGGAAGAAGAACGAACCGGTCAGGAACCACACCGCCGCGATCGGGCTCGGCGCGTTGACCATCGGCAGCAGGAAGGCCAGCGACCCGCCCATGCCGACGACCAGAATGCTGCAACGCGCGAGCCGCAACCGGCCCGTCATGCGGTAGATGCGGTCCGATATCACTCCGCCGAGTGTATCGCCGATCACGCCCGCAAGCAGTGGCAAGGCGGTGAACAGAGCGAGATGCTTCAGATCGAAACCGCGCGCTTCCTTCAGATACGAAGGCAGCCAGGTCAGATACACCCACAGCAGCCAGCCGTAGCAGAAGTCGACGAAGGTCACGAGCCACATGCGATGAATCAACTTGCGCCACGGCGTCGGGTTCTTGCTCGCGCGCGCGCATTCTCCCGCGCGATAGCCGATTTCCGCGATCTCCTCCGGCGTCACGCGGCGGTTCCCATCGGGTGAATTGCTGAACACGAAGAAGTAGAGCACCGTCCACGCAAGGCTCGCGATGCCGAGCAGGATGAAGGCCTCGCGCCAGCCGCTTGCCGCGACCACCGCGAGTACCAGCGGCGGCGTTACCGCGCCGCCCAGCCGCGCGAAGCTATGCGTGATGCCCTGCGCGAAACCACGCTCGCGCACCGGCATCCAGAACGTGAACGCGCGCGTCGCGGTCGGGAATGCGCCGCCCTCGCCGATGCCGAGCGCGATACGCAACAGCACGAGCACCCCGATGCTGCCCGCGAAGCCCGTCGCGAGCGTCGCCGCGCCCCAGATCAGCGAGAGCACGGTCAGCACGAGTTTCGGCCCGAAGCGATCCGCGAGCCATCCGCCGATGATCTGCATCACCGCATACGGATACGCGAACGCGGAGAACACGAGTCCGAGCTGCATGGAGGTCAGACCCATTTCCTGACGAATCAACGGTCCCGCTACGGCAATGTTCACTCTGTCGATGTACGAGATGAAGTACATCAGACACATCACGCCGAGAATGATATGGCGCGTCTTCACGCGCTGACGATGCCTGTTCATGCTGTCTCCTGTGTCCATCTTATGTGGAATGGTCAAGCCTGCGAATCCGCGCCGCCGGTTCCTTCGGCTACGGGCTCTGCACGAGCTTCAGGCGCTGCACCTTGCCTGAAGGGCCGCGCGGCAACGCATCGGTGAAGCGGAATTCGCGCGGCGTCTTGTAGCGGCCGAGTTCGCGCAGGCAATGTGCGCGCAACTCCGTCACATCGATCGGCACGCCGTCGCTCGCCACGATGTACGCGACGATGTCCTGTCCGTAGGCCGGATCGGGCACGCCCACAGCCGCCGCTTCGAGCACGCCCGGATGACGCAGCAGCGCCTCGTCGATCTCGCGCGGCGCGATGTTCTCGCCGCCCTTGATGATCAGTTCCTTCGCACGCCCGTTGATATAGAAGAAGCCCGCCTCGTCGCGATAGCCGAGATCGCCGGTGCGCAACCAGCCGTCGGCGGTGAAGGCGTTGCGGGTTTCGTCGGGGCGCTTGTAGTAGCCGCTCATCAGCTGCTCGCCGCGCAGCACCAGCTCGCCGGTTTCATGCGCCGCGCATTCGCGTCCTTCGAGATCGACGATCATCGCCGCGCCGCCCGACGGCAGGCCGATGCTGCCGAGTCTCCGTTTTGTCATATCGTACGGATTACTGAATGCAGGCGCGGCGGTCTCCGTCATTCCCATTGTTTCTATGACACCGATGCCGAAGCGCTCCTCGAATGCACGATGATGATCGGCCGGCAACGCCGCAGACGCGCTGCGGCAGAACTTCAGCGCGGAAAGATCGCAGCCGTGCGCGCTCTCGCCATTGAGCAGATACGCGACGATGGTCGGCACCACGTTGATCCACGTACAGCCGTGAAGCGACGCCTCGCTCCAGAACGTGCGCGCCGAGAAACGTGGCGTCATCACCGCCGAGCCGCCGTGCCAGAGCGGCGTCAACAGCGCGACGACGAGACCGTTGATGTGATAGAGCGGCAGCGACACGAGCACGCGATCGTCTTCGCTCAGGCGATGCTCCGCGCTGATGTTGCGCATGTTCGCGAGCAGGCTCCGATGACTCAGCAGCACGCCTTTTGGCGCGCCAGTCGTGCCCGATGTGTACATGAGCAGCGCGGTATCGCCGGGACGGATCGCGCCCGCGTCGCTCGACACGATATGCGTGCCGGGCGTTTCATCGCGCACGAGCGGAATCGGGCGCGTGGGCAGTGTCGGGATATCGGGTAAGTCGTTCGCGTCGGGCGATGTACGCACCACCGCGATCTCACGCGTCATGCCTTCTCGACGCAACACATCGATGGCATCGGCGATGCTGTCGCAGGTATCGTCGGCGACGAAGATCGCACGCGTATCCGAGTGCTCGACGATATAGCGCACCTGCGAAGGCTGACTCAACAGATTCAGCGGATTCGCCACCAGCCCGCTGTACATCGCCGCGAGCAGCAGACGCGCGGTCTGGATACCGTTGCCCATGAAGACGGACACGACATCGCCCGGGCGTAACCCCGCTGCATGGAAGCGCGCTTCGAGGGCGATGCAGTCATCGCGCAATGCGCCGAAGGTCAGCGCGTCTTCCTGTGTGGTGGACAGCAGGAACGTCTTGTCGTGCGCGTATTCGGCGCGGGTATCGATCAACGCGCGCAAGGTCGGCGCATCGAGCGGCGCGCGGCGAGGCGCGACGATGGGATCGGCAAGCGCGCTCATCGTCCGACCCTCCGGAAGTAGTCGCCGAGCAGCGCGTCGACTTCGGGCACGCGCTCCGCGATGCGATACGCCACGCGCGTGATGTTCAGGTATTGCCGATAGCCGAGATTCGACGAGAAGTTATTGCCGCCCCAGGTGCCGCAGCCCATCGAGAGCGAGAACGGCAGGCCGTTGTCGAAGTTGCCGCCGGTCGCGAGGCAGTGCGCCTGATCGACGATCACGCGCGCGACCGGCAACTGCGTGCCGAGCCTGACGGCGAGCGCATCGTCGGCGCCGTGCACGCCGACCGAATGGCCCGCGCCCATGTAGCCGTAGATGCCGCGCACGATGTCGATGGCCGCGTCCACGTCGCGCGCGC
Source organism: Caballeronia sp. NK8 (assembly GCF_018408855.1). Taxonomy (GTDB): domain Bacteria; phylum Pseudomonadota; class Gammaproteobacteria; order Burkholderiales; family Burkholderiaceae; genus Caballeronia. The sequence continues at coordinate 160,087 of NZ_AP024327.1, read as the reverse complement.
GATAGACCGCCAGCACGGGCGAGAGCTTTTCGCCGGAGAACGGATGCTCGAGCCCGTAGCCGCTCTCCTCGACCATCAGGAACTTAGGCTCCCGCGCGGCGATATCGTCGAGTCCGGCTTCGCGCGCGATGGCCGCCGCCGAACGCGCCGTGCAGCGCGCCGAGAGCTTGCCGCCGTGCCACATCGCCGCCTGCAATCGCGACTTCTGCGCGGCATCGAGCAGCACGCCGCCCTGCTTCGTCAAAGCATCGAGCATGCGCGCGTAAATCGCTTCCTCGATCACGACGCTGTTCTCCGACGAACAGCTCGTCGCGTTGTCGAAGGTCTTGGACAGCGCGATCTTGCGCGCCGCATCATCGAGATGCGCGCTCGCCGTGACGATCGATGCGACATTGCCCGCGCCCACGCCGAAAGCCGGCGTGCCGCTCGTATAGGCCATGCGCACATTGGCCTGCGAGCCGGTCGCGACGACGAGATCCGCGAACTTCATCAGCGCGGCGGTGGCCGCCTTGCCGATCGGCTGCGGCAGCATCTGCACGAGATCGGGATCGAGACCCGCCTTCGCGAACTCCGCATGAATGAAGCCGATCAGCAACGCGCACGACGAATGGCCCTTCGGCGAAGGCGCGACGATCACCGCGTTGCCGCATTTGAGCGCGTTGATGATCTTGTTGGCGGGCGTCGCGCCGGGATTGGTCGATGGCGTGATCGCCGCGACCACACCGACCGCGCGCGCGATCTCGACGATGCCGTGTTCCTCGTCGCGCGCGATCACGCCGGTCGTCGCGACGCCGTGAAGATCGCGCAGCAGACCGAGCGTCTTGCGATGGTTCTTGCGGAACTTGTCGTCGGCGTTGCCGAGGCCCGTGTCGCGCACCGCGAGCTCCGCCAGTTGCCGGTTGCGCTGCGGCTCCATGATCGCCCACGCGGCGGCGGCCGCCGCGATATCGAGTGTCTCCTGCCCCGCCTGCGCGAAGTGCTGCTGCGCAGCGCGCGCTCGCGTCACGAGCGCTTCGACGATGCGTTCGACGTCGGCTTGCTGTGGGTCAGGCGCGTTGTCGCGGGAACGCGCGAGCGTCGCGCCGCTTGCCATGTCATTCATGCGATGAACCTCGGCTGGTGAAAGATTGAAGGTGTTATCCAATCTAGTCAGCCGCGCTCATCGCGCGGTCCCGTTTTCTGGACTAACGCATACAGCCAAACCGTCAGCATCGGAGAATCAGGATTTCGGGACTTTCCAGAGTCCCGAAAACTGCCGTTTTCGACGCACAATGAAATGGAAGCGAAAAGTATGTAGACGGAGACAAGCAACGTGACATCGAATCAATCGAATGCCGCCGCAGTGCGCGCGTTTCGCGTGCTCGAAGCACTTGCCGAAGCGAACCGCCCGCTCTCGATGACAGAACTCGTCGATGCGCTCGGCCTGCCGAAGCAGACGGTGCATCGCATTCTCGTGCAACTGATGGATGCCTGGCTCGTCACGCGCGGTGCGAGCGACAAGCTCTACGAATGCTCGGCGCGCGTGCGCTCGCTCGCCATCAACGTGCTGATGCATGCGGGGCCCGCCGCGGCGCGTCATGCGCTGCTGGAACAGCTCGTCGCGCGCGTCGGCGAGACCTGCAACCTGACGATGCTCGCGGGCAACGACGTGGTGTATGTGGATCGCGTCGAGACCGGCTGGCCGCTGCGCATGCACCTGCAGCCGGGCTCACATGTGCCGCTGCATTGCTCGGCGAGCGGCAAGCTGCTGTTGAGTTTTCTGCCGAAGGAACGCCGCGAACGGATGATCGAGCGCCTGCCGTTGCGTTCATACTCCGAGCGCACCATCACCGACCGCGACGCATTGCGCCGCGAGCTTGCGTTGACGCGCCGCCGCATGCTGGCGATCAACAATCAGGAGCATTTGCAGGGACTCGTTGCGATCGCGGTGCCGGTGATGCTGGACCGCAACCGCGCGTGCGCCGCGATTGCGATTCAGGCGCCGGTCGGGCGTGTTGCGCTGGATCAACTACTCGCCTTCGAACCCGATCTGCGCCGCACCGCCGAGGAAACCGCCAGAACTTTCAAGGAATGACAGCCGGTTTGCGATGCAGCAAACCGGCTATCCGTTACTTCGACGCTCAACGTTCGACGGTCTGCAGATGCTGCGCCGAATGATCCTCTGATTCGATCTCGACCTCCTTGCGGCCGCGCTTGAACACGATATACGCGACGATCAGAATGCCGAGACTCGCGACACCCAGCCACAGCGGCTTGCGCTGATCGGGGATGAAGGCCATCGCGACGAGAATCGCGCTCATGCCGAAGATCGCGAGCCAGGTGAGATAGGGAAATCCCCACATGCGCACGCGCAGATCGTTGGCTTCGAAACTCGTCATGCGGGCGCGCAGACGCAACTGCGAGAACGCGATCAGCAGGTACACGAAGATCGCCACCGTGCCGTATGAATTGACGAGGAACGCGAACACCGTATCCGGCGAGATATACGACATCACCACCGACACATAGCCGAACACGGTGCCGAGCAGGATGGCGCGCGTCGGCACGCCGCGCTTGTTCACCTTTGCGAGGCCGAGAGGCGCATCGCCGTGACGGGTCAGCGCGAACAACATGCGCGAAGCCGCATACAGGCCCGAATTCAGCGCGGAGAGCACGGCGGTCAGCACGATCGCGTTCATCACGTTGGCGGCGGCGGGCATGCCCATCACTTCGAGCGCGCTCACATAAGGCGTCGCCATCTGATGCGAATTCCACGGCACCAGCGCGACGACGAGCGCCACCGAGCCGACGTAGAACACGAGCACGCGCGTGATCACCGAATTGGTCGCCTTCGCGACGGCCTTCGCGGGCTCCTTCGCTTCGGCCGCCGCGATCGTGACGATCTCCGCGCCGAAGTAGAAGCCTGTCGCTGCAACCGCTCCTGTCATCACTGGCCCGATGCCGTTGGGCATGAAGCCGCCATGTCCGAGGAAGGTCGTGGCGACGTCGGTCGTGTGCATCGACGCGGGCCAGAAACCGCAGACATACAGGCCGCCGAGAAACAGGAACACGATGATCGCGCCGACCTTGATCGACGAGAACCAGAACTCGAACTCGCCGTAGCTGCCGACCGAAATCAGGTTGGTCAACGTGAGCACGACGAGCAGCACGAGACTGATGATCCATGAAGGCACATCGGGTATCCAGAACTGCACGAGCTTCGCGCCCGCGACCGCTTCGAGCGCGATCACGATGACCCAGAAGTACCAGTACATCCAGCCCGTCAGAAAGCCGGCGAGACGTCCCGGCCCGCGCTGCGTTTTAAAGGCCAGCCGCGCATATTCATAGAACGAGCCGACGGCGGGCATCGCGCACGCCATCTCGCCGAGCATGCGCATGACGAGCACCACGAGGCCGCCCGTGATGAGAAACGAGAGAATCGCGGCGGGCCCGGCCTGCTGGATCACCACACCGCTGCCGACGAAAAGTCCGGCGCCTATGACGCCGCCCAATGCGATCATCGTCATGTGGCGCTGCTTGAGGCCACATTTGAGATCGCCCTGATCCGTGTTCGAGTGCATGTCGTCTCCTGATTTGCTTGTGTCGGTTCTGCGTTCGCCCGCCGGTTCATTGCCCGCGGGTCGAGGCGCCTTCATTCAGTCACGCGATGGCCGGACGATCCTTGCGATACGCATTCTTCACCGCGATCCTGCCGTTCCTGAACGTGAAGACGTCCACCATGCGCGCTTCGATGCGCGAGCCGTCCGCCTTGGTGCCACGAAACGTCGATTCCGATACGCCGCGCTCGCCGCTCACGAAATGTTCGCCGTCTTGCCACGACGCATCGGGAAAGGTTTCCCACGCGAGCGTGAAGCCCTTGCGCACTTCGACGCGGCCCTCGAAGGTGCGGCCCAATGCGCCGGGTCCGGCCACGCCGTGAAAGACGCATTCGTCCGCCATGCAGTTCATCAATGCATCGATGTCGTGCCGGTTCCATGCATCGTTGAAGGACTCCAGAAGGCGGAGGTAGTCCTGATTCGTTTGAGTGCTCATGTGTCGATATTGTCAGTGTGTTGCGAAAGGGTTCAACCGGGTCTAGCGCTTCTCGTCCTGCGCCAGATACTTGTGATACAGAAACCGTTGGCCGACCCGGCGGAATGGCGCGAAGCCTTTCCACCGCACCATGCCCATCACGTTCGGATATTCGAGCGCGGAGTCGTAGATCGGCAGATCGTCGCGGCTGTGCTGCCATTTGCCCGCGATGCGCTCGGCCATGCGCCGCCCCGCATGCGCGGAGAACGACACGCCATTGCCGCCATATCCCACCGCGTAGAAAATGCTCTGCTGCGGATCGGGCTGCGCGACGCGCGGCATCATGTCGTGACTCACATCGACCCAGCCCCACCACGAGTAATCGATGCGAATGCCTTTCAACGAAGGAAACTTGCGATGCAATCCTTCGATGAGCACGTCCATATGCCGGGGGTTCGCCGCGTCCGCGCCGGTGATCGCACTGCGGCTGCCGATCTGCACGCGGTTGTCCGGCAACAGGCGATAGTAGAAGCGCAGCGTGCGCGTATCGGTGATGACCTGGCGCGAGCGGAAGCCTGTCGAAGCGAGTTCTTCCTGCGTGAGCGGACGCGTGACGAGCGAGTTGGAAAGGATCGGCATGATCTTCGCGGAAAGCGTGCGATGCATGTCGTTGCGCGTATAGCCGCCGGTCGCGAATGCCACCGCCTTCGCGCGAATCACGCCGCGCGGCGTGCGTACGTGATGCACGCCGCGAATCGTCTCGACGTCGAGCACGGGCGTGCCCGGATGCACCTTCACGCCGAGCGAGCGCGCCATGCGCAGATAGCCGAACGCGAGCTTGAGCGGATGCACGCCGATGCCATCGGGTTCGAGCAGCGCGCCGCAGCTTTCGCGATCGTCGACATACGATTGCGCGACGTCCTTCGCGCTCAGCATGCGCGTGTCATAGCCGAACACATCGCGCATCACGCGGCATTCGTTGGTGAGGAAATCCAGTTTGCGCGGACGGTGCGCGATGTAAAGATGCCCGCCCGGCTGCGCATCGCACGCGAATTCGCCTATCAACTGCCGGAACGTGTCGAAGCCTTCGCGAATTTCGGCGTCGAGCTTGAGCGCCGTCTGCTTGCCCCAGCGCTCGACCCATTGCGAGCGGTACAGCCTGCCGCTCGCGTTCTGCCCCTGCCCGCCGTTGCGGCTCGTGCAGCCCCAGGCGGTGCGGTTCGCATCGACGATCATCGCGCGGATGCCGTGCTCGCGTGCCAGAAAGAGCGCGGTCGAAAGGCCGGTGAATCCAGCGCCGACGATCAGTACGTCGACATCGGCATCGCCGGGCAAGGGTCCGTCGTCTTCGGGCGGCGCGCCTGCCGTCGCGACCCAGTAGGTGGGCGCGTAGTCCATCGGCTGACGGCCGATGGGCGAGACGAGCGGGTCGTAGAGCGGATCGTATGGGGCGCACGCGCCTCGAAGGGCCGGCGCAGCGTAATCGAGAGTAGCCACCGATAACTCCTTGGAAAGTAGCTCCATGTTGCACCGAACTCCGCAGCGCGCTTAGTGCCACGCCGGAACCATCGTTAGTGCCAGGACGCGGGTTTCGCTGGCGCGTCACTGGCCCCAGCGATTGGTCCTTTCTGGCACTACGGCCGGCCATTTTTGTAAGGCCATACTGAGCCGCATCCCTTTTTGCCCGCGCATGCCCGTCCCGCGCGGCGCCCATGATCCTGCGGAGTGACCCATGCTGAAACTCTTGATCGGACTCGGTTTGCCGTTTGTCGGCGTCATCGGCCTGCTGCCGTGGGCGGCGTCGAACGATTTTTATGTGCTCGGCGTTCCGTTTATCTACGCGTGGATATTCGGCTGGTTCGTGCTGACGTCCGTTTGCCTCCAGCTTTGCTGGATTCTGTTCGACAAAAAAGCGGAACAGCGCGAAGCGCGCGGCGCATAAAGGAGAGTTTCGACATGGCTTCCACGGTATTTCTGGGCTTCATCGCGCTGTCGCTGTGGCTCGCGCTGCGCGCGGGCAAAGGGCGCGGCTCGCAAAGCGTGCACGATTTCTTTGTCGCATCGCGTCAATTCGGCGCGTGGCTCGTGTTCTTTCTCGCGGCGGGCGAAATCTACAGCATCGGCACGATGGTGGGCTTTCCCGGCGGCATCTATGCGAAAGGGCCGACCTACGGCGTCTGGTTCCTCGGCTATATCCTGCTCGCGTATCCGATCGGTTATTTCATCGGACCGAAAATCTGGGAGGCGGGCAAGCGCTATAACGCCATCACCCTGCCCGACCTGTTCAAGGGGCACTTCGGGAGCCGCACGCTCGAACTGATCGTCGCCATCTCCGCGCTCGTCTTTCTGCTGCCGTGGGGACAGTTACAGTTCACCGGTCTCGTCGCCGCGCTCAAGGGCCTCGGCTGGAACGTGAATCCGGTCGTCCTCATCATGATCTCGGCGCTGCTCGCGTTCGCGTATATCGCGATCGCCGGCGTGCGCGCATCGGCGTATATCGCGATTCTGAAGGACCTCCTGATGGTCGCCGCGATCGTCATCACGGGCATCGCGGTGGCCTGGGAAGCGGGCGTCGAGCCGGTGTTCAGGGCCGCGAGCCAGCATGTATCGAACGCGATGAGCACGCATCAGCTCACGTTCTCGATGAGCACGATGCTGTTCCAGTCGCTCGGCTTCTACGTGATGCCGTTTGCGATCCAGAACTTCTTCACCGCGAAGAGCGCGAACACGATCCGCCGCTCGCAGGTGGTCATGCCGCTTTACATGCTGATGTATCCTTTTCTCGTGGTCGCGTCGTACTACGCGATCGCGCAGAACGTGCCGCTCGCCTCGCCCAACGAAGCGTTCTTCACCGCGGTCGTGCATCTGTTGCCGCCGTGGCTGGTCGGTCTCGTCGCGGCGGGCGCATCGCTTTCAGGCCTGCTGGTGCTCGCGGGCATCTGCCTCGCGATCGGGCCCGTGGTCACGCGCAATCTGCTGCCGAACATGCCGGAGACACGTCAGAAGGCCGGCGCCAAAGTGGTGATCGGGCTTTATCTGCTGCTCTCCATCGTCATGACGCTCGCTACGCCCAACCTGATGCTCACGCTCATCAACATGACTTATTACGGTGTCACGCAGTTCTTTCCCGGCGTCATCGCGATCGTGCTCGGGCTGCGCGTGAGTGCGCGCGCCATCGCAGCGGGGCTGCTCGTGGGGCAGGTGCTCGCGGTCGTCCTGTATGCGTTCCATGTCGATATCGCCGGCCTCAATATCGGCCTCATCTGTCTCGCGGCGAACGTGCTCGTGGTGTTTCTCAGCAATCCGAGCGCGGGCCGCAAACACGTTCATGCAGACCTGATCCACTCGAACGACTCATGACCCGAACCAACGACAACGCAGTAAAAGTGCTCGCAGCACGCAAGATTCTGACGATGAATCCGCGTCAGCCGGTCGTGACGCACGTAGCCATCCGCGAAGGCAAAATCCTCGCGGTCGGCACGCTCGACGACATGCGGCAATGGACCGATGCCGAGCCGGACACGTCATTCAGCGACAAGGTGCTGATGCCCGGTCTCGTCGAGGGTCATTCGCATCTGATGGAAGGCGCGATGTGGAGCGCGGTCTATGTCGGCTATTACGAGCGGCGCGGTCCAGACGGCACGCGCTGGCCCGGCCTGCAATCGCTCGACGCGGTGATCGAGCGCCTGCAGGAAGCCGAACGCAAGCTCGATGACGCCAGCGCGCCGCTGCTCGCGTGGGGCTTCGACCCGATCTTCTTCGGCAGCGAGCGTCTGACGGCGGCGCAGCTCGATCGCGTATCGGCGACGCGTCCCATCGCGATCCTGCATGCGAGCGTGCATCTGATGAACGTGAATTCGCCGATGCTCGCACTCGCCGGCATCGACGAAGACACCGACGTCGATGGCATCGTGAAGGACGAGCGCGGCGGGCTCACCGGCGAATTGCAGGAGTTCGCGGCGATGTTTCCGGTGTATCGCGTGATCGGCGCGAGGCTTTCCCTTTCGGCGAGCGACAACCCCGCTGCGATCCGCGATTTCGGCAAGGTCGCGCAACTCGCGGGCGTGACGACGGCCACCGATCTGCTCAACGATCTGTCCGACAAGGGCATGCGCAATCTCGTCGAAGTCACGCGCGATGCACGTTTTCCGATTCGACTCGTGCCCGCGTTCGGGCCGCAGCGCAATCCGGAAGGCGGCCCTGCCCGCGTGCTCGAAGCCATGACGCTCAACTCGGAGAAGCTGCGCTTCGGGCCGGTCAAGTTCATCGTCGATGGTTCGATTCAGGGCTTTACCGCGCGCCTGCGCTGGCCGGGCTATGTGAACGGGCGGCCCAACGGGTTATGGCTGATTCCGCCGGAGCAGTTCGTCGAAACCTTTTTGCCCTTCCATCTCGCGGGGCTGCAACTGCACATCCACACGAACGGCGATGAAGCCACCGAACTGGTGCTGGATGCAATCGAAACGATCCTGAACCGGCACCCACGTTCGGATCACCGGCATACGCTGCAGCATTGTCAGATGGCCGACAGACGGCAACTCGAACGCGCCGCTCGCCTCGGCATGTGCGTGAACTTCTTCTCGAACCATATCTACTACTGGGGCGACGCGCACTACGCGCAGACGATGGGCGCCGATCGCGCGAACCGCATGAACGCGGCGGGCACGGCGAACGAACTCGGCATCACGTTCGGCCTGCATTCGGATGCACCGATCACGCAGCTCAATCCGCTGTTTACCGCGTGGTGCGCGGTGCAGCGGCGCACCGCATCGGGCCGCGTGCTGGGTGAAGCGGAACGTCTGAAGGTTGCCGATGCCCTGCGCGCGATCACGCTTGGCGCGGCCTATACGATCGGCATGGACGATGTGATCGGTAGCATCGAGATCGGCAAGTTCGCGGATTTCGCGGTGCTCGATGAAGATCCGCATGACGTGCCGCCGGAGCGTCTCGGTCAATTGCGCGTGTGGGGCACGATTCTCGGCGGCTGCGCGTTTCAGGCGCCTGCATGATGAAGCCGATTCCGCTTGCCGTCATCGGCGGCTATCTCGGCGCGGGCAAGACCACGATGATCAACGCGCTGCTGACCAACACGGATGGCCGGCGCGTCACGGTACTCGTCAACGATTTCGGCTCGATCAATATCGACGCCGCGCTGATTCGCGAACGCAGCGACGACGTGATCGGGCTGGAGAACGGCTGTGTGTGCTGTTCGATCGGCGGCAAGCTGATGGAGACGCTCATCGAGATCAGCGCGCGTGATGTGCGGCCCGACTTGCTGGTGATCGAGGCGAGCGGCGTGTCGGACCCGGTCCGTATTGCGCAGGTCGGCATGCTGGATCGCGCGTTCCGCTTGCAGGGCATCGTGGTTGCGGTCGATGCGGAGTGCATCGAGGCGACGCTCGCCAATGCATATATCGGCGATATCGCGCGGCGGCAGATCGAAGGCGCGACTTGCATCGTGCTGACGAAGACCGATCTGCTCGGCATCGAGGAATCGCGTGCCGCGCGCGCACGCGTGATGGATATCGCGCACACGCGCATCGTGTTCGAAGGCAGTCATGGCAACGTGCCGAATGCGATTTTTTTCAACGACGATGCGTCATTGAGTGAGCGCGCCACTGTGCCGTCTTTTAGTTATTCGAATCATCTTCCAGCGGAATTGCGTAGCTTTACGTTTCAGTCCAATGAGCGATTCGATCGCATCACGCTTAAAGCCGCTTGCGCATCTTTCAGCGACAGACTGCTGCGCGCGAAAGGATTTGTGCGGCTTCTCGACGGGTCGTGTGCGGAGATTCATGTCGTCGGGAAGCGCTGGCATATCACGCAATGCCGCGACGTGGAGCAGACTCGGATCGTCTTTATCGGGCTCTTCGAACCGGACGATATCGCCTCTGCGTTAAGTGCTGCTTCTGCGCCGCGCGCCGAGCCATCCCGCGAGCCTGGCGAACAAGGTCATATCCGGCGGCACGGATAAATCCACCGCGAAATGATGCCGATAGTACGGGCTCAGATCCAGCCCGACACCGAGCCCAAGCACTTCCACGCTCCGCGCAGCGTCATGTTTCGCGACGACTTCGCGCAAATGCTGATCAAGATAGTTGGGATCGTTGGCCTGCGCGGTGGCGCTGTCCATCGGACTACCGTCAGAGATAACCACGACGATACGCCGCGCTTCGCTTCGCGCAAGAAGCCGCCCACACGCCCAATCCACCGCTTCCCCATCGATCCCTTCGCGAAACAGATCGGCCTTGAACAACGCCGCAATATCGCCGCGCGCCGCGCGCCAGCTCGCATCGCCTTCCTTGAAGATCATGTGGCACGCTTCGTTGAGCCGCCCCGGATAGCGCGGCCTGGCTTTCGCCAGCCAGTCGAGCTTCGCGCGTCCGCCATTCCATGCGCCGGTCGTGAAGCCGAGCACTTCGGTCGCCACACCCGCCATGCCGAGCGCGCGCACGAGCACGTCGATCATCACCGCGACCGGCTCGATGCTCGCCTTCATCGACCCGGAGCAATCGATCAGAAAGCTCACCACGCAATCCGCGTGCGTCCGTTCGCGCTCGCGCCTGAAGATACGACGCTCATCCGGCGATGCGACCACTTGCGCAAGCCGCCGTCCGTCGATGCGACCGTCCTCCTCGCCGAACGACCAGCCATCGCGCCGTGGCACGGTCAGCGCGGTCTGCAATAGTCGAGCGAGACGCGGCACGTTGATATGCCGCGCGGCGATCAGATCGTCGAGGCGTTCGCGATAATCACGCAACAACGCGGCGCGTATCAGTGTCGCCGGGTGAAGCGTCCTGTCATGGCGCGTGGTGAAGATGCGATAGTCCTCGCCCGACGCCTCTCGCACACTACTGTCCGCACTCGCGGCGAGCGCGAGCCGTTCGATGTCGCCTTCTTCATCGTCGATATCGAACCACGTTCCGAGCATGGTGCGCGCAGCGTCTTCTTCTTCATCGTCGGACGACGCGTTGCTCTCGACGAACGCGTGACGCACGTCGCGCACCATCGCGCCGATCCGCTCGGCGATATCCAGCGCATGAGCCGCGTAAGCTCGCTGGTCGTGACAGTTACGCCGAATGCCCGCGAGCGCGTGTCCGAGCGACGGCGCGAGCGTCGCGCGTGTCGCTTCGATGATCCCTTCCGTTGCTTCGAGCGCCGCGCGGCCTGAAAGACGCGATTCGGCCATTTGCGCGACCGTGTAGATCAACAAGCCGATGTCGCTGTCGAGCAACCCGGTTTCATAACAAGCGAGCGACCACGCATCGAAGCGATGCCGCACGTTCTGCCTCACGCCGTCCAGGCCAGCGGGCACGCGCGTTTCGCAGCGCAATTGTTCGAGCATGTCGAAGACCATGCGCGCCACGGAATCGTCGGGGGCGAGTGCGTGATGCAACGCGGCGTCCGAATACGCGATGCGCAACGCGGAGGCATCGGCGGCGCCGCGCGTCGAATCCATGTCCTCGTCTTCGCTGCGCTCGCCGCGCAAATGCGGCGCACGCAGCGGCACGGGCCGCAAGTGGCGATACAACCTGCCGCCCCGATAGTGCAACGCGTCATCGCCAGTCAGCGCGCGCACGGTCGCGGCGCACAGCGCATCGCGGCGCGCGAGTTCACGCGAGTTGCTCATCGCGCCGGCTCGTCATGCCATTGCGACGGCGTCTCCAGTTCGTCGCCGAACGCGCGCTGAAAATATTCCGCGACGATCGGCCGTTCCGCTTCATCGCATTTGTTCAGGAAAGTGAGACGCAATGCGAGCTTCGGGTCGTTGAAGACCTCGCAATTTTCCGCCCAGTTGATCACGGTACGCGGCGACATCAGCGTCGACAGATCGCCGGCCTGAAAGCCGCGTCGCGTGAGACCGGCCATGCTCACCATCGCATCGACGAGCGCGTGGCCAGCGTCGTGATCGAGTTGCGGCACGCGCGCGAGCACGATGCGCGCCTCTTCCTCGCGCGACAGATAGTTCAGCGTCGCGACCACGTTCCAGCGGTCGATCTGCGCGTGATTCAACATCTGCGTGCCGTGATACATGCCGTTCAGATTGCCGAGGCCGATCGTGTTGGTCGTCGCGAACAGGCGAAAGAAACGATGCGGCTGGATCACGCGGTTCTGGTCGAGCAGCGTGAAACTGCCGTCGCGCTCCAGAATGCGCTGGATCACGAACATCACGTCGGGGCGGCCGGCGTCGTATTCGTCGAACACGAGCGCAATCGGCCGTTGCAGCGCCCATGGCACGATGCCTTCCTGAAACTCGGTGACCTGTACATCATCGCGCACGACGATCGCATCCTTGCCGACGAGATCGAGCCGGCTCACGTGGCCGTCGAGATTCACGCGCATGCACGGCCAGTTCAGGCGCGCGGCCACCTGCTCGATATGCGTCGACTTGCCGGTGCCGTGCAGGCCCTGCACCATCACGCGCCGGTTGAACGCGAAACCCGCGAGTATCGCCATCGTCACTTCGGGGCTGAAACGATACGCTTCGTCGATTTCCGGAACGTGCGGATCGCGCGTGCTGAACGCCGGCACCTGCAAATCCGAGTCGATGCCAAACAGCGCACGCACGGACACCTTGCGGTCCGGCTCGTCCAACCATGTGTCGCGCATCATGATGCTTCGTCTCCCATAGCAGAGGCTCCAGCATAACAATTATATTTTTTCGGAACAATTCATTTCGTTTATTTTTATCCAAACGGCCTATACGGCGAGGATCGGCACCTCATTTAAAATAATGTCGAACGAATTCACATGGAATCATGCCGATGGACAAGCCCGACACGCCCACGCTGCGAGCCTTCGCGCTGCTGGAATACCTGGTGCAGGCGGGCAACCCCGTGTCGCTGACGGACATGGCCGATGACATGGGCATGCCAAAGCCTTCGCTGCACCGCATGTTGGCGTCGCTCGAAGCGGGCGGTCTGGTGATCCGCGAGCCCGGCGACAAGAACGCGTATGTCGTCGGTCCGCGCCTCGCGCAGCTCGGCCTCAACGTGATGACCCACGCGGGCGCGCGGCGTCTGCGGCACGCGATCCTGACGCGGCTCGTCTCCGATCTCGGCGAAACCTGCAATCTCACGATGCTGCACGAGAACGAAGTGCTGTATCTGGATCGCGTCGAGGCGCCGTGGCCGCTCCGGCTGGACCTGAAGCCCGGCTCGCACGTGCCCGTATGGTGCAGCGCGAGCGGCAAGCTGCTGCTCGCATTGCAGCCGCGCGAGGAGCGCAATGCGCTCGTGCGGGCGATGAAGCTCGAGCGCTACACCACCAACACCATCACCGATATGGAGATGCTGGAAGCGGAACTCGATCGCATCGCGAAGAAAGGTGTCGCGATCGACAACGAGGAGTTCGTGCAGGGCATCGTGTGCGCGGCCGCGCCCATCGTCGATGCCGAAGGCACGTGTATCGCCGCGATCGCGGTTCATGCTCCGGTGTCGCGCACGCCGCTGTCGCGCGCGCTGGAAATGGTGCCGCGCCTGAAGGAAGCTGCGACCGATCTGGGCAAGACGTTCTGAGCCAACGTCACGCCGAACAATAAAACTGCAACCGCCTGTTCCGAAAATTGTAGCGCGTCAGCCCCGAATCGCCGTAAAGTGACGTTAATTTGAAACCAAACGTTCCGTTTTCGGCTCATGCGCGACGTCACCCATCCCGATCCCGCCGAGCATTCCGGCGATGAAGCGCGGACGCTCCGTCCGCTTGCCGTGCTCGAACAACTGGCCGCCGCCGGCCACCCCTATACGCTGTCCCAGCTCGCGGCGCGCGTGCGTATTCCGAAGGCGACGCTATTGCGGCTGATCGATTCGCTCGAAGCGCAAGGCTACGTCACCCACATGCCCGACTCGCGCGGCACCGACCGCGGCATCGCGCTCGGTCCCCGCGCCGCCCAACTCGCGCTCGCCACGCTCGCCAACAACTCGTTCACGCGCGCGTGCCGCTCGATCCTGCGTTCGCTCGTCGACGTGATCGGGGAAAGCTGCAATCTCACCGCGCTCGACGGCGATACGGTCCTGTATATCGAACGCGTCGAAACCGCCGAGCCATTGCGATTGCACATGCAGGCCGGCATGCGCGTACCGCTGCATTGCACCGCGAGCGGCAAGCTGTTCCTCTCACAGATGCCGCTCGCCGAGCGCCGGCAGATTCTCACGCGCCTCACGCTCACGAAGCGGACCCATCGAACGCTGACGGACCGGGCGCTGCTCGAAGGCGAGCTCGACCGGCTCGCCGCGCGCGGCATCGGCATCGACAACGAAGAGTTCGTGCTCGGGATGGTGGCCGTCGCGGTACCGATCACCGACGCCGCGAGCGGGCGCGTGCTCGCATGCCTGGCCGCGCATGCGCCGACCGCCCGCGCGAACCTCAACGATCTCCTGCAAGCCGTCCCGCAACTGCGCGACACCGCCGTGAAACTCGCCACGCTCATCGATGCGTCGGACGGACTGACGCTCATGACGCGCCATCGCCCTGACGCGGCGCGCTAGATCCCGCTCCATCCCGATGTTGCCGCCGACGCCCGCCACGCGGGCCCCGGCGGCGATTCGCCATTGCGTCGCCCGAAAAAGTCCGAATTTTTTAGAGACAAAACATTCCATTTATTTGAAAAACAAGTTGACGGCGAATTCGCGCCGTCCTACGATGTCTTCACGATACATATTCCGGAACCAAATGTTCCGTTTTATTTTTACCCGGAGACACTCATGAGCGAGCACGACCAAGCCCGTCCTTCCCAGACCACTCTCGCCGCCACCAATGCGGCGCCCGCCGGTCCGCAGTCGATGACCCCGTCCGAAGCATTCGTCGAAACGCTCGCCGCCAATGGCGTGACCGAGATGTTCGGCATCATGGGTTCGGCCTTCATGGACGCGATGGACATCTTCGCGCCCGCCGGCATCCGCCTGATTCCCGTGGTGCATGAACAAGGCGCGGGCCACATGGCCGACGGCTATTCGCGCGTGTCGGGCCGTCACGGCGTCGTGATCGGCCAGAACGGACCGGGCATCAGCAATTGCGTGACGGCCATCGCGGCGGCGTACTGGGCGCACAGCCCGGTCGTAATCGTGACGCCGGAAGCGGGCACGATGGGCATTGGTCTCGGCGGCTTCCAGGAAGCCAAGCAATTGCCGATGTTCCAGGAATTCACGAAGTACCAGGGTCACGTCACGCACCCGGCGCGCATGGCCGAATTCACGGCGCGTTGCTTCGATCGCGCGATGTCGGAAATGGGTCCGACGCAGCTCAATATTCCGCGCGACTACTTCTACGGCCAGGTGAAGGTCGAGATTCCCAAGCCGCAGCGTCTCGATCGCGGCGCTGGCGGCGACCAGAGCCTGAACGAAGCGGCCGATCTGCTCGCGCAGGCCAAATTCCCCGTCATCATCTCGGGCGGCGGCGTGGTGATGTCAGACGCCATCGAGGAATGCAAGGCGCTCGCCGAGCGTCTCGGCGCGCCGGTCGTGAACAGCTATCTGCACAACGACTCGTTTCCGGCGAATCATCCGCTGTGGTGCGGTCCGCTCGGCTATCAGGGCTCGAAGGCCGCGATGAAGTTGCTGAGCCAGGCCGATGTCGTAATCGCGCTCGGCTCGCGCCTCGGACCGTTCGGCACGTTGCCGCAGCACGGTCTCGATTACTGGCCGAAGGAAGCGAAGGTCATCCAGATCGACGCGGATCACAAGATGCTGGGCCTCGTGAAGAAGATTTCCGTCGGCATCTGCGGCGATGCGAAAGCGACCGCGATCGCACTGACGCAACGCCTCGCGGATCGCAAGCTCGACTGCGATGCGACGAAGGACGCCCGCGCGAAGACCATCGCATCTGAAAAGGCCGCATGGGAGAAGGAGCTCGACGACTGGACCCACGAGCGCGACGCGTACAGCCTCGACATGATCGAAGAGCAGAAGAACGAAAAGCCGTTCAGCGGCGGCCAGTATCTGCATCCGCGCCAGGTATTGCGCGAACTCGAAAAGGCGATGCCGGAAGACGTGATGGTGTCGACCGATATCGGCAACATCAACTCGGTCGCGAACAGTTATCTGCGCTTCAACAAGCCGCGCAGCTTCTTCGCGGCGATGAGCTGGGGCAATTGCGGCTACGCGTTCCCGACGATCATCGGCGCGAAGGTCGCGGCGCCGCACCGTCCGGCCGTTTCGTACGCGGGCGACGGCGCATGGGGCATGAGCCTGATGGAAACCATGACCTGCGTGCGCCATAACATTCCGGTGACGGCGGTCGTGTTCCATAACCGTCAATGGGGCGCGGAGAAGAAGAATCAGGTCGACTTCTATAACCGCCGCTTCGTCGCGGGCGAACTCGATAACCAGAGCTTCGCCGAGATCGCCAAGGCGATGGGCGCGGAAGGCATCGTCGTCGACAAGCTGGAGGATGTCGGTCCGGCACTGAAGAAGGCCATCGATCTGCAGATGAATCACGGCAAGACGACGATCATCGAGATCATGTGCACGCGCGAGCTCGGCGATCCGTTCCGCCGCGATGCGCTCTCGAAGCCGGTGCGCACGCTCGACAAGTACAAGGACTACGTGTAAGTCCCGTCCACGCCGCTCCGAGCCCGGAGCGGCGTTTTCTTCCGTCACAACAGGCCCGCCATGAAAGCCATGCATCGCATCATCGATCAGGCACGCGACCTGCCGATGCGTATCGTTCTCTCCGAAGCCGAAGACACGCGCGTGCTTCAGGCGGCGGCACGCGCGCAGCAGGAAGGCATCGCGCGCATCGTGCTCGTGGGCGCACGCGCACGCACGTATCAGGTCGCGGATGGCGCGGGCATCGATCTCGAAGGCATCGAGTTGATCGATCCTTCTCATTCATCGCTTGGCGAACGTTTCGCCGGGGAACTCTTCGCGCTGCGCGAGAAAAAAGGCATGACGCCCGAGCAGGCGCGCGCCGCCGTGCTCGATCCGCTGTGCTTCGCGAACCTGATGGTACGCACGGGCGAGGCGGACGGCTCCGTGTCGGGCGCGGTCAACACGACGGCGGATGTGGTGCGCAACGCCATTCAGATCATCGGCGTAAGGCCGTCGTTCAAGCTCGTTTCCAGCTTCTTCCTGATGATGCTGTGCGAGCCTTTTCATACGATGAAAGGCGGCCTCATCTTCTCCGATTGCGCGCTCGTCGTCGAGCCGAACGCGGAGCAACTCGCGGAAATCGCGATGGCCGCCGCCGACAGCGCGCGCAACCTGCTGATGGAAGACCCGCGCGTCGCGATGCTGTCGTTCTCGACGAGCGGCAGCGCGCATCACGCGGCCGTCGACAAGGTCATCGACGCGACGCGGCGCGTGCAGGAAGCGCGCCCCGGCCTCGCGATCGACGGCGACGTGCAGCTCGACGCCGCCATCGTCGCTGAAATCGCCATGCGCAAGGTGCATCACTCGAAGGTCGAAGGGCATGCGAATACGCTGATCTTCCCGAGTCTCGAAGCGGGCAATATCGGCTACAAGCTCGCGGAGCGCATCGGCGGCGCGAAGGCCATCGGTCCGCTGCTGCAAGGGCTCGCGAAGCCCGCCAACGATCTGTCGCGCGGTTGCAGCGCCGACGATATCTACCACGTGATCGCCGTGACCTGCGTGCAGGCGCAAGCGGCACGGCATCAGACGATGTGAGAGCACATCATGGATACGCGAGCCGAAACCGAAGCGTTCGTTCAGTCCGAGGCGACGGAAAGCGCGCCGCTCATCGATAGCGCCGCGCGTGCCGACACGCCCACGCTGCGCGCATTCAGCGTGCTCGAACATCTCGTGGCGGCAAAAAGCGCGCTTTCGCTCGCGGAACTCGCGAACATCATCGAGCAGCCGAAGGCGTCGCTGCATCGCATGCTGCAATCGCTCGAAGCGGGCGGCTTCGTCGCGCGCGAGCCGGGCCAGAAGAACGCCTACGTGATCGGCCCGCGCCTCGAACGGCTGGGTGTCGACGTGATGATGCACAGCGGCGCGCGGCGGCAGCGTCATGCGATTCTGGAGCGCCTCGTCGCCGATCTCGGCGAGACCTGCAACCTCAGCACGCTGCACGACACGCAGGTGCTCTATCTCGACCGCTGCGAATCGCCGTGGGCGCTGCGGCTGGAACTCAAGCCCGGCTCGCACGTTCCCGCGCATTGCAGCGCGAGCGGCAAGCTGCTGCTCTCGACGATGCCACGGGACGAACGCGCCGCGCTGATCCGCGCGATGCGGCTGGAACGCTTCACGCCCAATACCCTCGACGATCCGAACCTGCTGGAAGCGGAACTGGATCGCATTGCGCACAAGGGCATCGCCGTCGATAACGAAGAGTTCGTGCTGGGTATCGCGTGCGTCGCCGTGCCGGTATTCGATTCACGCGGCAAATGCATTGCGGCCATCGCCGTGCATGGGCCGGTGTCGCGCATGGCGCTGTCGCGCGCGCTCACGTTCGTGCCGCGCCTTCAGGAAGCCGCAGACGAACTCACGGCCACATTCTGACGCGCCGCAACACCGATCGTTCGGATATCGAATCAAAAAATAGGCTCAGGGACAACCCGAATCACCCTCTCAATTCTGAATCGGAATTCGCATTTTCCGTTTCACTTTCGCGAGCTTCCGCGTTTTTCTCTTGGCATCCTTGCCCGCTTCTTCCACATTGAACGAAACGCAGACGAAGCGATTCGTTCCATAAGAAGACTTCAGGAGACAGGTGTCATGCAGCAGGAAGTCGATTACGTGATCGTCGGTGCGGGCTCGGCAGGATGCGTGCTCGCCAACCGGCTGAGCGCCGATCCGGGCAATACCGTGCTGCTGCTCGAAGCGGGCGGCGCCGATACGAATCCGTGGATTCACATTCCCGTCGGCTACTTCAAGACGATGCACGATCCCGAGCTCGACTGGTGCTATCGCACGGAGCCGGACGACGCTGTCGCCGGACGCAGCATCGACTGGCCGCGCGGCAAGGTGCTGGGCGGCTCCAGTTCGCTCAATGGGCTGCTCTACGTGCGCGGCCAGCGCGAGGACTACGACCGCTGGGCCGAACTCGGCAACGCGGGCTGGAGTTACAGGGATGTGCTGCCCTACTTCAGGAAGTCGGAAGATCAGGAGCACGGCGCGAGCGAATATCACGGCGCGGGCGGGCCGTTGAAGGTATCGGACCTGCGCTTGCGTCGTCCGATCGCCGATCACTTCATCGCGGCGGCGCAGGAGATCGGCATTCCGTTCAACGCGGACTACAACGGCGCGACGCAGGAAGGCGTCGGATATTTTCAGCAGACGGCTTACAAGGGCATGCGCTGGAGCACCGCGAAGGGTTTTCTCAAGCCGGTGCGCGATCGGCGCAATCTGATCGTGCAGACGCGCGCGCAGACACGCAAGGTGCTGATCGACGGCAAGCAGGCCGTCGGCATCGAATACATGCATGAGGGCGTCGTGAAGACGGTGCGCGCGCGTGTCGAAGTGATTCTCGCAGCCGGTGCGATCGGGTCGCCGCAGATTCTGCAGAACTCCGGCGTGGGACCTTCGAGCGTGCTCAGCGATGCGGGCGTTCAGATCAAACATGAACTGCCAGGCGTCGGCCGGAACCTGCAGGATCATCTGCAAGTACGGCTCGTCTTCAAGACGCGCGAGCGCACGCTGAACGATGAAGTCAACAATCCGCTCAAGAAGGCGCTCATCGGCCTGCAATACGCGATCTCGCGCACCGGACCGCTCACGCTCGCGGCGAGCCAGGTTGCGATCTTCACGCGCTCGTCGCCGGATGTCGCGCGTCCCGACATTCAGTTCCACATGCAACCGCTTTCCGCCGACAAGCCCGGCCAGGGCGCGCATCCGTTTTCGGCGTTCACGTCGTCGGTGTGCCAGTTGCGGCCGCACAGCCGCGGCAGCGTCGAGATTCGTTCGAACGATCCGCTGCACTATCCCGCCATTCACGCGAACTATCTTTCCGACGAACGCGATCATCCTGTCGTGATCGGCGGCATCAAAGTGGCGCGCCGCATTGCCGCTGCGCCATCGCTTGCGAAGCACATCGTGTCGGAATTCATTCCCGGTTCGGGCTATCAGTCCGACGCCGATCTGCTCGACGTCGCGCGCAAGTTCAGCCAGTCGATCTATCACCCGGCAGGCACCTGCAAGATGGGCAGCGACGCGCACGCCGTCGTCGATGCGCGCCTGAAAGTGCGCGGCATCGGACGCCTGCGCGTAGTCGATGCGTCGATCATGCCGGAACTCGTGTCGGGCAATACGAACGCGCCCGTCATCATGATCGCGGAAAAAGCCGCCGACATGATTCTCGAAGATCAGCGTTATCAGCACGTCACGCGCGTGGAAGACGTGCCCGAAGTCGTTGTGCAAAAGCCCATGGCCCATGCAGGTCACAGAGACTGATCACAAGTCTCACACATCACGGAGACAAACCATGAACGCACTGCCCCGAACCGATGGCAAGCAGATGAGACGTGTCGTCGTCGCGAGTCTGATCGGCGCGACGATCGAGTGGTACGACTTCTTTCTATACGGCGTGGTCGCCGGGATCGTCTTCAACAAGCTGTATTTCCCGAGCGGCGATCCGCTCATCTCGACGATGCTCGCCTATGGCACCTTCGCCGTCGGCTTTCTGAGCAGGCCGCTCGGCGGCGTGATCTTCGGCCACTTCGGCGATCGCGTCGGCAGAAAGAGCATGCTCGTGATGACGCTTTCGATCATGGGCGTCGCGACAGTGTTGATCGGCATGGTGCCGACCTATGCGCAGATCGGCATCTGGGCGCCCTCGCTGCTGCTGTTTTTGCGCGTGCTGCAAGGCATCGGTCTCGGCGGTGAATGGGGCGGCGCGGTGCTGATGGCTTTCGAATATGCGCCCGAGAACAAGCGCGGTTTCTACGCGAGCATTCCGCAGATCGGCCTCGCGCTCGGACTGTGCCTGTCGTCGGGCGTGGTCGCGGGCCTGTCGCTGACGCTGACCGATGCGCAGTTCCTCGCGTGGGGCTGGCGGCTCGCGTTCTTCCTGTCGTTCGCGCTCGTTGCAATCGGCATGTATATCCGCCTGAACGTGATGGAAACGCCCGAGTTCGCGCGCATTCAGCGAACCGGCAGCGAATCGCGCATGCCGATCGTCGAAGTGATCTCGAAGTATCCGGGCAACACGATTGCGGGCATGGGCGCGCGTTTCATCGACGGTGTGTTCTTCAACGTGTTCGGCGTGTTTTCGATTTCCTATCTGACGGGCACGCTGCATCTGCAACGCACCGATGCGCTGCTCGGCGTGATGGTCGCGGCCTTCGTGATGATCTTCACGATTCCGTTTTTCGGGCGCCTGTCGGATCGCGTCGGGCGTGCGCGCATCTACTTCTGGGGATCGCTCGCGACGGGGCTTTCCGCGTTTTTCGGCTTCTGGCTCATGAAGAACAGCGGCGGCAATACGATGCTCGCGTGGCTCGCGGTCGTGATTCCGCTAGGCGTGGTGTATGCATCGATCTATGGTCCTGAAGCCGCGCTCTTCTCCGAACTCTTCGATGCGAAAGTGCGCTATTCGGGCATCTCGTTCGTGTATCAGTTCTCGGGCATCTTCGCGAGCGGCATCAGCCCGATCGTCGCGACGTGGCTCTTGCAGCGCAACGGCGGCGATCCGTGGATGATCGCGACGTATTGCCTCGCGGCGGGCATCATCAGCGCGCTGTCGGCGGCGTGGGTCGGGTTGCGGCAGCGGCGCGAGATGGCGTTCTCGGTGGGCTGATCGTCTGCGCTGGCCTTGCGTGCAAGCCGCACGTAATATCTCATCATCGACAGAACTTCAGCAGGAGACATGCATGCCGACCCGCCCAACCGCCACGCTTTGGGCGCAGCTTTTCGAGCGCTCGCGGGTCTCGGGGATGAGCTTGCAGAACCAGATCCGCCAGATGATCGTCAATGCGATCCTGAGCGGTCATATCGCGCCCGATTCCGCTCTGCCTTCGAGCCGCGAGCTTGCCGATCAGCTCAACGTGTCGCGCAATACCGTGGTGCTCGCGTATCAGCAGCTCGTCGAGGAAGGGTATCTCGTCTCGCGCGAGCGCAGCGGTCATTTCGTGAATCCGGCCACGGATGAATTGCAGCGCGGCTTCACCGCGACAGGGCTGTCCGATACGCCGGTCATCGAGACGCAGCAAGGTCATCCCGACTGGAGCGCGCGCATCAGACACGCGCCGTCGAATCAGCGCAATATCGTCAAGCCGCCGAACTGGCAGAGCTACGAATATCCCTTCATTTACGGGCAATTCGATACCGAGCTCTTCCCGACGAGCGACTGGCGCGAGAGCTGCATGCACGGTTTGTCGGTGATGGAAATCCGCAACTGGGCGCCCGACCTGATCGAGCGCGACGACGAGACGCTCGTCGAGCAGATTCGCACGCGCGTGCTGCCACGTCGCGGCGTGTTCGCGATGCCGGACGAGATCGTCGTGACGAACGGCTGTCAGCAGGCGCTGTATCTGATCGGCGACCTGTTATGCGGCGCGCAGACGAAAGTGGGCATGGAGAACCCCGGTTATCCCGATGCGCGCAACATCTTCCAGCATCACAACGCGCAGATCGTGCCGCTGGATATCGATGAAGACGGCGCGGTCATCGACGATGAAAACGCTGTCGCGTCGTGCGATTACGTGTATGTCACGCCGAGCCATCAATGCCCCACGACCGTGACGATGCCGATCGAGCGGCGGCGCAGGTTGCTGGATCTCTCGGTGAAGCATGATTTCATCGTCATCGAGGATGACTACGAAAGCGAGAACACGTTTTCGGGCACGCCGCATCCGGCGTTGAAGAGCCTCGATACGGCGGAGCGCGTGGTGTATATCGGCTCGTTGTCGAAGACGCTCGCGCCGGGTTTGCGGCTCGGGTATATCGTCGCGCCGCGCACGTTGATGCGCGAATTGCGCGCGCTGCGCCGCTTGATGATCCGGCATCCGGCGGCGTACATTCAGCGCGCGTTCGCGACTTTTCTCGCGCTCGGTCATCACGACACGCTGTTGCGCAAGCTGGGGCGCGTCTATAAGGAACGCGCGGAAGTACTGATGGACGCGCTCGCGAAACATTTGCCGGAATTGCGCGCATCGAAAGTGACGGGCGGCGCTTCGTGCTGGGTGGAAGGCCCGCCGTGGCTCGACGCGACACGGCTCGCCAAGGACGCGCAGGCGCTCGGCGTGCTGATCGAACCGGGCAGCGTGTTCTTCGCCGATCCCGCCGATGGTCAGCGATGCTTTCGCATGGGCTTTTCAGCGATACGCGCGGAGTTGATCGAGCCGGGGGTGCGGGCGCTCGCTCAGGTCGTGCAGCAGCGGCGCCCTTGAAGCATCGCGCTTACTTCCACGGCGCCATCGCATGAAAAACGCCGTCGCGCCGCACGAGCGCATGAAACAGCGCAGCGGCAAGGTGCACGACGATCAACGCGAAGAAACACAACGCGAGAAAGCGATGCGCGTTCCACAGCAGCGTGTGCAACGCATTGCTATGCGGCAACAGCGAAGGCACGTGCACGCCGAGCAGCACGATCGGATAATCCGCGGCGGACAGCATGCCGTAACCGAGCAGCGGCAACGCGATCATCAGCGCATAGAACGCCAGGTGCGACAGGTACGCGGCGAGTTTCATCGGCGCGGGCATGTCGGCGGGCAGCGGCGGCGCGCCGCGCGTGATTCTGACGACGAGACGAATCAACGCAAGCACGAGTATCGCGACGCCGAGCGGCTTGTGAATCGACACGAGCGTCAGATAATCCGGCCGTACCGTCGACACCATGCCGACGCCGATGAACAGCATCGCGAGGATGCAAATCGCCATGATCCAGTGCAGGGCGCGTTGCAGCGGCGAGAATCGCCCGGTGATCGCGTTCATTGCGTGGCTCCTTGCGCGGGCGTGTGCGGGTAATCCTTGTCCTCGGCGGTACGCCGGTTGAACGATACCGAGTAGGCGGCCGAACGCGCGGCGGGGAATGGATCGTCGGATACGCGCATGCCGGATGGCAACACGGTCGGGTCGAAATTGATATCGCGGCACGGTCCGTCAGGCTCCGGCTCGATGGTCTTGACGACGAGCGTGCCCACTTCCACCGTGTGCCGGTCTTCCGGCCACGCCTTGCTCGGGTCGGCGGTGGGATCGCCGGGATTCGCGACCGTGACGACCATCGCCCAGCGTTGCGGCGCGCTCTGCACGCGCTGCGTGATCTCGGCATCGAGGAAATTCGCGCCCTTCTGCTTCAGCTCATCCGGCGTGAGGTTCTCAGGCTTCGCAGCCGGAATGAAGGACCAGCGCACCGTCTGGCTCTGCCCTTCCGCGTTCGTGAAGACGAAGCTGTTGAGGCTGTTGTAACGCTCGTCCGCATACGAGGCCGTCCACGGCGCGCTGCCCGCCCACGCGCCGAACGCACCGATCTCCGGGTGCGCGGTGGCGAATTTCTGCATCGACTCGGGATCGTTCTTGTTCGCGAGCGCGCGTTGCAATTCGTAAAAGGCTTGCGGTGTCGCGACGGGAAAGAACGGGGCATCGATCATCGCGGAGCGCCATTCGCTTCCATCGGGCAACGCGATGCGCAGGCTGAGGCCGCGCACGCGCGCCATCGCGTCGGATGCTTTCGGGTCCGGCGTCGCGAGATTGAAGCGGCCCGTGACGGGATACGTGCCCGACGCGAACATTTTGGCCTTGGAGAGCGCCGCTCCCGAGCCATTCGATTCGAAATCGCCGCTGAAGCAGATGCCCTTGGCGTGATTGCGCCTGAAGCCCGGCACCGCGCCGCCGGGCGGCGCAAGACTGCCGACGATTTTCGCGGGCGTGAGACGATGCGGCGTGAGCCAGCCGGCCGTGTAGGCAAAGGCCGCAACCAGCGCGGCGACGATGGCCGCGATGAGGATCAGCGCAGGAAAGGGCGACCGCGGGGAAGCATGTTTGTCAGTCATCGTAGTCTCTCGATCAACGATTCTGTTGCACGGTAATCTAACAGCGTGGTTGGAATCGTGCCAGCAATGCGCAAAATTCGCAGATACCCCGGATATTCGCTTCCTTCGAATACCCCAGACGATTCGCCTTCGGTCAATTGGAGAACGCCTCGTGATCAAGAGCACGACCACGCGCGGCAGTCAGATAACGCTCTTTTACGATGAGTTTGGAGACAGAGAAGCACCACCTGTGCTGCTCGTGATGGGCAATAGCGCGCCCGGTCTCGTCTGGCCGGATGCCTTTTGCAATCTGCTTTCTTCAACGGGATTGTTCGTCGTCCGCTTCGATGCGCGCGACACCGGGCTGTCGACCTACATCGATTTCGGCACATCGCCCTATACGCTCGACGATCTGGCTGCCGACGCCTTCGCCGTGCTCGACGGCATTGGAATCGCGAAGGCGCATGTCGTCGGGCTCTCGCAAGGCGGTGTTGTCGGTTACGGGATGGCGCTGTCGAAACCCGAACGGGTAACGACGCTCTGCAGCATCATGTCTTCGCCCGACATGCGGCCGAAGAACGATGCCTTCGCGGGAGCACCGGAGAGACCGGGAGAGTTGCCGCGTCCCGCTGCGGATTACATCGCGAATGTCATCGCACTGAACGCACACCCGCCGACAAGCGTCGAAGAAGTCGCGACACGGTTTATCGAAAATTTTCGGTTGGCAGCGGGACCAAGGTCACCTTTCGACGAGAGCGCGTGGCAACGCCTGGGAAAAGCATTTGCCGAGCGTCCGCTGCTGCGCTCCGATGGATTGCAGCCGACACTGGCCAACAACAGCAATCATGCGTTGGCTCAGAAAGCAACGCCGGCGCTGACGAGGGAGCAACTTGGATTGATCGACGTGCCCGTGCTGATCATTCAAGGTAGCGACGATCCGATCTTTCCGGTAGAGCATGGCCGATGGGCCGCGGCCGCCGTGCCGCGTGCGACGCTGCGAGTCATCGATCGCATGGGGCACGCTCTCGACCCGGCTTTCTTCGATTCAATCGTATGGGAGTTGTCCGCGTTCTACTTTGGGGATTCGCATTGAAGCCGCGCCTCCAATGGAGGCGTCGCGCACTGTTGCCACTACATGCCAATTCCTTGGCGTAATCCGTCAGGAGCGACGCGAGCCTGGCCGCTCGACGTAATTTGGAAGGGTACGCGCTAAACGATAGTCATCGGTGCGATCGTCATAACGGCGACGCGAGAAATATCGCACCGGGAATCTGCAAAGAGGTTATCCATGACCAAACTGGATTCTCTGCAAGGACTGAGAGGCATCGCCGCCGGCCTTGTAGTGGCGTTTCACTCTGTCGCCTCCCTGAAAATGTCCGGCTGGGCGCCCGAATATACATCGGGGTTTGCCGTCTGGGGCATGGCGGGCGTCGATATCTTCTTCGTGATTTCCGGCTTCGTCATGGTACTGACTACGGCCAACAGACCGCGAGGCATCGAATCCGCTCAAAAATTCATGCTTGCGCGACTGATTCGCATTGCGCCGATGTACTGGATTCTGACCACGTTCATGGTAATGCTGCTACTGCTCGCGCCTTCGGCATTCAACAAGGAAAAATTCAGTATCGCCCGAACCATTACGTCCTATCTCTTTCTTCCTTACGAAGTCAGGGACGCAGGTCATTCATATCCTGTCCTCTATGTTGGATGGACGCTGGCGTATGAAATGTTTTTCTACGTAGTCTTTGCGATTTCATTGTGTTTCGCTGAACGTCCGATGCGCTATTGCGTGGTGGCCATCTTCATGACACTGGGCATTGGATCACTTCTGATTCAGCCGGATGCGTTTTACTTGCGCTTCATTACGAACCCAATGATGCTCGAGTTTGTTTTCGGCTGCATGATCGGCTGGATTTATACGCGTGGAATGAAGTTTCCCAAGCTGCTTTCTGCCGCCTTGGTCGCGGCCGGGATTTTTGGACTCGCCATGTCACCCATTACGGCGGAGATGGAGAACCGATTCATACTCGCTGGCATTCCTTCTGCCTCGTTGGTGGCAGGACTCGTTTTTTGGGAATCGGCAAATGGGTGGATTCCCAAATTCGTCCTTCTTTCCGTTGGAGATGCGTCTTACTCGATATATCTGACTCACACCCTCACAGTACCGATATTTGCTCGCGGCCTCGGGCATTTTGACAAATCCAGAGCTTTGCAAGGGGATATCGCATGTCTTTTGCTTGTGATTGCATCGACGCTGGTCGGCTATGTGGTCTATCGCGCGATGGAGCGCCCTCTGAGCAAGGCTCTCCGGGCACTCGTGGGAAGAATGGCGGCCACGCGTCACGATAACGGCGCGACCGCGCTGGTCGAAAGATAATCGGTACGACTGGGACGCAATAGCTTTGCGTTCCTCGTCCTGCAGGCCGTTATTGCGCGGCCGGCGACTTCACGCTCGGCGTCGCCAGCGTGTTATTGCTCGAAGGTGGAGCGGTGGTGCCTGTCACACTGCCGTTGTTGTTACTCGGCAGACCCGAATTGGGCGCCTTCATTCCCATTCCGCTTTGCGAATTGGTGGTGCCAGGTGTGCCGTAGCCGCCCGTCGGGGCCTGCATTTGATTGGACGGACTGGCCGTGCTTCCTGAAGTACCGCCACCGTTCGCGCCGCCAGCCGTCTGTGCAAAAGCGCCGCCCGACAGTGTGAGAGCCGCGACTGCCGCAACGAGTGTGGTGATCAATTTGCTCATGATACGTCCCTCCTTGTTTCGGACTGAAATGGACGCAGACGGACGCCGCCTGCCCAATCACGAGAAGCGCAAACACCGTGCCGCGTCCTTTCATCTACATAAACGAGTGATCTCCGCTATCGCTCCCCGGCCCCGCGGACTCTGGCGGGAAAACGCTCCAACAACCAGTCGATAAACACGCGAAGCCGATGTGTCACATGACGGTTTTGCGGATATACGACATGGAACGGATACGGCGGCGGTCGCCATTTCTTCAATATCTCGACGAGCGAACCATCGCGAAGGGCGGAATTGGCCGCGTAAGCAAATGTTTGTACGATGCCGAGTCCTGCAATGGCCGCCGCCAGATGCGCGTTGCTTTCGTTGATACCGATGCGATGTTCGGCCTTTATTTCGATTCTGTCGCCGTCGTGCCCGAAACGAAACGGCATCGCCCGGCCGTTTTGCGGCGACATGTAGCTGATCAACCTATGCCCGTTCCTGAGTTCCTCGGGGTAGGCGGGAACGCCGAACTGTTTCAGATATTGCGGCGTGGCGCACGTGACCATCACGGCATCGCCGATATGCCGCGCGATCAGCGACGAGTTATCCAATGGACCGCCGCGAATCACGCAGTCGACGTTGTCGCTGATCAGGTCGACCGGGCGATCGGCTACGCCCAGGTCGATCCTCACTTCCGGGTAACGCGCCATGAAGTCCGGGAGCAGCGGGATCAGCACATCCCTTGCGGGCGATCCACCTACATCGATTCGAAGATGGCCGCGCGGATTGCCTCGCGCGACGTTGAACGACGAGTCGATGTCTTCTAGGTCTCTGAGAATGCGCGTCGCCTTTGCATAGTAATCCTGACCCTCCGGCGTCACGGTGACGCGTCGTGTCGTGCGTTGCAGAAGCCTTGCGCCCAGGTGCGCTTCGAGTTCCTGAACCAGCTTGCTCATCGTGGCGTTGGGCAGGTCGAGCGAGTCCGCTGCGCGCGTAAAGCTGCCCGCTTCCACCACGCGCGCAAAGGCACGCATTGCCAGCAACTGATCCATTGCGTCCGCCCCCGAGATTAACCGGACGATTATACACAGAGATGAATAGTCATTTCATTGCACACCATTTATCTACAAATGACTGGCCGCTACAGTTCAGTCATGCCCAACGCAACACGCAGTTCCAGCGGGCAGATTCCATCACCCATCGATCACAAACGAAATGGAGCAAGTCATGAACAAGCCACTGAACGGAAAGATCGCACTCGTCACGGGCGGCAGCACGGGCATCGGCCTGGCCGCGGCAAAGGAACTCGCCGAGCAAGGCGCGCGCGTATTCATCACGGGCCGGCGTCAGGCTGAGCTGGACGCGGCCGCGACCGCCATCGGCCCGGCCGCCACGGCGATTCGCGCGGACGCGTCAGTGTTGTCGGATCTCGATGCCGTCTACGCGCAGATAGCCGCGACGGCAGGCAAGCTGGATATTCTGTTCGCCAATGCCGGCGGCGGAGACATGATGCCGCTCGGCGCGATCACGGAAGAGCACTTCGATCGCATCTTCGGCACCAACGTGCGCGGCGTGTTGTTCACCGTGCAGAAGGCGCTGCCGCTGCTGGTCGATGGCGCGTCGGTCATCCTGACTTCGTCCATCACGTCCGTGACGGGAACGGCCAATTTCAGCGTCTACAGCGCGAGCAAGGCGGCGGTGCGCAATTTCGCGCGTTCGTGGTCGCTTGATCTGAAAGACCGTGGCATTCGCGTCAATGTCGTCAGCCCGGGGCCGATCCGTACGCCAGGCCTCGGCGGTCTCGTGCCCGATGAAGCCCGTCAAGGGCTGTACGACGCGCTGGCGTCGCAGGTGCCGCTCGGTCGCCTCGGCGAACCCGAGGAAATCGGCAAGGCGGTAGCGTTCCTCGCGTCCGGGTCGGCCAGTTTCATCAACGGCATCGAGCTGTTCGTCGATGGTGGCATGGCCCAGGTCTGACCGCCCCTAGTTCTTCCGAATCTGCTCGTGGGGGCTCTCATCCAGCACGAGCAGATTGTCGTGCGAAAAGCCGAGCGCGACCGGCTGGCCGCGTTCCGGCAAGACGCGGCTGGGATCGTTGAAGACATCGAGCGAAACGATCGCCTGATTCACGCGCGCGCGTATGCGTACCACGGCGCCGAGAAAGCTGATCTCCTCCACCGTCGCCGCGAGCGAATTCCGGCCATTCGACGGCGCTTCCAGCAGGATCGCCTCGGGCCGCAGCGCCAGCACGCGATCCTTGCCGGCGTCGCCGGGCGCGAGCGGCCTGGACGTCACGAGTTCCTGTCCGTCCACCGCGATGCGCCCTGTCGCCGGATCGATCACACGCCCGGCGAGGATATTGAGCGTCCCCACGAACGACGCGACGAAGCGTGTGCGCGGCACGTTGTAGATATCGAGCGGCGAGCCGATTTGCTCGACGCGCCCGTCGTTCATCACGACGACACGGTCCGAGATCGACAGCGCCTCTTCCTGATCGTGCGTGACGAAAATCGACGTGATGCCGAGTTCGCGTTGCAACGCGCGGATGTCCTCGCGCAGCGACACGCGGATCTTCGCATCGAGCGCGGAAAGCGGTTCGTCGAGCAACAGCACGTGGGGCTTGCTCGCGAGCGCGCGCGCCAGTGCCACGCGCTGTTGCTGTCCGCCCGACAATTGCCACGGATAACGTCCGGCGAGATGCGGCAGCTTGATGAGTTCGAGCATCTCGGCGACGCGCGCGTCCATTTCCTTCTGCGAGCGCTTTGCGACCTTCAACGCGAAGCCGATGTTTTGCGCCACCGTCATGTTCGGAAACAGCGCATACGATTGAAACACCATGCCCACCGCGCGATCACGCGTACGCATGTGTGTGACGTCACGTCCGCCGAGGCGGATCGTGCCGTGCGTGGGCGTTTCGAATCCGGCAATCATGCGCAGCACGGTGGTCTTTCCGCAGCCCGAAGGCCCGAGGAACGTGATGAACTCGCCTTGCTCGATCTGCATGTCGAACCGGTGCAGCGCGATGTTCGGCCCGAACGCCTTGTGGAGATTGTCGATCTCGAGAAATGCCATCGGTTGCGGCCTCGGCTCAGGTTTTATGGCCGGCCAGCGCGCGCGCCGAACCGAACACCTGGATCAAACCCATCGACGCCCACGTCACGACGAACGCGATGATCGCCAGCGCCGAAGGCTCGTAGGCGCGGTTCGCGCCGATCAGTTGCAGGT
Organism: Caballeronia sp. NK8; assembly: GCF_018408855.1. GTDB lineage: Bacteria > Pseudomonadota > Gammaproteobacteria > Burkholderiales > Burkholderiaceae > Caballeronia. Next base: position 129,262 of record NZ_AP024327.1, on the reverse strand, counting down.
ACGGTCCGAACGCGGGCCGGTCGAGCAGGCTCGCCAGCGTGAATTCACCGATGACGACTGCGAACGTCAGAAACGCGCCGGACAGAATCCCCGAGCGCACGTTCGGGAAGATCACGCGTACGAGGATCGTCGTCCAGCCCGCGCCGAGGCATTCGGCGGCCTCTGTCAGCGTGCGGACATCGACGGCGCGCATGCCTGCATCAACGGCGCGATACATGTAGGGCAGCGAGAGCGTGACGTAGCCGAACACGAGCAGCAGATCGGTCGCGCGCTCGTTGCCGGTGAGCGGCAGAATCGAACTGCTGTTGTAGATGCGCAGATAGCCGAAGACGATCACGATCGCCGGTATCACGAGCGGCAGCAAGGTGATGAACTCGACGACAGGCCGCAGCCTCGGAAGACGCAATTGCACCCAGTACGCAGTCGGCACGACGAGCAGCGCGCCGATCACGATGGTGAGCAAGCCCATCAGCACGGAATAGCCGAACGAAGCCTGAAAATGCGGGTCGCCGAGGACGACACGGTAGGCATCGAAACTGTATGCGTCGCGGCGCATGCGCAGACTGAACTCGAAGGTCGCCGCGAGTGGTATGAGGAAATACAGTGCGCCGACGATCATCGCGATCCAGGCGCCCGCGCGCGACTGCGTTTTCATCGGCGTCCCCTTTCGGCTCTCGCGCGCAGCCAGATGTAGCCGCCGTTCGACAGTCCCGTGACCACGATCATGCCGAGCGCGAGCGCGTAACCGAGATTCTGGTTGTGCAGAACGTCGCCGCGAATCTGCGCGTACAGCAGAATCGGCACGATGTTGAGCGAGCTGCCGGTCAATGCATACGCCGTGGCCACCGCGCCGAATGCGTTGGCGAACAGAAGCAGCGTCGCCCCGAGGAGGCTCGGCCACAACACCGGCAAGCCGATATGGCGCCAGTACTGCGCCGCCGTGCCGCCCAGGCAGTCGCACGCTTCGCGCCACTCGCGTTTCAGACCATCGAGCGCTGGCGTGAGAATGAGCACCATCAACGGAATCTGGAAATACAGGTATGTGATGGTCAGCCCGAGGAAACTGAGAATGCTGAAGCCGGTGGAATAGAGGTTGAAGCCGAGGTATTTTCTCGCCAGCACAGTGACAAGCCCCACCCGCCCCAATGTGCAGATGAACGCGAAGGCGAGCGGCACGCCCGCGAAGTTGGACGCGACGCCTGAAAAGGTCATGAGCGTCGGGCGCATCCACGCGGGCAAGCGGCCCTGCACCGCGGCCCACGCGAGCAATGTCCCGAAGAGCGCGCCGCCCGCTGCAGAAGCAACGCTTACTTTCACGCTGATCCAGTAGGCATCCAGCACGGCTGGCTGAAACAGTTCGCGCAGGTTCGCCAGCGTGAAGTGGCCCTGCGCGTCCTGAAACGCGCCGATCATCAGAAAGGCGGTGGGCAGCAAAAGAAACAGCAGCGCGAACGCGAAAAACGGCAGGACGCCCGCATACGTCAGCCAGCTCGTTTCGGCGCCAGCGCGCGCGGGTCCGGACTTCGGCGCGGGCGCGGCCGGCGTCAGCAAGTCCGGGCCCGACGCGCCCGGTTGCGGCGATGCGCTCATCTCGGCGGTCTCGCGCGCTACTTCACATTCGCGCCTACGACCTGATCCCAGCCTTTGGTCACGGCGTCTTTCGTGGCGTTCTGCTGCTCGAGCGTCGGAAAGACGGCGTTGCTATAGGCCGATGCGGGCGGCAGCTTCGCGAGCAGCGCCTGCGGCACCTTCTTCTGCGCGACGAGTTCGTTGTAGCGCATCGGATGGCAATATCCGGCGAGCCAGCCGAGCTGCCCTTCATCGGAGTAGAGGAATTCCATCCACAGTTTCGCAGCATTCGGATGAGGCGCATAGGCGCTGATCGCCTGCACATAGACGCCGGCCACGACGCCTGTCTTCGGCACGATCACCTGCACTTTCGGATTGCCCTTGAGCGTGTCCCGATCCGCAAGCGCGTTGTAATCCCAGCGCACGATGACCGGTGTCGTGCCTTGCGCGAGCGACGCCGCCTTGCCGATCACCGGCACGAAGTTGCCGCTCTTGTTCAGATCGGCGAAGAACTTCAGGCCCGCCTGGTCGGCCTTGGTCGCATCGCCCTTGCCTTGCGACAGGCCTGCAGCGTAGACCGCCTGAATGGCCTGATTGGCCGAGCGCGGATCGCCGGCGAGCGAGACCGCATTCTTGTACTCCGGCTTGAGCAGATCGCCCCAATCGGCCGGTGGCTTGTCGATCATGTCGGCGTTGACTTCGAAGGCGAGCACGCCGTAGTAGTCGCCATACCAATAGCCGTCGGCATCCTTGGACGCAGCCGGGATCGAATCCCACGTCGCGACCTTGTAGGGCTGCAACAAGCCGTCATTCTTGGCGGACGGGCCGAACGACAGACCCACGTCGATTACATCCGGCGCCTGCGGACCCTTGTTGCCCTTGTTCGCCTTGATGGCTTCGATCTCGTCGCCGGAGCCCGCGTCCGGGTTGAGTTCGTTGACGTGAATGCCGTACTTCTTCTCGAATGCGGCGATCAGCGCGCCGTAGCCGCACCAGTCGTGCGGCAATGCGATCGTAGTCAACTGCCCTTCCTGCTTCGCGGCGGCGACGAGCGCGTCGGGTGGGGCAGCCGATGCAGCGTCGATGCCGCCCCCGGTGAGTCCCGCCGCTGTGGTGATCGAAAGGACACGGCACGCCCAGATACGCTTCATCGTCATCGCTGTTCCCGAAAGGAAGATAGTGCGTTGAAGAGATCCGCCGATTGCCGATGCAGGCTAAATTCAATTCCCCGGATTTGCAAGCTGCCAAAAAAGTACGAGCGCGCGTTTTGGCGAATGTAAGCTGGGTGCGGTCACTCCTTGACGTGCAGCGTGTCTAGAGAACGCTTGCGCAGGCGGGTATCGTGCAGCGCGCCGGCCGCTTCGAGCACCGGATACGCCGTCGAGCAGAAGAGCGAATTCAATCGCTTCATATTGCTGATGAGATCGAGGTGCAGCGCGCTGGTCTCGATGCTGCGCAAGGTCTGCCCCGCGAGACGGTCCAGATGCTTGTGCGAATACGCCCGTTCGAGATCGCGGAAGCGCTCCTTTTCCGCCAGCAATTGCTCGGCGCATCGCAGGTCGTTGTTGAGGAACACCGACAGTCCGAGCCGCAGATTGCTCACGAGTCGCGCATGCAGATCGTCGAGTTCGCCGAGACCCTGCTCCGAGAAGGCGAGACGCTGGGAAATCTTCTTCTCTTCGATATCGCCCACGATTCGTTCGATGATGTCTCCGGCGTGTTCGAGATTGATCGTCAGCGAAATGACGTCGGTCCAGCGGCGGCTTTCCGCCTGGTCGAGTTGCTCGCGAGAGATCAGTGTCAGATAGCTTTTCACTTCCGCATAGAGCTGGTCGACGTCGTCGTCCATCCGCATCGTTTCGCGCGCGACGGCGAGATCATTGCTTCTGAAGAGATTCGACACGTTGTCGAGCATGACGCGCACGATGTCGCCGATGCGCAGCACTTCCCGCGACGCGTTCGCGAGCGCGAGGCTCGGCGTCGCAAGCCCGGCAGGATCGAGGTAAAGCGGACGCAACTCGCCTGTCGCGACTGCGCGATCGGGCAGCAGGCGTCGGCTGATCGCGGCGACGCGATCGACCAGCGTGACGCAGGCGCAGCAGCGCACGACGTTGTAGATCACGTGAAATCCGACCACCGCTTCGCGCGGATTCGATATCACGACCGAAAGGCCGCGCGCGAGCAGCGATGCGAACGGCAAGATGAGGATCGCGCCCGCCAGTTTGAACGCAAAGCTGCCTGCGGAAAGACGCCGCGCCGCCGCGTTCTGCGGCAAGGCGTTGAGCAGGGCCAGCAGTCCGCTGCCGAGATTCGCGCCGACGACCAGACACAGCGCGACCTTAAGCGAGATCACCCCTGACTGGGCCAGTGTCGCCGTCAGCAGGACGGCGGCGAGACTCGAGTACGAGAGCATCGCGAAACCAGCGCCCACGAGCGCATCGAGCATCGTGTCGCCGGTGAGGGCGCCGAACATCACGCGCACGCCGGCGCCCTGCGTCATCGGCTGCGCTGCCTCGACGATCAGATGAAGCGCGAGAAGAATCAGTCCGAGCCCGATGATCGTGCGCCCGATCTGTCCGGCCCGGGTCTGCTTGCGCGTGAGGAACAAGGGCACGCCGACGAGGATGAGAATCGGCGAAAGCCACGACAGATCGAGCGTGAGCACGCGCGCCATGAGCGCGGTGCCGACATCCGCGCCGAGCATGACGGTCAGTCCGGCCGTCAGCGGAACGAGCCCTTGCGCGGCGAACGACGTGATGATGACGGCTGTGGCATTGCTGCTCTGTACGAGGCTGGTTACGCCGATGCCCGCGAGAAACGCGCGCATTCTGCTTCGGGTGCTACGCCCGAGAATCGCGCGGAGATCGGCTCCGAGCACCCGGAGAATGCCAGTACGGACGATATGCGAGCCCCACACGAGAAGGGCGACGCCGGAGAGCAGATTGAGAAGAACCAGCACGGCAGATCGATTTCCTCACAACAGGACGTGACGCTGACGTCAGGCGGTTGAAAACTGATGTATGACAGTAGTGTTACATAGTTGAGCGGCTTTTGAGTGAAGTTATCTACCGGCCGCGCGGGTTATCGCTTGGATGCGAGCGTCTCGGTCAGAATCGCCTTGATTGTTTTTCTGGCCAGTGTCGTACGCATGCCATGGTCGATGGAGTCATACACACGGCTCAGCGGCGAACCGATGCCCTTTCCCACCGGACATCGTTGACTGGGTTTCGAAGCATGAAGCGCGAACTGCGCGCCCTCTTCGAGTGCATCGAACACATCGAGCAAGGTAATCTCGTCGGCCCGTCTGGCGAGGCGCCACCCCGCGTTCACGCCTCGATAGCTCTCGACCAGACCCGCCCTCGCCAGATAACCGAGCATGCGGCGAATCACCACTGGATTGGTGTTCACGCTCGCCGCGATGCGGTCGGACGTGACCGGATCGGTTTCCCTGCGCGCGACGAGCGCCATCCAGGTGAGAATGTGTGTTGCGATCGTCAGGCGGCTATTTGCGCTCATATCGTCATGATCTTCGTCTTCAGATATAACTATATTGGTTACATCTGAAAGCGTCAAACGGGCTTATCGGTGTGACGCTGGCTGTTTGCACAATGCTTTTCGACAATAGAGCATTCCAGCCTCGACATTGTTCGTGAGCCGAGAGATGGCTACGATGTAACTAATCTTGTTACATCAAGTACCAGCGAGGATTTTCAGATGCCGACACTCTTTGACCCCGTCCAGATCGGCGCGCTCAGGTTACGAAACCGTATCGTCATGGCGCCGCTCACGCGCATGCGTGCCTTCGATGAACGTGCTCCGGGCCCGCTCAATGCACATCACTACGCACTGCGCGCAACGGCCGGTCTGATCATTAGCGAAGCGACGTCGGTGACGCCGCAGGGCGTCGGATATCCGAACACGCCGGGCATCTGGAGCGAGAAGCAGGTTGAAGGATGGACAAAACTCGTTTCCGCCGTTCACGATGTGGGCGGCTTGATCGTGTCGCAACTCTGGCATGTCGGTCGAGTGTCGGACCCGGTCTACCATGACGGACAGCCACCGGTTGCGCCGAGCGCAATCGCACCGCAAGGTCATGTCAATCGCGTTCGGCCCATGCGTCCCTACGCCGTTCCGCGCGCGCTTCTGACTGAGGAAATTCCCGGCATCGTCGAGGATTTTCGCCGCGGCGCTGAAAACGCGAAACGGTCCGGCTTCGATGGCGTCGAACTGCATGCGGCGAACGGCTATCTTTTCGATCAGTTTCTTCATGACGGATCGAACCAGAGAACGGATCGCTACGGCGGATCGATCGAGAACCGCGCACGCTTTCTGCTGGAGGCGGTCGATGCGCTGCTGACCGTCTGGCCCGCCGATCGCATCGGCGTGCATCTGAACTTGATGTCGAGTTCATATTCGATGCATGATTCCAATCCCCGCGCACTGTTTGCCTATGTGGCAGAGCAGCTCGATAAGCGTCACATTGCTTTTATTTTTGCTCGCGAATCGATTGAGCGCGGGGATGAGCGCATTGGGCGTGCAGTGCGGCGCATCTTCAAGGGTGCGTTCATTCTCAACGAGGGGCTGACGAAGGAAAGTGCCGAACGTGCCATCGCACGCGGGGAGGGAGATGCTGCGGCGTTCGGTCGTCCCTTCGTGGCGAATCCGGACCTGGTCGAGCGCTTCAGACGCGGCGCACGGCTCAACGAGGTCGATGTGGAAACGATTTATCGGGACGACGAGGCTGGGTATAACGATTATCCGTTGCTGGGGGAGGTTGCTGCGTGAGCGGAGCGTTAGGGCGGGCGGCAAAGCGTCAGGTTTGGCGAAAGGCGTTTTCACGCGCGGAGTGGTCGGCTCGTCGGCCTTTGCGGACGTTGGCGCTGGTCGCGCTCAAAGGCGGCCCCGTAGCGGATTGCTGCCATTGCCGCGAGCGGTTCCGGTTGCTCCAGTGCCGAGAAATGTCCGACACGCTCACATCGTCATCATCTTACGAATTCGGCTTGGCCAGTGAGACCACGCTAACACCTGAGAGACTCAACAACGCTGAAGGTGGCAAGAGAAGCTTCGCCTCTCGTATTCCAGCGCCCATGACAATCATCTTCCGCTCCAGCACAGCCGCATCCACCAGTATTCGCCAGCCGACAGGCAGACCAAACGCCGTGATACCACCGTATTCCATTCCAGAAGCGTTGACAGCGTCGTCGCGGGAAGCGAACGATATGCGGCTTGCCTCTAGCGCTCTCCGGGCAGCGCCATTGACGTCGATTCGTTTGTCCGCGAGCGCAACTATCGCCGCAAGGTGCTCAGCGCCATTCTTCTTGAATCGCACGATGATGGTGTTGGCATTGTCTTCAACCGGAATATCGTAACGAGCCATGCATGCATCGGTATCCGATGCATCGTCGGGCACGTTGAACACAACGACGTCCAGATCAGCAATCGAATTGCCGACCCGTTCGGGTAACCGAGCGAAGCGTTCGCTCTCCGGAACGAGTTTTAGTTTGGAAAGATAGTCGGGGGTTAGCATGAACCTTGCCCAATCCCATAGACAGCATGCACCGCCTCGATCGCAGTGACACAAATCGCACAAGCGACGCCCCATCTCTTGGACACGTTCATGTTTCGAAACGTGGTACGAGATCCAATCCAGCGAGCCTCGCGAGTTCGCCGCTGCTCACAAGCGACTGTGCATGGTCCAGCGCGCTAGAGAACTCCCAGTCCGTGGCCATCGAGGGCACGCGCTCGCGCACGGCGGAACGAAGCAATTCGAGCGTCGCGCACGAGCGCAACGCACCGTGACAATCCATCGCTTCCGTTGCGGCGAGAAGCTCGATTGCGACGATCGAATTCGCGTTGCGCGCCATATCCAGAAGACGGCGCGCACCGTGCGTAGCCATCGATACATGATCTTCCTGATTGCCCACCGTCGGAACGCTCTCGACCGACGCGGGATGCGAACGTTGACGGTTTTCCGCTACGAGCGCAGCCGCCGTGATCTGCAGGCTCATGAAACCAGACGTCAGTCCGCTGGTGCCCGTCAGAAATGGCGGCAAACCACTCATCGATCCATCGAGCAGGAATGCGATACGCCGCTCGGCCATGCCGCCGGTCTCGGCCGCGACGTTTGCAAGCGCATCGGCGACGAACGCGACGGGTTCCGCATGAAAGTTGCCGCCAGAGATGACGTCACCGTTATCGACGAGGATCAGCGGGTTGTCCGACGCGCTGCGCGCCTCGGTTTCAAGCATCGCACAGGCGAAGCGAAACACTTCATGGCATGCGCCCATCACCTGAGGAATGCAGCGCAAGCTGTAGGGATCCTGCAAGCGTCCCTTAATGCGTTGCAACTCGCGGAACTCACTTTCCTTGAGCAAATTGCGCAAAGCAGCGGCGACCTCGACCTGCCCGCGATGCGGCTTGAGCGCGTGAATGCGCGGATCGAGAGGCGCGGTCGACCCAAGCGCGCCCTCGAAGGTCAGCGCTGCAACGGCCAGTGACGATTGCACAACGCGCCAGATTTCGAACATTCCAGCGAGGCACAAGGCCGTGGATACTTGCGTGCCATTCAGCATCGCGAGTCCTTCCTTCGGACCGAATCGGACAGGATTCAGTCCAGCGCGCGACAATGCGTCCGCGCCGCTCAGCAGCTCGCCGTTGAATGTCGCGCGGCCCCGGCCGATCATCACCGCCGAGAGATGGGCCAGCGGCGCAAGATCTCCGGATGCACCGACCGAACCCTGCCCCGGTATCATCGGCAACACACCTCGCACCAGCATCTGTTCGAGCAACCCGACGACTTCGCCGCGCACACCGGATGCACCCAACGACAGCGCCGCCAGCTTGAGCGCGATAACGAGGCGCACGACACCCTCCGGCAGTGGATCGCCCACGCCGACCGTATGCGAAAGAACGAGATTCTCCTGCAACGTATGCAGGTCGGCTGCATCAATCCGTCGATTCGACAGATTGCCGAAACCGGTATTCACCCCATACACGGGGTCGCCCTTCGCAATCATTTCGTCAACCATCGCCGCCGAGCGCATGACGTTGATGCGGGCCGCATCACCCAGTAACGCGGTTGCGCCTTGAGCGTAAACGGCGTACCAGTCCGCAAGCGTGTTCGCGCCTGGCACGATATCGATATTCATTCGACCTCCTGTTCTTTGGCGGCGGGAATCACTTCAACGTCGGTGAGCCTGTGTGCGCAACATTGTGATGTTCGCGCCTGCTTCATGACGAAGGCAACGCCCTTTCAGCGAAATCTTTGAGATGATGAATGTTTCTGCATTACCGCGCCAATTATTATTTCGTCGCCTTTGATAACGAACGCTTATTAACGACGCGCGTTTGACGTAGTCCTGACGCACCGTTTCGCTCTCTCATCACTCGAATAAAATGTTCGACGGCGACCTCGCCACGGTCACGCCGATAAACCAGATACGTTTGAAGCGTCGACAATGATGCGTCACTGATCGGCACGACATTCACGCCGGGTGTCGCGATGCCCGCGTAGGCGCTAGGCACGAGTGCTACGCCGTCGCCAAGCGCTACTCGCGCGAGCAGATTAGTGAAAGAAATCTCATGACCCACGATGCGAGCCGGCCGGCCGCGCCGCCTGATGATGGCAGTGAGACTGTCGTACACCTCGGGATGACGGTCGCGCGGCACCGTGTAGAAGGGTTCACCGGCAAGATCGCCGATCGACAGCATCGGCTCTTTCGCGAGCGGATGATCGCTTGGCAATGCAACTCCCATCTCGATGCGCGATTGGAGTTTTACGTTGTGGAGTTGATCGTCGCGCTTGGGTAGTGTGGTGACGAGAACGTCGACGAGCGACGCATCGAGCAACTCATACAAACGGTCCGCACTCTCGACGGTCGGGGATATTCGAATCAGCGGATGAGCGTGGCGAAAGGCCCTGATATCCGCAGGCACGGTACTATGAATGATCGCAGATGAAAGTCCAATCAGCAGGTGGCCGTCCAAACCATCGCCCATCGCGCGCGCATCGGCATGCATGCGATCCGCTAGCGCGAGCATTTGCGATGCCTGCCGAAGTAGTGTCTTTCCCGCTTCGGTGAGCGATACGGCGCGCTTACTGCGCCGAAGTAACTGGACGCCTAGTTGCTCTTCGAGCCGGGCAATGTGTTGCGTCACACCGGGCTGCGTCGAGTGAAGTGCCTCGGCGGTACGGCCAAAATGCAACAGATCGCCCGCTACCACGAACGTCTTCAATAGCTTCAAGTCGAGCATCCTGCCTCCCTTTCCTTTGCTCCCGCCTGGTCGCTCTGGACCCGGTCCAAGACCGAATTCCGGTGCTCAAGCGAATTTGCTTCCGATGCCGGTCATCGATACTCATTCGGCTGCCGCACGCCGATACAGAAAGAGCGCGTTCAAGCCTTCTTGCCTTTGCGTGATACGGAGCGCCGGCTTGCATCCTTTGGCAAGCGCTGACGATTGCCAAGGAGCGCGACCAGTTGCGTGTCGCATGCGGAAAACGAGTACCCCCGCCGCTGCGAGATCATGAACGTAAGTGGACGCATGTGCCAGGCACGCCGTTGCAGTTCAACGAGCATTCCGTGCACGAGGTCGTCCGCGACCAGATGATGCGGCATGTGCCCCCAGCACAAGCCCCCCCTCAGCAGATCGTGCTTCGCGCCGAGGTCGTTCACCAGCCACTGGCGTCCGCTTGCGACCCCCTGCTGTGTCTTCTCTGCGTCGGGCTGATTGTCGGTTACGACAAGCTGGATGTGCCGGCCAAAATCCTCTCGCGAAATCGGTCCCGCGATCGCCGCCAGCGGATGCGATGGCGCACAGACGGTCACCATCCGCGCTTCGCATAGGTGCAGCCTCTCGATCGCACTGGGGTCGAGTTCGGGCACGTCCGCGATCGTCACAGCCAATCCACAGGTGCCATCGAGAATCAAGCGCTCGCCGCCCTGCATCGTCGTCATGCGCAGATTGATCGCAACTGTCGGAAAGTCCGCCTGCAGGATGCGCAGGCATTCGATCAGGTGCACACGCGGAAAATAGGTATCCACAGCAATCGAGACTTGCGGGACACCCGCTTCAGCGATCGAAGCTGCGCGCATCTTCATTTCCTCGGTGCGTGAAATCACACCGCGAGCATCAGGCAGGAGGCTGCGGCCCGCTGCCGTAAGTGTTGCCTTGCGAGTATTGCGCTCGAACAGCGCTACATCGAAGGCACTCTCGAGCGCGGCGATCGCGTGACTGATCGCCGACTGTGCACGCCTCAGCTCGCGCGCCGCCCCGGAAAAGCTTCCTGCGTCACAGACAGCAACGAAAGCCCGAAGTTGATTGATGGTCACGTTATCGAGCATACGTATCAAAAAAGTAGATGGTATCCATAGATATTTAGTCAATTGGCCTCATGACGCAAGCGGTCCAGAATCGTGACTGTCACTTTTGTTTCGAAGGATGCATGTCATGAACAGACTGGATGGAAAGACCGCTGTAATCACCGGTGGCGCTACTGGCATCGGCCGCGCCGCAGCGAAGCGCTTTATCGAAGAAGGGGCCTTCGTATTCATCTTCGGCCGCAGGCAGGAAGCGCTCGACGCCGCTCTGGCCGACCTCGGGCCCAACGCCCGCGCGGTGAAGGGTTCGGTCTCCGATCAGGCCGACCTCGACCGACTCTACGCGGCGGTGAAGGCCGAGCGGCGAGCACTTGACATCGTATTCGCCAATGCCGGGGCAGGAAGCTCACTTCCGCTCGGCAAGATCACCGCCGAGCACATCGACGAAACCTTCGACACCAATGTGAAGGGAACGATCTTTACGGTCCAGAAAGCGTTACCGCTGATGAGCGAGGGCGGCTCGATCATCCTGACCGGATCGAGCGCCGGCACCACAGGCGCCCCGGCGATGAGCGCATACAGCGCGAGCAAGGCGGCGGTCCGTAACCTCGCGCGGACCTGGGCGGAGGATTTGAAAGGCACCGGCATCCGGGTGAACGTGCTGTCGCCGGGAGCAACGGCGACCGAACTGGCCAAGGAAGCGCTAGGCGAGGAAGGCCAGAAGCTCTTCGCCTCGATGACTCCGCTCCGGCGCATGGCCGATCCGGCGGAGATCGGGGCGGTGGCCGCCTTTCTCGCATCGCCGGACAGCAGCTTCATGACGGCCAGCGAAGTCGCCGTTGACGGCGGTCTTGCGCAACTCTGACGCGCCATGTCCGCGGCGCTCTACGCGTTTATCCGGAGCGGCGCATTGGCGGTGAATCTGCGGGCAGATCGTTTGAGGGATAGGCCCCGCTCGTCCCTGGAACTCGTAGATGTTCTCATTGCGCGACGCTGATGGGCCACCCAGGGGTTGACCTTGTTTACCAGCCATCAACAACACTGAAACTTATGAGGAAACTTGCCATGAGCATTATCAGCATCATCGGGTCAGGAAGCATGGCCGCAGCGATCGCCGGCCGTGCCGACAGGGCGGGACACAACGTCGAAGTGGTCAGTCGCGACCCCGCCAAGGCGCGGGCGCTGGCCGACAAGCTCACAGACAAAGTGACCACCGGGACGTATGGTGCCCCGCCAGCGGGCGACATCGTCATTCTAGCCGTGCCGTATTCCGGCTTGTCGGCGGTGGTCGCCGACTTTGGAAACACACTCGATGGCAAGGTGATAGTCGATATCACCAACCCCGTTGCTCCCGATCTCTCGGGCCTCGTCACGCCTCACGGCAGTTCCGGCGCGCGGGAGACCGCCAGCAGCCTCCCCTCCGGCGCGCATGTCGTGAAGGCGTTCAACACCGTCTTTGGCCACGTCCTTGCTCGGGGCGGCTGCCTCGACGCGTTCATCGCTGCAGACGATGCGCAGGCGAAGGCGCGCGTTTCGGCCTTCGTCGAGAGTCTCGGACTTCGTCCGTTCGATGTCGGCGGTCTGCAAATGGCTCATGCGCTTGAGGCGCTCGGCCTGATGATGATCGGCTTGGCCAAGAATGGCGCCGGCACCTGGGACTTGGCCATGAACGTGAAAATTGGCTGAATCACCGACACCGCGGCTTCACTGGCGGTTCCGCAATGCATGAACAGATCGACACCTTCTGAGGTAACGGAATTGGAGAGACCGAGATGAGCATCGAAGAGAATGTCCAGACTGTTAAGGATTTTTTAGCTGCATTGGGCCGCGGCGTTGAGCAAGGTCTGCTGGAGTTGTCCGCCGAAGATATTGAGTGGATCATTCCGGGCAAAGACTGGCCGCTGGCCGGCACCCGCCTGCTTGAACTCGCTCAACAGGTCGGTCGTGCGCGTGTCCTGCCAGACAAGGGCGAAACTGGTTCCGTATCTCGATGCTTGCGCACAGCAGAACCAGGCGCATATTGTCACCGCCCTTCAAGGGCCGGGCAATGTTCGCGCCGCGCTTTTCACATGGCGCTACTGCCTCGCAACACCTCGTTGAGGCGCGACATGCTGATTGGTTTGGTCAGGTGTAAGTCAAATCCCGCTTGCGCGCTTCGAGCCCGATCTTCCGGTTGCCCCCACCCGGTCAGCGCGACTAGTTGGACGTTGTCGGAAGCGACTCGTGCGCGGAATCGTCGTGCCAGTTCGTACCCATCCATACCAGGCATGCCGAGGTCAATGAAGGCGACTGCGGGCGTGGACTTCTCAAGGGCGTCCAGTGCACCGGCGCCGTCGTAGTAGACCGCAGCGTCGCAGCCGATCACACGAAGAAGCTCACCGAGACTGTCGGCCGCGTCGTGGTTGTCATCCACGACTGCCACTCTGAGTCCTGCAAAGCCCTCCAGTCCGGCGTCGCGGCCAGCAGGCGGGTGCCGGCGTGCTGCTTCGTGAACGGGCAGCGAAACGGTAAAGCAGCTTCCTTTGTCGCGGCCATCGCTGTTCGCACAGATCGATCCGCCGTGCAACTCGACCAGCTTTTTCGCGAGCGCCAGTCCCACGCCGAGGCCATCTCGATAAGTCGCCGGCTGCAGCCGGGAAAACGGCACGAACAATAACGATTGCTCTTCGGGCGAGAATCCAGCCCCTGTATCCGAGATCCTGATCTCGGCGCAGCTGCCTGTGCGCGCTATCGTAATGTCGATTCGTCCGCCAGCCGGCGTGTACTTGGCTGCATTGTTGACCAGGTTAGAGAAGACCTGAGCAAGCCGGACCTCGTCGCCGTCGACAGTAAGTGCGTCGGTCGGCAGATCGACTTTCAGCGCATGTCCCGCGCTCTCGACAGCAGTACGACTTAGCTCGATCGCGGCCTCGAGCACTGTTGCCACATCGATTGGTTGTCGACGCAACTGGATCGTACCCGTGTTGATGCGGGCGACTTCCATCAGGTCATCCACCAGCCGCACCATATGCTCGATCTGGCGATCGAGCATATCGAAGACCGCGCCGGCGCCCGCTGAGGTCTGGTTCTGACGCAAGACTTGAAGCCCATTACGGATCGGAGCCAGCGGATTCCGCAGTTCATGCGCGAGCGTCGCGAGAAACTGTTCTTTCATCTGATCCATATGCTGCAATCGGGCTTCGCTTTCCCGCAAACGCGCTTCGTCACGCATACGGGCGATGAGGCCGGCCGCCTCACGCGCCAGGATATCCAGCAGCTGAAGCTGGCGAACGTTTGGTTCATATGCATGGCCCCAGTGCGTCGACAACATGCCGATCAGCACTCCGTCGCGAGCACGCAAGGGTGTGGTCTGCATCGCGCGAATCCCGGTTTCGCGAAAGACCAGCAGATCCGTTGTATCGACCAGAAGGTCGCACGTCTCGACGTCATCGATGATGACACGCTTGCCTGTCGCCAACGCGACGCCGCAACTCGTAGTTGAGTCGATAAACACCTTGCGCCAGTGCGTCGCCGCCGTCAGCGTAAAACCGCAGTGGGCGATCAGTTCGAGCTGCAGCATTTCGCCTGTGCCGCCCGAAAGCATCTGCAGGCTGGCGAAATCCGATCCAAGCAACTGTCTCGCCGCCTCGACAATGCGCCCATACAGAGCCGAAGGCTCCTGTTCGACGAGCATATGGAGCGACAGGTCATGGAGCGCCCTGCTGGCGGCCAGATCCTCGTTTAACAGAGCGATCAGCTTGGCGGGATCGGGATCGCCATCTGTCATGTCAATCGGTTGGCCCACCGGGCGGTCTGCGGTTGACGGGCGTGCGAATGGGCTCTGGAGCAGAAGATGATGCCGTTGAACCACGTCGTTCACTTGTGGTTCATCGATAAGATCGTGCCGATAGCTGCACATGCAAATGAGGCGCCGGCCCTGAACGGCTTCCTGTACGCCCGTTTCGTACTCGAGGAAGCTATTCCACTGAGCGCTTTTAACCCATGCGCAATTGCCATTCGTCCGCACGCCACGGTAGCCCGCAGCGAGCGCCTCGCGCTCGCGATGTACGAGTCCTTCCACCAGGCTGCGTGGACGTAGCGGCTGCGCCGGATCATAAAAGGCGCTGCTGTCCGAGATCTCGATCTGCCCTCTCCGCTCGCGGTCGTCGAGGTCGGGCACGGCTTCACGCAATGCGGCGCGGGCGTCTTCGACGCCGAAGGTACCGTCCGTGACCCAGAGGCAGCGCTCGTTGTTCAAGAGGCCTGCACGAAAATAAGGCACGAGCATATCGCGCAGGTCGGTAGCCGAGTCGAAAAGCTGACCGATATGGCTTCCCCACACGAGGAAGGGCATTGTTGCAATCCCGGAGGGCGCGTGTGTTTGCGCGGAATCGTTTCTAATGTCTTCCATTTTCGAACGGTGCTTGTTTGGAGGCATATCGGTGCTGCGCGCGGAGCAGGCGTTGCGGCCAATCGCAATGATATACGTGCTCGGCTCACCTCCGCTTGTTCTATATGCCCTTATCGGCTGTCGAGGTCTGACTTGAACGCCAGGGAGCCGATCATGGGGATCTGCTCCAATTAAGGTGTCAGGCACCGTCAGTTTCGATTTAAGCGGAAAAACCACGTCTGTTTGATGGATCGCCACCCCGGACGGAGGCCCATACTCACGTCATTCATTTCGTGAGAGTGAAATCTATGCGGCAACCATGGGAATTCCCGGGACTCAAACCGGCTGACATCGCCAGTAACCTCGACGAACTCGGGGAATGCTACGCGCAACACGGTATCGTCGTCATGCCGGGCTTGCTGGCTGGCGACGCCGACTTCCAACGCTATCTTGGCGCAATCCGCTTTCTCTTCACGCGTATTTTCGCGAGATACGATCAATCAGTCGAAGCCGACGAAGACATCGGCGTGCTCCTTGCGCGCTTGAAGGGATTCGCACCGCTCGACGGAAGGATCGTCGCGGATATGGGCACGCAACAGAACAAATTCGTCGCGGGAAATCGCCTGAAGTTTGCGGAATTCGTCACGAAGCTGCTCGAACGCGTATATGGCGAAGAGGCGGTCCTGGCGACGCCGCAGGCCGGCGACACCTTGCACTTCTTCATGCCGGGCGAAGAGTTTCATCGCTACAATTTACCGATTCATCAGGATTACCAATATCTGATGCAATCGCCACGGCAAACCACCCTTTACATCGGGCTTTCCAAGCCATTTCCTAATGTCGGTGGGCTGGAGTACTGGCCCGGATCGCACCGACTCGGGGTGCTGCACAACGAACGCAACGAGAACGGTTCATTCCGGGTGGTCGATGGCGAGCAGTTGATGAAGGACTTTCCGCGTAAGCAATATATGTGGGATGTTGGCGACGTTTCGCTGTTCGACAGCTTGCTGTGCCATCGATCGATACCGAACACGTCGGCGGACTTCGGGCGTTCCGTGCAGATTTTCCGCTTCTCTGATTTAAACGATGCAACGGCGGAGAAGTATGACTGGCGCTCGACGACTTATGAGCGTCGCAGCGCTCGTTTCGAGAACGAGCATCCGGAGTTATACCGCGGAGAAATCTCGCGTTAGCGTTCACTCTGCCCGGGATTTCGCGTCGACCATTCCTCGAACGCAATCATCGCCTCAGTCGGTTTCTCCGATTCGAGGCTCGTCAGCCAATCTATTCGATAAGAGCGCAGCATGACTTTGCGATAAGCGGGTTCACCGCGAGTTCGACATCCGCGTCTTCCGCGACGATAACCGGCGCATGGCCGCCGAGTTCCATCGTCGCGCCCTCGACCCGCTGCCGTCACTTCGCCGTGGCGTTGATCATGACCGCTCTCAAAGTCGAACTGCCGGAGCGCAACTCAGATGATGACCTACTGTTCCCCCGCAGCCTGCTCACGCAGGCGGCGGGCTTCGTCGCGCAGGAACTGCTGGTAATCGTCCAGATCACCGTCGAAGGGCTCGACCCCACCCTTGGTGACGAGCCAGAACTCGTCACACACTGCGCGCAGCAGGGACCGGTCGTGACTGACCAGCATCACTGTGCCTTCGAATTCGTTGAGTGCCATGCCGAGCGCTTCGCGTGTGGCCAGGTCGAGATGGTTCGTAGGCTCGTCGAGCAGCAGCAGGTTCGGACGCTGCCACACGATCATGCACAACACGAGCCGCGCCTTTTCGCCGCCGCTCATGGTGCCGACCGCCTGATGGACCATGTCGCCACTGAAGTTGAAGCTGCCGAGAAAAGTGCGAAGCGATTGTTCGGTGCCACTCTGGCCGGGCGCACGCATGTGCGCCGGCGTGTCCTTGGCAAGGCGGATCATGTGTTCCATCGGCGTGTCCAGTGGACGCAACACGTCGAGTTCCTGCTGTGCGAAGTAGCCGATGTTAAGGCCTTTGCCTTCGCTGATTTCGCCGGCAATCGGCGCCAGCTCGTGCGCCACCGTCTTCACCAGCGTGGACTTGCCCTGGCCGTTGGCACCGAGAATGCCAATGCGCTGCCCGGCGAGCACGGATCGGTTGATACCCCGCACGATGACCGTCGGCGGCGTGCCCGGCTGTGCGTCGGCCGGCGCCGGATAGCCGAAGGTCGCATCCAGCATCGATAAGAGCGGGTTCGGGACGTTGAGCGGTTCCTTGAACTCGAAGCTGAACTCTGCGTCGGCAAGCACGGGTGCGATCTTTTCCATGCGTTCGAGCGCCTTGACCCGGCTCTGCGCCTGCTTCGCCTTCGAGGCCTTCGCCTTGAAACGGTCAATGAATTTTTGCAGATGGGCGATTTTTTCCACCTGTTTGGCCATCGCCGCCTGCTGCAACACGAGCTGCTCGGCGCGCATGTCTTCGAACTTGCTGTAATTGCCGCCATAGCGCACGAGCTTGGCGTTGTCGACGTGCACCGTGACCTGCGTCACCGCATCAAGGAATTCGCGATCGTGGCTGATCACGACCAAGGTTCCCTGATAGCGCTTGAGCCACGCTTCCAGCCAGACCAGCGCGTCGAGGTCAAGGTGATTGGTCGGTTCGTCGAGCAGCAGCAAGTCGGACGGGCACATGAGCGCGCGCGCCAGTTGCAGTCGCATGCGCCAGCCACCGGAGAAACTGTTGACCGGCTGGCTAAGCTGCGCATCACTGAAACCAAGGCCCAGGATCAGCGCCTGGGCGCGTGCCGGAGCATCGTGCGCCCCAGCGTCGTGTAGGTCCATGTAGGCGTGCGCCATGCGCATGCCATCGTCACTGGCCTCGGCGGCTGCTACTTCGGCCTGCGCGGCCAGCAGCACGGTGTCACCCTCGACAACGAAGTCGGTCGCGCTCTGCTCGGTCTCCGGCATCTCCTGTGCAACCTGGCCCATCTTCCACGCAGCTGGAATCGAGAACTCGCCTCCGTCCTCGTGCAGCGTGCCGTTGAGAAGACCGAAGAAGGATGACTTGCCGGCCCCATTGCGGCCAACCAGGCCAATCTTTTCGCCGGGGGTGAAGGTGACGGACGCGCGGTCGAGCACGACATTGACGCCGCGACGCAGCGTGACATTACGGACGGAAATCATAGGGAGCTACTTCAGAGAGGAAAGGCATGATAGCCCAACCGACGTACAGGCCTGTCGCTTTTCCAGCCGCAAGAGCGCAGGTAAGCTGCGATTTGCGGCGCCCACCGGCCCGCAAAGCGCGATGCGTATAGGACGCGGGCTCCTCGAGAACTCGCGCTCACTTCACATCTGAAGTGCGCTTGACGGATCCGTCGGCTTGCGGAACCTCGAGCGGTTTTACTTCAACCGGAGCCGTGCCATCTTTCTTGAGACCGAGCTTATCCGCGGTCTGCGGCGACACATCGACGATGCGATCTTTCGCGTACGGACCGCGATCCTTGATCTCGACGACATCGCTGCTGCCATTCTCCAGGTTCGTTACGCGAGCCTTGGTGCCAAGCGGAAGCGTCTTGCTCGCTGCCACGTTGGACTGCGGGTTCATTCGCGAGCCATCGGCCATCTTCTTCTTGTAGAACTTGCGGCTGTAATACGAAGCTTCGCCCTTTCTGGCTCGACCTGAGTGGTCCAGATGCGCGCCGCTTGCCGCTCGATGCTCGGCCTGGCTCGGAGCAATCTTTTCTTCCGCACGGAGCGCTGTGCTCATGCAGCACGTCAGAAGCGGAATCAGAACTAAGCACGGACCGATTCGACCAGCGTTCATTTTCTGCTCCTCGTCATCTTGCCGGATTCATACAAGTAGCGCCCTTTCGACGACCTCAGCCTTATCGATGTTGCAAAGCGCGAGTGCCTGGGGCGACTACCCCCTCGCAGTTTTCAGGCCGTTTTAGTCTGGAAATTGCCTTGGCGACCAGCGAACTCCGGCTGGTATTGAAGCGTCGGGACATTTGTATTGTCTGCACAATAGACGAGAAGGGACACAGAGACGTGCCTCGATCAGGTCGCTGGACCTGATGTCTCGATCGAACCACAAACCTGATTACACGGACTTCGTTCTCCGCGCTGGCGTCTCCGAGTCCGCGAACAGGTCGATCACCACGTTGCGCAGCCATCGATTGCCCTCGTCTTGATGAACTCGCGCATGCCAGAGCAAATGGATCGGAGCCTCGGGCAACGTCGAGGGCAATGCGCGCAGGCTCAATGAGAACGGCGCTGCCAGTTGCAGGGCCAATCGTTCCGGCACCGTGGCAATCAGATCGGTGCGTTGCAGAATGTAGCCGACGCTCATGAAGTGCGGCACCGTCAATCGAACGCGGCGCTGCACGCCTCGCCGTTTCAGCCAATCGTCGACCTGACCGTGTCCAGTACCGGCGGAGACCACCACCAGATGCTCGGCTTTTCGCCAGGCAGCGAGCGTGAGCGGCGCGTCTTCGAGCGCATGGCCGCGTCTGAACAGACAGACATACCGCTGATCGAACAGGCGGCGCTGATAGAAGCCGCCTTTGAGTTGTGGCAGCAGGCCGATTGCAAGATCGACCCGGCCCTCGGCCATCTCGTTGCCCAGATTAACGCTCGTGTCGCGAACGGTATTAAGCGCGATGCCTGGCGCCTCGCGCGACAGTCGCTCGACCAACGCGGGCAGAAACACAACTTCACCTATATCCGTCATCCCGATCGTTACCTTGCGCGTGACACGCAGCGCATCGAAACCCGTCTGGGGATTGAGTGCGGCATGCAGCGTCGAGAGCGCATGAGAAACGGGCTCTGCCAGACGGATCGCGAATGGCGTGGGCACCACGCCCCCCGGCGCACGCACAAACAGTGGATCACCGAGCAGACGACGCAGTTTGGCCAGCGCGTTGCTGACGCCGGGCTGGCTCATGTTCATCTGCTCGGCCACCGTCGCCACGCGCCGCTCCTGCATTAACCGTTGGAAAAGCAGCAGCAGATTGAGATCAACTTCACTCAGTTCCATGATTTCGGCCCCTCGCCATCATTGATTCCAGTGATGAAGCAGATTTCCCTCATTTTATTGTGGAATGGACGGGCAGTGACGAGAATTCGGACAAGGCGCACACATCCCATTTCATTAGAGGACGCATGCCGCGCCGGCCAACGACACAATCTGAATATCGGAGACACCCCATGGAACAGCTGGATCTGAAGATCGCAATCGTCGGTGCTGGCATCGGCGGCCTGACCCTCGCGCTCGCATTGCGGGAATATGGTATCGACGCGCAGTTGTACGAGCAGACCGACGAGCTTCGCGAGGTCGGAGCGGCCGTCGCGCTGTCGGCGAATGCGACGCGGTTTTATGAGCGGATGGGACTGCGTGCAGCGTTCGATGCGGTATGCGCTGAAATACCCGCGCTGATCTATCGGGACGGGCGCAGCGGCGAAGTGATCGGACAGCATCGTGGCGAACCGAGCTATCGCCAGCAGTTCGGCGGTTCGTATTGGGGCGTGCATCGCGCGGATCTGCAGGCCGTGCTGTCGCGAGCCGTCGGCATCGAACGCATCAATCTCAGCCATCGACTGACCGATCTCGTGCAGCATCCGGATCGTGTGTGTCTGAGTTTCGCCAATGGACGGCAGATCGACGCCGACCTGGTGATCGGCGCGGACGGTGCACGCTCGATCACGCGCCGCTGGATGCTCGGTTACGACGACGCCCTGTATTCGGGCTGCTCGGGTTTTCGTGGCGTGGTGCCGGCCGGCGGCATGGATCTCCTGCCCGATCCCGAGGCCATTCAGTTCTGGGTCGGTCCGCAGGGACATCTGCTTCACTATCCGATCGGCGACAACGGCGACCAGAACTTTCTGCTTGTCGAGCGCCATCCGTCACCGTGGTCATCGCGCGAGTGGGTCACGTCGGCGAGCGAGGGTGAGCAGTTGCGCCTGTTCAAGGGCTGGCATCCCGCCGTGGTGCAGATGATCACAGCGGTGCCCATCAGCCAGCGCTGGGGTCTGTTCCATCGTCCGCCGCTCGGGCGCTGGAGCAAGGGCCGCGTAACGCTCATCGGCGATGCCGCGCATGCGCTCGTGCCACACCACGGCCAAGGCGCCAATCAGTCGATCGAAGATGCCGTCGTGCTGGCCGCGCAACTGGCCAAGGCGGGCCCGGGCCGCTGGCGTGAGGCGCAGGAGGCCTACGAGCGCTTGCGCCGTGGCCGCACGCGCAAGGTGCAATACGCGTCAATATCGACGGCTGACGTGTTGCATCTGCCGGACGGAGCCGAGGCGACGGCGCGCAACGCCCGCCTTCGCGCGCGCGACAGCCTGCTGCATCATCTGGACTGGATTCACGATTTCGACGCTCTTGAACAAGAGCCGACCGAACGCCAGGGCGGCACCTGGCTTTGAACTGCGCTCCTCGCGCTGACGCCTGGACAGCTATTCCAACTCCTCGAGGGTCGTTGCATGCCTGCCGTGGTCGCCGTGACTGTGGCGCCGTGCAATCGTAGCCGCCGCGGTGCGAGTTTCGGAGCCCGACCGAAACTCGCATTCCCCGACACGCACAAACTACACTTGTAGGGATCGACCATGCTGATCGCCGACGCAGCACTCGCCGGCTCTCACGCGTTGCGTCAAGCCGAGTTTATTCAGCCGTGACGGAGAACCAGCATGAACCCGGTAATCGTCGATGTGGTGGAACAAAAGCGCCTGAACGACTCGCGTGAGGCACAAGTACCGTGGAAGAAATGGGGGCCCTACCTTAGCGAGAGGCAGTGGGGCACGGTGCGTGAAGACTACAGTGACAACGGCGACGCCTGGAATTACTTCACCCATGATCATTCGCGTTCGCGCACCTACAGGTGGGGCGAGGACGGCCTCGGCGGACTGTGTGACGACCAGCAGCGCCTCTGCTTTGCGCTCGCGCTATGGAACGAGCACGATGCGATATTGAAGGAGCGCCTGTTCGGCCTCACCAATAGCGAGGGCAATCATGGTGAGGACGTGAAGGAGTATTACTTCTACATCGACAGCACGCCCACGCACTCGTACATGAAGTACCTCTATAAATATCCTCAGAGGGAATATCCGTACCGGGATCTGATCGAGACCAACCGCAAAAGATCGCGGGAGGAGATGGAATACGAACTGCTCGACACCGGCATCTTCGACGATGACCGTTATTTCGACGTGTTCGTGGAATACGCGAAGGCCGCTCCGGAAGACATTCTCGTGCGGATTTCCGTGCACAACCGCGGACCGGAGGCGGCACGGCTTCGGGTCCTGCCGACGCTCTGGTTCCGCAACACATGGGCCTGGGGCGAGGACAATCGCAAGCCGTCCCTGCACGACGCGGGTGCTGGCGCCATTCGGGCCATGCATCATGAGCTGGGCGAATATTGGCTCCATTGCGATGGCGCGCCGGAGACGCTCTTCACCGAAAACGAAAGCAATACGCAGCGCCTGTGGGGTCAGCCCAACGCGTCGCCGTTCGTCAAGGACGCATTCCACGCCTACGTCATCTCAGGACAGCGCGACGCCGTGAACCCAGTCAGGACGGGAACCAAGGCCGCGGCCCATTACACCAGCGACATACCCGCCGGCGGCAGCGCGACCATCCGCTTGCGACTCGCGTCATCCAGACTCGACGACGCCTTCGGCGGCTTCGATCAGATCTTCGATAGCCGCCTCGCCGATGCGAACGAGTTCTACGAGCGCATCACGCCCAAATCGCTGACCGAAGATCAGCGTCGGGTGCATCGCCAGGCGTTGTCGGGCATGTTATGGGGCAAGCAATACTACTACTTCGATCTCGAACTCTGGCTGCGCGAACACGGGAGCCACCCGTTGCTCGACTCCGCACGGCGCGACGTGCGCAACACGGAGTGGTTCCACATGCTGAACGCCGACGTGATCTCCATGCCGGACAAGTGGGAGTATCCGTGGTATGCGGCCTGGGACCTGGCCTTCCATACGATTGCCCTGGCGCAGGTCGATTTCGATTTTGCGAAGGAGCAACTGCTGCTGATGCTGCGCAGCCTCTACGTACACCCGAGCGGCCAGATTCCAGCCTACGAATGGAACTTCAGCGACGTGAATCCGCCGGTGCATGCCGCCGCCACGCTCTGGCTGTACAAGTACGAGAGAGAACTGGGACGGGCCGACCCGCGTTTCCTGGAACGCTCGTTTCAGGGGCTGATGCTCAATTTCAACTGGTGGGTGAATCGCAAGGATCCGTCGGGCCGCAATGTGTTCGCCGGCGGCTTTCTCGGTCTCGACAACATCGGTGTTTTCGACCGCAGCGCCCAACTCCCGACCGGGGGATCGCTCGAGCAGGCGGACGGGACCGCATGGATGGCGTTCTACTGCCAGGCCATGCTGGAGATGGCCGTGATTCTGACCGAATACGACCCGCTCTACGAGGAGGTCGCCTTCAAGTTCGTTCAGCATTTCATGTGGATCGCCTACGCGATGGACCGACGCGGGGAACACGACGACGAGATGTGGGACGAGGAAGATGGCTTTTTCTATGATCTGCTGCGGCTCCCCGACGGTCGGACGACGCGCCTGAAGATAAGGTCGCTGGTGGGGCTGCTGCCGCTGTGCGCGTCGACGGTGTTCGAATCGCAGTCCGTCACGCGCTATCCGAAGCTGCTGGAGATGATCGCGCAGTTTCGCAAACGCTACCCCGAATTGATCGCGCAGGTTGCCCCGACCGATAGCGGTTTCATCGGCTACAGGGAGCGCAGGCTTCTCTCGATCCTGAACAAGCGCAAGCTCGAACGGGTGCTCGGCTACATGCTCGACGAGAAGGAGTTCCTGGGGCCCCACGGCATCCGTTCGCTCTCGCTGTATCACCTGGAGCACCCGTATGTGATTCACGTCGCCGGACAGGAATACAAGGTGCAGTACTTGCCGGCCGAATCGAACACGGGCATGTTCGGCGGCAACTCGAACTGGCGCGGACCGGTGTGGATGCCGGTCAACTTGCTGATCGTCCGCGCGCTGGCGAACCTGTATAGCTTCTTTGGCGACGACTTCAAGGTCGAATGCCCGACCGGCTCCGGGCAACACATGACGCTCTTCGAAGTGGCGAAGGAAATCGAGCGTCGCCTGACCGGCACGTTCCTGCGCGACGCCCAGGGCAAACGGCCGGTTTACGGAGGAACGGAAAAATTCCAGAGCGATCCGCACTGGCGCGACCTGATCCTGTTTTACGAGTACTTCCACGGCGACAACGGTGCTGGCCTCGGGGCCAGTCACCAGACCGGCTGGACCGGCCTGGTCGCTGCGCTGCTCGACCTGTTCGGGCGCGTCGACGCCAAAACCATGCTGGAAACGGATCGCGGGCGCGTGGTGTCCCACCTCGTCAGGGAGCAGGTGAGCGGAGAGGACACCGGCAAGGTATGAGGAGCGCAGCATGTCCAGCCTACGCTACCCGGCGCTGTACCAGATCAACACTCGCGTCTGGCTGACTGAGTTGTCTCGCGCGTCAGGCGGGCGCGCGACACTCGACGATATTCCAGATGCCGAACTGGATCGCCTCGCCGCACTCGGCTTCGACTGGGTCTGGTTGCTGAGCGTCTGGCAGACCGGACCGGCGGCCCAGGCAATTTCTCGCGCTCATGCCGGCTGGCGCCGCGAATTCGCCGATACGCTGCCGGATCTCACGGACGACGACGTCGCCGGCTCCGGGTTTGCTATCCGGAGCTACACGGTTCATCGCGATCTGGGCGGCGCCGAGGCGCTCGCCCGCTTGCGGCAGCGATTGCAGCAACGCGGATTGAAGCTGATGCTCGACTTCGTGCCCAATCACATGGCGCCGGATCACGACTGGATCGACACGCATTCGGACTACTTCGTGCACGGCGACGAGTCGGACCTGGCTCGCTCACCGTCGAACTATTGCCGCGTGCAGACAAGGAACGGGCCGCTGATACTCGCCTACGGCCGGGATCCTTATTTCGACGGATGGCCGGACACGCTGCAGCTCGACTACGGCAATCCAGAGTTGCAGCAGACGATGATCGGTGAACTGAAAAGAATCGCCGCTCAATGTGACGGCGTACGCTGCGATATGGCCATGCTGGTCTTGCCCGACGTGTTCAAACAAACCTGGGGCATCCGCGCCGAACCGTTCTGGCCGAAGGCGATCGAGGCCGTGCGACGTGAGCATCCGCAGTTCCGGTTCATGGCAGAAGTGTATTGGGATCTCGAATGGACGATGCTCCAACAGGGCTTCGATTACGCCTACGACAAGCAGATGTACGACCGCTTGCGCGATGTGAACGCACGGCCGGTGCGCGAGCACCTGCATGCCGGACTCGATTACCAGGAGAAGCTGGCGCGCTTCCTGGAAAACCACGACGAGGCCCGGGCCGCGGCGACCTTCGAACCCGATGAACATGAAGCTGGCGCCATCATCACATTTCTTTCGCCTGGCTTGCGCTTCTTTCACCAGGGTCAGTTCGAGGGCTGCAGGAAACAGATTTCGCCGCATCTGGCGCGGGCGCCACAGGAGCCTGTCGACGCAAGCTTGCAAGGGTTCTATGAGACCTTGATGACGGTGCTGCGGCAGCCGATCTTCCGAGACGGTAGGTGGAGCATTGTGGAAATCGTGCCGGCGTGGGAGGGCAACTGGACCTCGGATTGTTTCATCGCGTGGGTCTGGCAGCGGGACGATGGCGAACGGCGGCTCGTTGTCGTCAACTACGCGGGAAACCAGAGTCAATGTTATGTGCGAATCCCGTTTGCCGACGTGACCGGCAGCACGGTGCGGTTGACGGACATGATGGGGCCAGCGAGTTTTGATCGCGACGGTAATGACATCGTCTCGCGCGGCCTCTACCTGGATCTCCCGCCTTGGGGCTATCACGTCTTTGAGCTGACTGCATCGTGAAGGGACGTCGGGGAGGCGGGTGCGAGTGCTTTACAAGAGCTCGACTCCAGGCGTCGACTCAATTGGGAAGCGTTGACTTTCGAACTGGACCGATCGTTGTGTCTCCGAATCACCCAGATTTCCATAAGCCTCAACAGAGGCTTCTGGTCGGTCAGACTCCATTTGTTCCACGGCACAAGGCGAGCGCGTCGCGGAATCGCTGCTCGAGCGCCGTCTATGCGCAGTGCGAACTTCAGTAGTCGACAAATCGCGGCCATTCATTGACCAGCCTCCTCATTCACGCTCTTGGAGCCAAAGAAGTCATTCGTTTTACAGATTGCCCGCGGCACGATATTGATCGATCGAGTCATCGAGGTCGATGTACTTGCGGGACGTCGCTGCCCACTGATCTCGGAATCGCCAATGTCTTCACGGACGCCAACGCTAAACCTGTCCGACCAAAAAATCCTCAAGGGACGTCAAGACCTCATTCGGGGCATCCTCAGGCAGCAGATGGCCACCGGGCAATCCCTTGCCCGTCACGTTCGTTGCCCATCGGGACCACACGTCAACGGGCAGGATGCTTCTAGCCTTTTGTTCGCTCTCGCTCCACAGTACCAGGACCGGACAGCCGAGTCTTCGGCCCGCGGCTGAATCGCTTGCATCGTGCTCCAGGTCCTCGGAAGCAGCGGCGCGATAGTCTTCGCACATGGCGTGGCGCACGTGCGGATTCCTGAATGCGGTTCGATAGGCGGCAAGTGCCAAAGGATCGATCCGTTCGAGACCGCCCGCCATCTTAGCCAGCGCAGCGTCGAGATAAGCGTCTGGATCAGCCGCAAGCATCCGCTCCGGGAGATCGCCCGGCTGCGCCATGAAGAACCAGTGCCAGGCGTTCAACGCGAACGTCTTGTCAATGGCTGCGAATGCATCGAGCGTCGGTATCACCGTCAGCGAGGCATACGCGGCGACGCGTCGAGGATGGTCGAGCGCAAGCCGGTATCCGGCCCGGGCGCCCCGATCATGCCCGACCACTGCGAAGCGCTCGTGCCCGAGCCGGTCCATCAGTTCGACGAGCGCGCTGGCCACGCGACGTTTGGTCCATCGCGGCTGATCGTTGCACGTCTGGCTGTCGCCGTATCCCGGCAGATCCGGCACGATGACGGTGTGCGACCTCGCGAGCGTCGGCGCAATCAATCGCCACGCAACGTGCGTCTGCGGGTAGCCGTGCAACAGCAAAACCGGCGATCCGCTTCCGCCGATCCTGCCGCGAAACGAGACATCGCCCGCTTCGACGTCGAGCTTCGCGAAGCCCGGAAAGAAGTCTTGCGCAAGTTCATGCACCGTGGTCACCTTCTCGTAAAACGTGACTTCAATGTTGCGACACCGACCTGACGAACTCGGCCAGATCGCGATTGAAACGCTCGGGTTCCTCGCTGAACGGCGCGTGACCCGAGTCCGCGTACTCCTTGCTGACGATGCGTGGATTCAGCGCCGCCGCGCGAGTCAGCGTCGCACGCGTGTCGACCAGCGCGTCATGACCGCCGTAGATGAAGAGCAGCGGTACGCGGGCCTTGCCGAGCCCCTCCGCAGCGAAGACCGTCATCGTCGGCACTTCCTTTTGCATGTCCCAAGATGCCATCGCGGCGTTCGCGAGCAGCCGGTCGAATGTATCGGCGTCAGGCCGACGGTTGAAACACAGGCCGACGAACGTGCGCTCACCGTCGAGATGCGTCTTCAGATCCGGCGAATTCATGTCCCGATAAACCTCGGGATGATCGACGATCTGACCCGGGGCGAGTTCGACCACGCCGTCGACATACACGGCGCCTGCGATCGCGCGATCGCCATACTTGGCGAGGTAGTTCGATATCACCACCCCGCCGAGTGACCAGCCGACCACGACGGGCTTGCGCGCGTGTGAGCCCTGTATCACCGCTGCGAGGTCGTCCCCCCAACGGTTTCCGTCATGATACGGCTCCGCGCCAGATGGCTTATCCGACAAACCGTGACCGCGCAGATCGTACGTAATGATCCGGTATTGGCGCAATTCGTGAGACTGCACCTGCGCGTCCCAGTTCACGCGGCTGCCGAGCAGTCCATGCACCAGAATGATGGGAGGGCCATTCGGATTGCCGCTTTCCTGAACCGCCAGCTTCACCCCATCCGTCGATGTAACCGTATAGCTGGTCGGCCTCGCGATTGTGTCGGGTGCGCACGCGAACAGCGTCGCCGCAGAGAACGCGGAAGTCAAAAAGTGAAGGAACGTTCGTAAGCTCATTGTCTTTCCTGAGAGAGTGTCAGTGCGCCTAGTCTCAACCCTTACACAGATGTGAGAGTCAAGCGAATCGTGTTAGCCTGCTTTTCATGAAAAACACCTCCTCACAGGAACTGCTGACGATCGGACAACTCTCGCAACTCACCGGCGCGAGCGTGCGATCGCTCCGGCATTACGACGAACACGGTCTGCTTGCCTCGGTACGTGCGAGCAATGGCTATCGCATGTTCCCCGAGAAGGCAGTAACGCAGGTCAAGCAGATTCAGCGCATGATCGCGACCGGTTTCACCATCGACGATATTCGCGGCTTTCCGGATTGCATGCTCCTGATCGAAGGCGCCCGCTCGTGCGACCAGATCACCGAGGTCCAGCGGATAAGGCTCGAAGCCATCGAACGTCAGATCGCAGACCTCGAAAAGCGTCGCGCGCGGCTCGTCAAGACCTTGCTCGAAGGTGCGGTGCCGCCCGTCAACTGACGCGGACCGCGGTACACACAGATCGCCCTCACACGGGAACATTGGACGCAGTTTTCTTCCT
Organism: Caballeronia sp. NK8; assembly: GCF_018408855.1. GTDB lineage: Bacteria > Pseudomonadota > Gammaproteobacteria > Burkholderiales > Burkholderiaceae > Caballeronia. The sequence continues at coordinate 100,336 of NZ_AP024327.1, read as the reverse complement.
GCGGATGTCCGCACGCAGGCTGTCGTACTCCTCCTGACTGATCGGCGATGCATCTCGCTGGCCGAGCGCGTTGACGGGCAGCCGGTAGGTTTCGCGCGCCGTCCATGCGCCCAGTGCGCCGACACCGCAGACGATCAGCGTGATCGTCCCGACGATCAACGGAATGTGTTGCGTGCCCGGCGGTACGGCGGCTGCGATGAACGCCGGCAGGATCGCGGTGATAGCCGTGCCGATGTTCTGGCCGATCGCCATGGCGGTAACCCGGATACGCGTCGGGAACAGTTCAGGCATGAAGCTCGGATACACCGCGTTGAAGCACTGATACACCACGCCCCACATTACGATCGCGATGCCGATCGCCAGCACGGCGTTGTGCAGACTGATCGCATAGAGATACCCATAAGACAGCAGGCCCGATGCAAGCGCGCCGAATATGATGAGCGGCCGGCGTCCCCATCGATCGGACAGACTGCCTGCGAAGGGAATGAAGAACATCGCGGTCAGATTGGCGAGCAATGGAATCCAGAGAAAGAAGCCTTTCGAAAGACCGATACCGTAAGCAGGCTGCACCGCATAGGCCGCGCCGAAGATCGAAGTCACCGCGAGGATGATCGCAATCAATGCGATTGCGGCGATGCGCACGATATCTCGCCAGCCATCGCGTAAAGCTTCCTTGACGGGCGACGCGGGAATCTGCCGATGTTGCGCTTCATCGACGAAAGCCGGCGTCTCCGCCACTTTCCGCCGAATTACATAACCGGCTACGAGCACGAGCACACTCAGCAGGAACGGTACGCGCCAACCCCATGTCAGGAATTCCTTCTCGGGCAGATAGTAGGCGAGCGGCATGAAAATGGCCGCAGCGAACACCTGGCCGGCAGTCACGCCCTGCATCGCGTAACTGGCAAAGTAGCCGCGACGGCCGAGCGGCGCATGCTCCAGCACGAGAGAACTGGAACCGGAGATCTCCCCGGCGACCGCAAAGCCTTGGATGAGCCGCAAGGCCACGAGCAGGATCGGCGCTGCGAAGCCCACTTGCGCGAATGTCGGCAGAAAACCCACCGCGAGCGTCGACAATCCCATCATGAACATGCAGGTGAGAAGCAGATTCTTGCGTCCATGTGTATCGCCACGACGGCCGAGCACAAGTGCGCCGACTGGTCGTGCGAGATAGCCGACGCCATACGTTGCGAGCGATGCGGCGATCGCAACGCGACTGTCTCCCGAGGGGAAAAAGAGTTGCGGAAAAACCAGCGCGGCGGCTTGCGCGTAAATGAAGTAGTCGTAGTACTCCAGTGCCGAGCCGATCCACGCGCTCGCGGTGGCGGTTCGTGCCTGATTGCTGCTCTGCTGATGCGTCAGTGCCATTTCGTCTCCTGCATGTGTCTTTCAGGTGGTCGGGAACAAAGCGCGCGTAGTTTTGCGCGCTCAATACGTGGCACGGCCGCCTGACAGGTCGAAGGTGAAGCCGGTCGTGAAGCTGCATTCGTCGCTCGCGATCCACGCCACCATGGCGGCGATCTCTGGAACGGTCAAAAACCGCCCCATCGGAATGCGTGCCTTGCTTGCCTCGATGTGCTCCTCCGTCATCTCCCGGAAAAGATCCGTTTCGGTGATCGCAGGCGCGATGCCGTTGACCGTGACGCCCGTGCCAGCCAGCTCGCGCGCGATCGATTTCGTCAGACCGATGACACCCGCCTTCGCCGCGGCATAGGCGCAGATGTTCGGATGTCCTTCCTTGCCGACGATCGACGCCACGTTGACGATGCGTCCCGCCCCGCGTTCGCGCATGTGCGGTACCGCGAGGCGACAGGTGTGGAACACGCTGTTCAGATCGACGGCGAGAACGCGGTTCCATGCGTCGACCGGGTAGTCCTCGATAGGAATGACCGGTCCATTGATGCCGGCGTTGTTCACGAGTATGTCGACATGACCGAACGACGCGAGCGTGGCGGCGAACGCTGTCTCGACGGAACGCGCGTCGGCAAGATCGACGGCCTGCACGAGCGCCGCGGGCGAGTGACCGCCTGTTTCGAGCGATGAACAATCGATATCCCAACAGGCGACGCGGCAGCCTTCGTCCGCAAGACGCTCTGCGATGCCGCGCCCGATGCCACGCGCGGCGCCCGTCACGATGGCCGTGCGTGTTTCGAATCTTCGTTGCTTTACCGGTTGCATTTCCATTTTCATCCGTTCCTGTCCATAACTGAGTTCCCATGCTAGAAACGAGAATCGAGCTCGTCAACGGTATTGGCGACATTCATTCACATAGGGAAACAAACTAGGGAATGTCCCGGTTTGCGAAAAAAACCGCTTGACCGCGCATGGTCCCGAGCACCAACATAGAAACTCATTCCTATTTGTGAACGACGAGGACCGATAGATGGAACAGGCGATGATTGATCGATTGACTATCCGTGAGACGATCGAAAACTGGGCGGTATGGCGAGATGCGGGAGACTGGGAGCGTTTCGCGACGCTCTGGCATCCGGACGGCCGTATGATGGCGACGTGGTTTCAGGGTAGCGGTCGCGAGTTCATCGAAGTGACGAAGGCCGGTTGGGCGAATGGCGTGAGCATCCTGCATTTTTTGGGCGGCACGTCGATCGAAGTGAGTGGCTCGCGTGCCGTCGCCCAGACCAAGATGACCATTTCGCAGCGTGGAGAAGTCGAAGGCACGTTATGCGACGTCGTGTGCACTGGCCGCTTCTACGACTTCTTCGAGAAGGTCGAAGACCGATGGCTGCTGTTGCTTCGTCAGCCCATTTACGAAAAGGATCGTCTGGATCCGGTCGAGCCGGACGCCCGTCCCGTTCTCGATGCGGCGCTGCTGGGCGAGTTTCCGGCCGGCTACCGGCATCTCGCGTATATGCAGACCCGCATCGGCTACAAGGTCAAACGCGACATGCCGGCGCTGACGGGCCCGGAGGTCGAAGCGCTCTATGCGCGCGGCCGTCAGTATCTGCAAAACGGGGCGCTGTGATGGAGGACGTCTCGCCGATGCGCTTCGAATTCCGCGCGCTGCCGGCGCGCGTGCTGTTCGGCGCGGGCAGGCGTCGGGAAACGCCCGAACTCGCCCGGCAACTGGGCTGCACGCGTCCGTTGATCATCTCCACGCCGGAGCAGAAGGATTTGGCTGACGCCATCGCGTCATTGTTCTCCGAGGCACGCGCGCACGTCTTCTCCGAGGCCGCGATGCACACGCCGTGGAACGTGACATCGCGTGCGCTCGCCGTCGCTCAGGGGACTGGCGCCGACTCCCTGATCGCTGTCGGCGGCGGCTCGGCGATCGGCCTCGCGAAAGCGCTTGCACTGCGCACCGGCCTGCCGCAAATCGCGCTGCCCACTACGTACGCTGGGTCTGAAGTCACACCGATCATCGGCGAAACGCAGGACGGCGAGAAGCGTACGCGTCGTACGCTCGACGTGTTGCCGGAGGCCGTGATCTACGATGTCGACCTCACCCTGACGCTGCCCGCGCGCCTGTCGGCGATGAGCGGTCTGAACGCGATGGCTCACGCGGTGGAAGCGCTCTATGCCGTAGACGCCAATCCGGTCACATCGATCATGGCTGAACAGGGTATCGCAGCCCTCGCCGCCGCGCTGCCCGAGATTCTCGCCAATCCCGCCAGTCGTGACGCGCGCAGCCGCGCCCAATACGGCGCGTGGTTGTGCGGAACCTGCCTCGGCTCCGTCGGCATGGCGCTGCATCATAAGGTGTGTCACGTGCTGGGCGGCACTTTCGATCTGCCGCACGCCGACACGCATGCGATCATGCTCGCGCACGTCGTCGCCTACCAGGCTGGCGCGGCACCGCACGCAATGCGCCGCATCGCACGCGCGCTCGGCGCCGATGACGCTTGGACTGGACTGCACGCGCTCGGGACCAGGCTGCATGTTCCCAGGTCCCTTGCCGAGATCGGCATGCCGCACGAAGGTATCGGGCGTGCGGCCGAACTGGTGCTCCGAGAGACCTACGCGAATCCGCGCACGCCGGACCATGACTCGATCAGGGCAATGCTGGAACGGGCATGGCGCGGCGCAGCACCACAACCCGATGCGCTGTGAGGAAAACGCGATGCGCAATTTCAACGAAGACAACATCACTGCAGCGGTCATCGAGCGTCTTGCGGGAAGCAAGAGCCAACGCGTGCACCAGATCAGCGACGCGCTGGTTCGTCATCTGCACGCGTTCGTGAAGGAGATCGAGCCAACCGAAGACGAATGGGCCGCTGCGATTCGCTTTCTTACGCAGACTGGGCAGATGTGCACCGACGCCCGGCAGGAGTTCATTCTGTTGTCCGACACGCTCGGTGTATCGATGCTGGTGGACGCGATCAATCATCGCTATCCGGGCGACGCAACGCAGACCACCGTGCTCGGTCCGTTCTATGTCGAAGAAGCGGATACGCTGCCCCTGGGTACTTCGATCGCAGATGGCGAGCCGGGAGACCCTCTGCTGGTGGAAGGCACCGTACGCGATCTGCGCGGAGATCCGATCGCGGGCGCACTGGTCGAGACGTGGCACGCGGACAGCCACGGCTTCTATGACGTGCAGAAGGCGGCGGGCAAGGCGGAGTTGCACATGCGCGCGCGCTTCCTGACCGATTCGAATGGCTCATTCTGGTATCGGTCGATCGTGCCCGCGGCCTATCCGATTCCGAACGACGGCCCGGTTGGCCGCATGCTCGATGCGCAGGGGCGGCATCCGTACCGTCCGGCTCACGTGCACTTTCGCGTGAGTGCTCCCGGCTTCCAGACGCTCGTTACGCATGTGTTCGTGAGCGGCGACGTCTACCTGGATTCTGACGTCGTGTTCGGCGTGAAGGACGCACTGATCGAGCCGCTGGTGCCGCTCGCACCGGGCCTGAGTCCGGCCGGTCACCGCGTCGATGTTCCGACCGCCCTGCTTGCCTATGATTTCGTGCTTCCGCCGCAGAACTGATCGCTGTGCGCCTTGAGCCATTTTTACTGTTACGGACGCGTTCTCATGCATGAACTATCGCTGCATCATCTGACCATCCTCGACGCGCATCCGCTGCAACTCGTCGATGCGGCAGCCGCTGCGGGATTCGAGTATTGCGGCTTGCGGCTGATCGCGCCTACCGCTACGGATGCGATCGTGGACGTCGCGAACAATCCCGCACTCATCCGCGAGCTACACGCGCGACTCGACGCAACCGGTGTCAGGCTCCTGGACATCGAAGCCATCTGGCTGAGTCCGCAGACGGATGTCGCGTCACTACTGCCCGCACTCGAAGCGGGTCGTACGCTCGGTGCGCGGCACGTGCTCTGCGTCGGCAACGACACCGAACGCGCTCGCCTGCGAGACAACTTCGGCCGTCTCTGCGAAGCGGCGGACGGTTTCGGCCTTTCGGTCGGACTCGAAGCGATCACGTACTGCACGATCAGTACGCCCGCAGACGCGCTCGATCTCGTCCGATCGAGCGGACAGCCGAACGCGCGGATACTCATTGACGCATTGCAATTCTTCCGTTCGGGCGCGACGTGCGAGCAGATCGATGCGATCGACCCGGCGCTGATCGAATACATCCAGATTTGCGATGCACCGAGCGCCGCACCGCAGTCTCTCGAAGCGCGGAGAAAAGAAGCGAGAACGGCGCGGCTGCTGCCCGGGGATGGTGAATTGCCGCTGCGCGAACTGCTGTCGAAACTGCGGTCCGATCTTCCACTCGCGGTCGAGGCGCCGACGCTCGCGCTCCGTGGCCTGCCGTTCGACGAACAGGCGAGACACATCCATGCGCGCATGCGGACGTTCCTTGCTGGTCCAGTATCATGACGCAAAGGTGTTTCCATAGGTAAACAGGAGCTGGATATGCTGTTGGAAGACGAATCGAATGGTGTGGTGAAGTCGGCGGATCGCGTGCTCGACGTGATCGAGTTGCTCGCGCGATGGGGACGCGAGATGTCCCATGCGGAAATCGCTGAAGCGCTGGACATACCGAAGAGTTCGCTGACCAAGCTGCTCAAGAATCTTACGGCTCGTGGCTTTGTCGAATTCGTCCCTGTCACCAAGGGTTATCGCCTCGGCGAAGCGCTGATCCGGCTTTCCCAGCAATCCACCCATAGCCGTTCGCTCGTCAGCTGCGCGCAACCGGTGCTGGCAGAGATTACACAACAGACGCTGGAGTCGTGCGCGCTTAATCAGCTCAAGGGCGACAAGGTGGAAGTCGTTGCGACGGTGACCAGTCCGCAACGGTTGGTGTCGCATCTGCGACTTGGCGATCTTGCGCCGCTCTATGCTGTGTCGGGTGGAAAGGTGATTCTCGCGTTTCTTCCGGATCAGATGCGCAGCGAATACATCAAGACCGTGAAGTTACAAGCCATCACGCCTAAGACGATCACAGCAAAGAAGGCGCTGCTCGCACAGATCGAAACCATCCGACAGACCGGGGTCGCCTATTCGATGGACGAATACACGCAGGGCATCGTCGGCGTGGGCGTGCCGGTGTTGTCATCGTCGGGCTTTCCGCTCGGATCGCTGAACGTCGCGATTCCCTCGGTGCGATATTCGGAACGTGTCGGCGCGCGGGCCGTCGCCGTTCTCAAGGCCTCCGCGGAACGCGTGCGCCGCGATTACATCGCCGCGAACGAACATACCAGGTAGGCTCGGCGGCCGGTGTTTTGTGGTCGCCACAAAATTGATTGCAATTATCTGAATACTTTATAAAGGATACCGAAGTTAATGAACGCGAGAATTGCAGTGCCGAATGGAACCGTTCAGTTTCCTCGCGTGGGAGTCGGAGCCGGCAGCCTCGCGAACGCCGCGGGCGAGCAGGCGTTCTTCGATATGATTCATGCCGCGTGGGCGAGCGGCGTTCGATATTTTGATACCTCGGCGGCTTATCTTGGCGGTGAAAGCGAGCAGCGGCTTGGCGCGGCGCTGGCTGAGTATCCGCGAGACGAGTTGTATGTATCGACCAAACTCGGAAGGTACTTGAGCCAGCCTGGTGCAAGCTCCTTGCCAGGTGGTAGCGACTTCTACCTGGACTACACGTACGATGCGACGCTCCGATCGGTCGAGCGCAGCCTGTCGCGGCTCAAGGTTGATCGTCTCGATGCTGTTTTTATTCACGATCTCGATCCAGGTTTTGCCCAAACGGCGTATCGCGACGAACTAATGACCGCCGTCGAAGGTGCGTTTCCCGCCTTGCAGCGACTCAAGGAGGAGAAAGTGGTCGGCGCGATAGGTGTCGCCAGCATGGACTGGCAGGCCTGTCTGGACTTCGCCGAACTGGCCAGCGTCGATGTCGTCATGCCGGCGGGAGAGTACTCGTTGCTTCGCACGGGCAGCACTGCATTGCTGGAGCACTGCGTCGAGAATGGCATTGCCTGGATCGCGGCGTCGCCATTCAACTCGGGCATTCTCGCGACCGGTTCGCGTCCCGACGCCTTCTATAACATGCGGCCCGCGACGCGGCCGGCCCTGTTGCAAACGGAAGGACTGGAACGTATTTGCCAGCGCCATCACGTCTGCCTGGCTACCGCTGCCCTGCTCTTTCCCCTGCGGCATTCGGCGGTAAGCACTATCGTTTTCGGCGCAAAGACCGCAGATGAATTCAACGAGTCCTTCGCCCGTCTCTCTGAAAGCCTTTCCGATCAATTCTGGCAGGAGATGGATGCATTCCTGGCCGAGACGAAGGGCTGGGAAGGACGATCAAGCGTAGGTTGGCAGGGAGCTTAATTGCTTCGACTCGAGAAGGACACGGTCGGGAAAACGATCTGCCGCAGATGCATTGATGGTGGCGCTCGCCAACTTGAGACTAGGACTTTACGGCCTCTTTGTTCTCACGTTGCCGTTGAGGCTGGGACAACTCGACAAGCACTGGCCGGGTTGCGGTGGGGGCAATAGTCACCAGACTGGCAATTCGCAGCAAAGCTGAAGTTGTCCGTCAGCACCGAGACGCGCAAGCGCGTGCTCGCCGCTGCGGAGCTGCATGGGTTTTCGCCGGACCCGGCCGCGCGCCGTCTGCGACGGCAATCGGCGGATACGATCGCGTTCGTCGTGTCCCCGCCGCAGACGTCGTTTGCCCATCCGTTTTTTCTGGACATGCTGATGGGCGTGAACGATACGATGGACAACACCGGCTATCAGGTGATCGTTGCGGCTGCGCGCAGCGTCGAAACGGAGCTCGACGTATTCAGGCGTCTCATTGAGCGGCAGCGCGTGGATGCGCTGCTTTTCGGCCGCACGCGGCGCCAAGATGAGCGTATCGCCTACCTGCTCGAACGCGACATTCCCTTCGTTGCCTTTGGTCGCAGCGAGACGTCTGGCACATTTCCGTTCGTCGATATCGATCATCAAGTCGTCGGACGCGCCGGCTGCGCACGATTCATCGCACTGGGCGCGCTGCGCGGCATCGCGGAAACCGGAAAGATGCCGGGACGTGATGTCGGCGTCATCGGCGGAGACAATCATCCGATCGGAAGATATGTGCATCCCGCCCTTACGACGTTCTCGGCGGAGACGCATCGCGCTGGCAAGCGGATGGCCGAGATGCTGCTTCAGCGACTCATCCGCGCTTCAGACGGACCGCCTCGGGCGCCCGCGCACAAAGAAAGCGCATCCGCGCGATCGCAGGCGGTTCGTGCGTCGCGCCTCAACTGTAGCGCCAAGGCCGATGCCTTTGCGCCATCGCACGCGCCGAAACATGTCGAGGCTCCCGAGCCGCTGACAAAGGCGGACCGAAGCCACCAGTAAAAACCCCAATAGTGACATCCGTTTTTGATTGAGCTAAGGTTCATCCATTCATGCATGGATACAGTCTTACAATCATTACGGCCTGATCCAGGAGGCTGCATGGCGGAATGGCATGGAGTCCACGGCCTGTCGGCGGAAGACGAAGCGTATCGGTACATCGAGCAGGCCATCCGGAGCGGCCGATATCGCGCGGGTCAGCGGCTCATCGCGGAGGAAATCGCCGGCGATGTCGGTACGAGCCGCATGCCGGTACGCGAAGCATTCCGACGACTCGCCGCCGAGGGGCTATTGCTGATCCGCGCCAATCGCGGCGCGATCGTGCGCGGGCTCGACGCCGCTGAAATGCATGAGGTTTTCGAAACTCGCGCGGTGCTGGAAGGTCTTGCCGCCGGCATCGCGGCGACGCGCATGACGAAGAAGGAGATGGCAACGCTGCGTCATCTACTGGAGCGCATGGAAAGCGTCAGCGACGACGCCTCCGAATGGGTCACGCGTCATCGCGAGTTTCACGAGTATCTGAGCGAGCTCGCGGCCATGCCCCGTCTGCAACGGCAGATATCGAGCCTGCATTCGATTATCGAGCCATACATGCGCATCTGGCTCGAACACGGAGACAAGCCGATGACGTCTCGCCAGTTTCATGAAGAGATCATGACCGCGGTCGAAAGCGGCGACCGCGCAGCCGTCGAGCAGATCGTGCGAGAGCATGTTCGCGCGACGATCGGGCCACTCGTTGAACTCGTACGCTAAAGACATTGATTCGTTATCCGAAATAGCTTTTTGTTCTTTTTTTGGAAGTGCTACGGTAATCCAAACACGTTTCCCTGCCTCACCGACGCATGGAGAAAACGAACGTCATGGCGTATTTGGAACAACTGCTGCTCAATGGTCTGGTGATCGGCTCGATCTACGCGCTCGCCGCCGTCGCCTATACGCTGGTCTATGGCGTCGTCAGGCTCGTGAATTTCGCGTTCGGCGAACTGTTCATGCTCGGCGGATTCCTCACGCTGACGCTGATGGCAAAAGAGATAGCGCTCTTCGGCATTCAGGTGCCGATGCCCGCGCTCGGCTTCTATATCGCCGCCCCGCTCGCGATCGCCGGTGTCGCCGCACTCGGCGCACTGATCGACGTGGTCGCGTATCGGCCATTGCGCAATGCACCGCGACTCGCGCCGCTCATCACATCGATCGCGATATCCGTGCTGCTGCAGAGCGTCGCGCAGACCGTATGGGGACCGACATCCCTGCGCTTTCCGCCGCTGCCGGTCGGAGGTTTGCCGTCGCTGTCGCTGGGCGCCGATCTGACGGTGACGCCATCGGAACTCGCGGTGTTCGGCTGCGCAATCGTCGCGATGCTCGGCGTGCAGTTCTTCGTCTCCGCAACCTCGCTCGGACGCGCGATGCGCGCCGCCGCGCAGGATGCGACGGCCGCGTATCTGGTCGGCATTCCCGTGAACCGCATCATCTGCGCCGCGTTCGTGCTCGGCTCCGCGCTCGCGGCGTTCGCCGGCATTCTCTACGCGCAGTCGTTTCAGTTCGTCAGCCCGACGATGGGCTTCGTGCCCGGACTGAAAGCGCTGACCGCGGCGGTGCTCGGTGGCATCGGCAGCATTCCGGGCGCGGCGCTCGGCGGCGTGATTCTCGGCGTCGTGGAATCGCTGTGCGCGGGCTATCTGCCCGATGGCTCCGTGTATCAGGACGCACTCAGTTTCGCGCTGCTCGTGCTGCTGCTTCTCGTGCGCCCGCAAGGGCTGCTCGGCCGCGCGGATCTCAACGTGAGCGCGCGCGGGAGCCTGATGTCGAGCCGCGACGCGAAACGCGGCCGGGCGCTGGCGCAAGCGTTCGGCTCGCTCGATCGCGCGTTCGCCGCGCTCGGACGCTACGGCGAGAAGCGCGTCGCGATCGGCGCGCTGGCGGTCGCGGTCGCGCTCGGTCTCGCCATTCGCTCCGACTACTGGCTGAGCATTCTCGTGATGGTGCTCGTCTACGGCATGCTCGCGAGCGGGCTGAACATCGTCGTCGGGCTGGCCGGTCTGCTCGATCTCGGCTTTGTCGCGTTCTTCGGGATCGGCGCGTATTTCTCGTCGCTCATCTTCATCAGCGTCATGCAGAACCACTTCGGCGTCGACACTGCATCGATCTGGTGGCTCTTCTATCCGAACCTGCTCGTGGGCGGACTGCTCGCCGCGCTGCTCGGCGCGATACTCGGCTATCCGACCTTGCGCGTGCGCGGCGACTATCTCGCGATCATGACACTCGGCTTCGGCGAGATCGTACGCATCGTCGCGACCAACTGGATCTCCGTGACCAACGGGCCAATGGGCGTGCGCGGCATTCCCTCCCCGCAGTTCTTCGGCGTGAGCTTCGACGAGCCGCGCACGCAGTTCTTTTTCGCTCTCGGCCTGAGCGCCATCGTGCTGTTCGGGGTCGCGCGATTGTCGCGCTCGTATGTCGGCCGCGCATGGGTCGCGTTGCGCGAGGACGAGGACGCCGCCGAAATGATGGGCGTCGCGGGCACGCGCTTCAAGCTGCTCGCCTACGCGTGCAGCGGTTTCGTCGGCGGCATGGTGGGCGTGTTCTACGCGCATCTGCAGCAGTACGTGAGCCCGGCGAGCTTCACGCTCTTCGAGAACATTCTCGTGCTGATGCTGATCGTGCTGGGCGGTCTCGGCACGCTGGTCGGTCCGTTCATCGGCGCGGCGATCTGGATCGTCTTCCTGCAACTCTCACTGAAGATCCCTTTTGTGTCTGCTTATCCCGAGTCCCGCTACGTGCTGCTCGGCGTGCTGCTCGTCGCGCTGATGCTGTTTCGCCCCGAAGGCATCGCCGCGAAAGCGCGTCTTCGCCTGACGATGGAGTGACGCATGACGAACGCCAGAGGCCCATCCCTCGCCATGAACATCGACACCGCGCACGCTCACGCCGGTGCCACGCGCGCCGCGACGCAAGGCGGCGTCGGTCTGCCGTTGCGCGCGCAGGGGCTGACCGTCACGTTCGGTGGGCTGACCGCCGTGAAGCAACTCGATCTCGACGTTCAGGAGCACGAGATCCACGCGCTCATCGGGCCGAACGGCGCGGGCAAGACCACGGTCGTCAATGCGCTGTCGGGTTTCGTGCGGCCGAGCGCAGGTCAGGTCTGGATCAACGGCGCGAGTTCGCCGCACTGGCGCTCGCACACGCTCGCGCGCGCCGGACTCGGACGCACATTCCAGAACACACGGCTGTTCGGTTCGATGAACGTGCTGGAAACCGTGCTCGTCGGCGCGCACAGCCGCTTCGACGGAGGCGCGCTCGCGGCGCTGCTGCGCACGAAGAAGGCGCGTGAGCAGGAGAAGGCGGCCGTCGCGGATGCGCATCGGCTGATCGAATTCGTCGGACTCGGCGCACATGCCGCCACCAAGCAGGCGAGCGCGTTGTCGTACGGACATCAGCGCCGCGTGGAGCTGGCGCGCGCGCTCATCGCACAACCGCGCGTGCTGCTGCTCGACGAACCGCTCGCGGGCATGAACGTCAGCGAGAAGCTGGAGTTGAGTGAACTGATCCGGCAGATTCGCGCGCAAGGCGTCGCGATTCTGCTCATCGAGCACGACATGGACGTGATCCGCAATCTCGCCGATCGCGTCACCGTGCTTCATTTCGGCAGCAAGCTGATCGAGGGCACACCGCAGGCCGTGCTTGCCCACGACGACGTGCAGTCCGCCTATCTGGGCAAACGCACATGAGCGCGCCGCTACTCGAAGTCCGCGACCTGTCGGTCTCCTACGGCGGCGTGAAGGCCGTGCGCGGCGTGTCCTTCGATGTCTGCGACGGCGAAGTGGTCAGTCTCGTCGGCAGCAATGGCGCGGGCAAGACGAGCACGCTGCAGGCGATTTCGGGCCTGCATCGCGGCGCGATCGGCAGCGTGCGCTTTCGCGGCAAGGCCATCGACGATCTCGCGCCCGATCAGCGCGTGAAAGCGGGCATCGCACATGTTCCCGAAGGACGCCGCGTGTTCGCTGGCCTGAGCGTCGAGGAGAATCTGCAACTCGGCGCGTATCTGCGTCACGACCGCCGGGAAAAGAAGCGCGACATGGACGGCATGTTCACGCTCTTCCCGATTCTTCATGAACGCAGACGACAGGCGGCGGGCACGCTTTCCGGCGGCGAGCAGCAGATGCTCGCGATCGCGCGCGCGATGATGTCGCGCCCCGCCCTGCTCATACTCGACGAACCTACGATGGGCCTCTCACCGCGCATGATCGGCGTCGTGCTGGAAACGTTGCAGAAGATCCGCGAGAAGCGCATCCCGATTCTGCTCGTCGAGCAGAACACCGTCGAAGCCATCCGGATGGCCGATCACGTCTATGCGATGCGGGTCGGCGAAGTGGTCAGCCGTCAGGCCGGCGCGAGCGTCACCGAGGCGTCGCTCAAGGCGTTCTATCTGAGTTGACGTGATGCATCGATCATTCACACTCTAGGGGAAACGATCATGAACGTTCTTCGCAAGCTGTGTCCCATACTATGCCCCGCCACGCTGGCGCTTGCGCTCGCCGCGTCGCCGGCCTGGGCGGACGACGCGGTTCACGTCGCCTTCACCGGCACGCTCACCGGCGACTTCGCCACCTACGGCGTGAGCGGCAAGAAAGGATTCGATCTCGCCATTGCGGATATCAACGCGCAAGGCGGCCCGAAGATCGAGGTCGATACCGTCGACGATCATGGCCAGCCGAACGATGGCGTGCTCGCCGCAAACCGCTTCTGCGGCGACGACAATACCGTGGCGGTCGTGGGCTATACGTTCAGCTCGATCGCGCTCGCCGCCGTGCCGCTCTACAAGAAGTGCAAGATGCCGACGATCGGCACGGCGGTCACGAGCCCTCAGCTCTCCAACGCGAGCCCGTGGTTTCGCCGCGTGGTCCTGACCGATGCCATTCAGGGCAAGATGATGGGCCAGTACACCGCCAATCAGCTGCATGTCAAAACCGTCTACACGCTTTATCAGCAGGACGACTACGGTCTCGGCGTGAACGGCGCGTTCAAGTCGGCCTATCAGGAGGCAGGCGGGAAGATCGTCGGCGAAGGCGGTTATGTGCTCGGCACCAAGGATTTCCGCACGATCCTGACCAAGGTGAAGGCCGCGCATCCGGATGGCCTCTTCATCGGCGGCTTCTATACGGAGGCCGCGCAGATCGTCACGCAGGCGAAGGCGCTCGGCATCGACGCGAAGATTCTCGGCACGGACGGCTCGCTGTCGCCGCAACTCATCAGCCTGTCCAACAACGCGGTCGACGGCATGACGCTCTATGGCATGTTCGATCCGGATGCTTCGTCGCATTCGTCGTCGCAAAGCGCCGCGTTCGTCAAGGCGTTCACGGCGAAATACGGTCAGGCGCCCGATAGCTGGGCGGCACTCGGCTACGACGCGGGGCTTGCCATCGGCAACGCGGTGAAGGCGGCGAAGGCCAAGGGCCCGGTCACGCGCGATTCGGTCAACGCGGCGCTCTCGAGCGTAAACGTCACCGGCGTGACAGGACCGGTCGCGTTCGAAAAGAGCGGCGATCGCAAGGGCACGCTCTATTTCTTCACGGCGCACGACGGCAAGTTCGCGCTCGCCGGCCAGCAGAAATAAATCGCGCGCACGAAGGACAACACCATGCATTCCGACATCACGCAACGCCCGGCGCCGTTCATCTGGTCGGGAAAATCGCTTGGCCAGGCGCGCAGCATGCCGGGCAGCTTCTATACCTCGCGCGAAGTGTTCGATGCCGAGCGCGAGCATATTTTTCTCAGGCACTGGTTCTTCGTCGGGCGCGCGGACGAACTGCGCACGCCGGGCAGCTATCGCGCGATCGACACCGCGGGCGGTCCCGTCGTGCTCACGCGCGACGACAACGGCGAACTGCATGCGTTCGCGAATACCTGCCGTCATCGCGGGGCGCAACTGCTCGAAGGCTGCGGTGCGAAGCGCAGCATCGTGTGCCCGTATCATGCGTGGTCGTACCGGCTCGACGGCACCTTGCTGCGCGCGCCGGGCACGCAGGACGTACCGGGTTTCGATCCGGCCGCCGAAGGCTTGATTCCGGTGCGCATGCGCGAGTGGAAAGGCAACCTCTTTCTCAACTTCGACGACGCCGCCGACGATCTCGAGACGCATCTCGGCACGTATCCCGAGCTGTTCGCATCGCATCGCGTGGAGGAGATGCGCTGCGTGTTTCGTGTCGATCTTCCCGCCGCGTGCAACTGGAAGATGCTGCTCGAAAACGCGATGGAGACGTACCACACGGGCCTCGTGCATGCGCGCACGGTCGGCGCGCAAATCAGTCTCACGTTTCCCGGCGGCCCGAACTGGCACGCGATCCAGGTGCAGTCCGACGTCTCGACCGCCGTGCTCGACAAGAGCGCCCCGCCACCCTTTCCGCAGATCGAAGGCTTGAGCGACATCGCGCGCAAAGGCACGTTCTTCACGCTGATCGAACCGCTCACGCAGCTCGTGTTCGCGCAGGACTGCATGTGGTGGCTCGCGGTCCATCCCGTCGCCGCGGACCGTTCGGTGCTGAGCGTGGGCGGCTGTTTTCCGCGCGCCTACACGGAGATGCCGGACTTCGACGAGCGCGCGCGTCCGTACTTCGAACGCTGGGAAGCCGTCGCGCGCGAGGACGTCGCCATTCTCGAAAGACAGCAGCGCGGTGTGAGTTCCGTGCTGTACAAGCCGGGCGTGCTGTCGTCGCGCGACGACGTGGTGCACACGATGAACAGCTGGGTCGCCGCGCGGCTGCCCGCACACCTGTCTGGAGGTTTGGCGTGACACGCGTGCTCATCACCCATAACAGGGATCTGCTCGACAACTTCTACAGCGCGCGCGCGGTCGAGCGGCTGCGCGAATTCGTCGACGTGAAGATGAACGGCACCGACGAGCCCTTGCGCGGCGATGCGCTCGTCGAAGCCGCGCAGGACTGCGATATCGTCATTTCCGACCGGCTCGCGCCCGGCACGGCGGAGGTCTTCGATCGTCTGCCGAAGCTCGCCGCGTATCTGCGCTGCGCGGTCGATATCCGCAACGTCGACGTCGCGGCGGCCTCGCGCAACGGCATTCTCGTCGTGCGTTGCAGCGCGGGTTATGCGCAAGCCGTGTCCGAGCTCGCGCTCGGCCTGATGATCGATCTCGCGCGCAAGATCAGCGAGAGCGCGTCGAGCTACAAGGACGGCCTCGCCGATCATCCGATGGTGCTCGGCCGGCAGCTCTACGGCAGCACCATCGGCGTGGTGGGCTACGGCGCGATCGGGCGGCGCATCGTCGATCTGGCGATAGCGTTCGGCATGCGCGTGCTCGTCAACGATCCGTATGTCGAGATTCATCATGGCGCGGTGACTCAGACGGGCCTGTCCGAACTGCTGAGCGAAGCGCATTTCGTCGTCTGCGCGGCCTATGCGACGCCGGAGACCACCAACCTGTTCGACGAGCGCGCTTTCGCGCAGATGCGTCGCGACGCGTTCTTCATCAACGTTTCGCGCGGCGTGCTGGTCGACGAAGCGGCGCTCGAAGCCGCGCTCAGGTCCGGGCGCATCGCGGGCGCGGGGCTCGATGTCGGACGCGGCAAGGACGAGCAGCCGAATCCCGCCATCGCGCGTCTGCCGAATGTCGTCGCCACGCCGCATGTGGCCGGGCTCACGCCGGAAGCGTCGGATTATCAGGCGGTCGAAACGGTGCGTCAGGTGCGCGATCTACTCGCGGGCCGGCCCGTGGCGCTGGCCGTGAATTCGCGCGATGCGCATCGTACGGCGCGATTGGCGCACAGCGACGCATGACGATGCGCGATATCCGCCACCCGTCCGCGCCCGCAACCAGGCCGCCCGCCGGCGCCACAGATTGCCACATGCACGCGTATTTCGCGCCGTCCGAACGTCCGACGGACGCGGCCGCCGCGTTTCCACCCGTGCCGCATGGCAGCATCGACAACTATTTGCAGGTGCAAAAGCAGCTGGGACTCGCGCGCGCGGTCGTGGTGCAACCCTCGGTATATGGCTTCGACAATGCGCCGACGCTCGCCGCCATGGCCGCGCTCGGCGAGAACGGACGCGGCGTCGCCGTGGTCCCGCCGGACGTGCCGGATGCGGAACTCGAAAGACTCACGGCGCTCGGCGTGCGCGGCGTGCGCTTCTTCATGCTGTCCGGCGGCGCATTGCCGTGGGACTGCCTGCCCGGACTCGCCGCGCGCGTCGCCAGGTTCGGCTGGCACGTCCAGCTGCAAACCGATGGCCGATCGCTCGCCGATCACGCAGCGGTGCTCCGCGCGCTGCCGTGCCGGCTCGTCATCGATCACAACGGCAAGTTCCTCGCGCCGGTCGAGCCGACCCACGCGGGCTTTCGCACGCTGCTCGAACTCGTCGATCGCGGCAACACGTGGGTCAAGACATCGGGCGTGTACGAGACCTCGCTCGAAGGCGCGCCGGATTACGCGGACGTCGCGGTGCTGGCGAGAAAGCTGATCGATACCGCGCCCGAGCGATGCCTCTTCGCAACCAACTGGCCGCATCCGACCAAGCCCGCCGCGCCGCCCGACGACGGTCATCTCATCGACCTGTTCATGCAATGGTGCGGCAACGCGCAAACCGCGGCGCGCATCATGGTCGACAACGCGGCCGAGGTCTACGGCTTCGAACGCGCGACGTAGCGCATCACGTGGCGCGCGCTCAGAGACCGAGCGCGCAGCCGTCTTTCCGATGATCCGAAGCGCCAGTCAGCGTGCCGTTCTCCCAGTCGATGGAAATCGCCTGACCGCCGCCGATCGCCCAGCTCGGCGGCACGAGCTCGAATCCGCGTTCCGTCAATGCGCGTCTGATCTCGTCGGGCAAGGTGCCTTCGGCTTCGACGCGAGCCGTTCCCGGCACCGGAAACACGCGCGGCAAGTCGAGCGCCGTCTGCATGTCGAGACCGTAGTCGAGCACCTTCGAGACGAAGTGCGCGTGGCCCATCGCCTGATAGTGCCCGCCCATCACGCCGAACACGGTTTGCACCTTGCCGTCGCGCGTGATCATGCCGGGAATGATCGTGTGCATCGGGCGCATGTGCGGCGCGATGGCGTTCGGATGACCCGGCTGCATCGAAAAGCTCTGGCCGCGGTTGTGCAGCATCACGCCGAATTCCGGCGACATGATGCCCGAGCCGAACGGATGAAACAGCGAGTTGATGAAGCTCGCGCAATTGCGATCCTTGTCGACGACGCAGATGTACACCGTGTCCTTGTGCTCCGCCGCGGGCGATGGCGCCATCGCGTGGCGTGCTTCCGTTGCATCGATCTTCGCGCGCAGCGCGGCGGCGTGCGCGTCCGACAGCAGTTCATCGACATTCATCTCGCCGCCCGCGCGCGGATCGCAGAGCGAGGCATCGCGAATCGAATAAGCGAGACGCGTCGCCTCGATCTCGCGATGCAGACGCTGCGCGCTCAACGGATCGCCGTCCGCCGCATAGCCTTCGAGAATCTTCAGGATCAGGAGCGCGATGACGCCCTGCCCGTTGGGCGGACATTCGTGGATCTCATGCCCGCGAAAGCTCGCCTTGATCGGCTGCACGTATTCGCCGCGATAACGCGCGAAATCGTCCAGCGTATGCAGGCCGCCATGACCTCGCAGACATTCGACGATATCGCGCGCGACCGGTCCGCGATAGAACGCATCGCGCCCTCGCTCGCCGATGATCTCGAGCGCCCGCGCCAGTTCCGGCTGCCTGTGCAGGGCGCCGGCGTTGGGCGGTTGGCCGTCCGTCAGCATGCGCGCGCGGCTCACCGCATCGCTTGCGAGCACGTCGCGCTGCTTCGCCCAGTCCGACGCCGCGCGCGGCGCGACCGCGTAGCCATCCCGCGCGAGCGCGACGGCCGAAGCCAGAAGCCTTCCGAGCGGCATCGAACCGTGATCCGCGACGAGCGTCGCCCACGCATCGACCGCGCCCGGCACCGTGACCGCATGTGGCGACTGACGCGCGATCTCGGCCACGCCGAGCGCGCGCAACGCTTCCACGCTCGCCGCCTGCGGCGCCCATCCGGAACCGTTGAACGCGATGATGTCGTCCGCGCCGCGCTTCGAATACAGCGCGAAGCAGTCGCCGCCGATTCCCGTCGATCCCGGCTCGACCACGCACTGCACCGCGCACGCCGCCACCGCTGCGTCCATCGCATTGCCACCCGCTTCGAGAATGCGGATGGCCGCATAGGACGCCGCCGGGTGCGAGGTCGCCGCCATGCCGTCTTTCGCCATGACGAGGGAACGTCCCGGCGCTTCGAAATTTCTCATCTCGTTGATCCTCGGGCATCCATGCGATTACGAAGTCACGAATTCGACGAGCGCCGGAATGGTCGCGCGCACGTGCTCGCGCACGGCGTCTTCGACGCGTTTCGGATCGCCGCCTTGAAGCACCTCGATGAGACCGCCGTGATCCTCGCGCGATGTCATCGGTTTGTCGGCGTGTTCCAGCCAGATGCGCATGTACGGTTCGATCGCGGAATGCAGCCCGGACAACTGGCGCATCAGGCGCGGCATGCCCGCGAGACCGGTCAGATACTCGTGAAAATCGCGGTGATACGTGACCCAGAGCGCGTGGTCCGCGTTGGCGTTTTCCATGCGGTCGAGCAGCTGTTCGAGATTGGCGATGCTGTGACGATCGATCCTGGGCACTGCCATGCGCGCCGCCAGCCCTTCGAGCACGGCGCGAATCTCGAACACTTCGCGCATTTCATCGGCGTCGAGCGCGCGCACGATGACGCCGCGATTCGGCCGGATGCGCAACAGGCCCTCCGCCGACAGCCGGCGAAACGCTTCGCGCACCGGCATGCGGCTCGTGCCGATTTCGGCGGCGATCTCCTCGGCGACGAGCCGCTCGCCCGCGCGATAACGCCCCGCACGGATGGCGCTTTCGATGAAGCGGTACGCTTCGTCTTCGGCCGAGAGCGAGATGCCCTTCGGTACGAGCAGGTCGGACATCACGGCCTCCCGGCAGGCGGCGCCACCTCGACGGTGACCCAGGTCTCGAAGCAATAGTCGTCGGCGAGCGACGTCACGCCGATGGTCGCGCGCGGCGCAACGGCGATCTCTTCGCCGAATACATCGACGAGAAAATCCGTCATCGCGCTGGCGACGAGATGCGGCTCGGTGAAATCCGGATCGCAGGCGACGAAGTTCAGCACGCGCGCGAAGCCGACGACCCGATCCAGATCGGCGACTGCGTTCTTGATCGCCGCGACGCAGTGGATGCCCGTCTGACGCGCGGCCTGACGGGCATCGTCCACCGAAATCGAACGGCCTACGCGGCCGGGGAAGCGCGCATTGCCTTGCGCGTCGATGCCGGCCGTCTGCCCGGAAAGCAGCAGCAACTGGCCGTATTCATAGTACGGCTTCATCTTGCCGTACTTCGTGCCGTAGTACGACGGCCCGACTTCCTTCAGGGGCAGTTCGACGCCCATCTCCCGCAGGCGGGTTTCAATGCGCATGCTGTTTCCTGTCATGGTTTCACTTGCCGCGCGACGTCGTCGATCGCCGCGCTCACGCGCTGCATCAGATCGTCCAGTTCGCTCTCGCTGATGATGAGCGGCGGACACAGCGCGATGGCATCGCCGATATTGCGCGTGATGACGTGCCGTCGCGCGAGCGCTTCGGACGCGAGCGCGCCGAGCTTGCCCGGCATCTCCAGCGGGCTCTTGTCCTCTTTCGACGCCACCAGTTCGATCGCGCCGATCAGCCCGGCTCCGCGCACCTCGCCGACGAGCGGATGCGCCGCCAGTTCGGCGAGCCGCGCGTGCATGCGCTCGCCGAGCACGCGCGCGCGCCCGACGAGTCCGCGTTCCTCGATGACCGCGAGATTCTCGAGCGCGACCGCTGCCGCCACCGGATGTCCGCCTGCCGTGAAGCCGTGACCGAAGGTCATGCGGCGCTCGCTCTCCTGCGCGACCGGGCGATAGATTCGTTCGTTGATCATCAGCGCGGAGATCGGCAGATAAGCCGACGACAACTGCTTCGAGAGAATCATGATGTCGGGCGTCATGCCGTAGTACTCCGAGCCGAACATGCAGCCCAGCCGTCCGAATCCACAGATGACTTCGTCCGCGACCAGCGGAATGTCGTGCTTGCGCAAGACGGCCTGCATCTTCTTCCAATAGCCCGAAGGCGGCGCGATCACGCCCCCCGCGCCCATCAGCGGCTCCGCGAACATCGCCGCGATGGTGTCGGCGCCTTCGCGCTGGATCAGCGTGTCGAGTTCATCGGCGAGACGCGTGGAGAACGCATCCTCGGTTTCGCCCGCTTTGCCTTCGCGGTAGAAATGCGGCGCGGTCAGATGCAGGAAGCCGTCGAGCGGAAGATCGAACCCGCCGTGGACGTGCGGCATGCCGGTGAGACTCGCCGAGCCGATCGTCACGCCGTGATACGCACGCTGGCGGCTGATGATCTTCTTCTTTTCCGGCTTGCCGAGCGCGTTCGCCCAGTACCAGAGAAGCTTGATCGCGGTGTCGTTCGCCTCCGAGCCCGAGTTGGTGAAGAACACCTTGCTCATCGGCACGGGCGCCATGCCGATCAGCTTTTCGGCGAGATCGATCAGCGGCTGATGCGAGCGCTGCACGAACGCGTGATAGAACGGCAGCACGGACAACTGCCGCGTCGCTGCATCGATCAGTCGCTGCTCGCTGAAGCCCACCGCGACGCACCACAGCCCCGACAGCGCTTCGATGTGCTTTTGCCCGTGTTCGTCGATGACATAGATGCCTTCCCCGCGCATCACGACCTTGCCGCCCTCCTGCGCGTTTTTCACGGCGTTCGTGAACGGGTGCAGAAGGAACTGCGCGTCGCGCTGAGACAGCGCACTGGCTTCGTTCGACTCCATGTTCTTCCTCGTTGTCGTTGGACGCACGCGGTGCGTGATCGGCTCAATTTACAACTGTAAGACTGGATACACGTATGTTCGCTTCGATGCTATTCGATCGATTTCCGGCTGTAAAGTCCTTTCCGAGGGTCCGGGATATGGTCCATGTATCGCATAGCGATCTTTATTTCCCGCTTTGCGTGATGACACATGCAGAAATATGATGATCTCGATCACAGGACCGAAAGGAGCGATCGATGTCATCCGCCACATTCATGGGCGTGCCGATGAAAACCGACGCAGCCAAAGGCGCATCGCGCGCATGCGTGCTCGGCGTGCCGTTCGATTGCGGTACGCATCCGTTTCGCGTCGGCTCGCGCGAAGGTCCGGATGCGATCCGCCGTCAGTCCCGGCTGCTGCGTCCTTTCTTCGTCGATCCGCAAGGGCGCGTCGCGAATCCGGTCGAGGCGCTGCGTCTTGTCGATGCCGGGAACGTCGACTGTCATCCGGGCGATGTCGCGCGCAGTTATCCGCTGATCGAGCAAGCCATGGACGAACTGCTCGCCGCGGGCATGACGCCGGTCACGATGGGCGGCGACGGCGCGGTGACGCTGCCGCAACTTCGCGCGGTGAAGAGGCGTCATCCGGATCTCGTCCTGTTGCATATCGACGCGCACACCGACACCTACGATCTCGACGGTTTCAACACGGCCACCACCTTCACGCGCGCGTCCGAGGAAGGCTTGCTCGATACGCACGCCAGCTTTCATGTGGGCGCGCGCGGCACGACCTTCATGGACGGCGTGCTCGGATTCGGGCGCTCGCTCGGCTACAACGTCGTGCCGTTCTCCGAATTCGAAGCAGACCGGGATGGCTGCATCGCGCGAATCCGCGAGCGCATCGGCGCGCGGCCCGTTTATCTGTGCTTCGACATGGACATCTTCGATCCGTCGTGCGCGCCGGGCGTCTGCACGCCGGAATGGGGCGGCCTGAATCCGAAGGAAGGGATCGCGCTGTTGCGCGCGTTCGCGGGCATGAATTTCGTCTCCTTCGACGTGAACACGGTCTCGCCCGCGCAGGACGTCGGCGAGGCCACCGCCTTCCTGGCCGCGACCGTCATGCTGGAATGCTGCGCGCTCGCCGCGCAATCGCTGCCGCAAACCCGTTAGCCGCACGCAGGATCATCGTTCAATTACTTGCGAAGAGACCCGCCATGACACGTCTGAAATCGCTGCCTCTGCTCGCCGCGGCCTGCGCGAGCCTGATTGCATTGCCCGCGGGTGCGCGTACGCTCGCCGAGGTGATGCAGACGAAGACACTGAACGTGGTGACGACGGCGTCGAGTCCGCCGCACGGCTTTCTCGATCCTGCTTCGAACTCGATGAAAGGCATCATGGTCGATGTCGCCGATGCGATCGGCAAGCGCCTCGGCGTATCGGTGAAGCTCACCGACGTGCCGTTCGACGGCCTGATCCCGACCCTCACGTCCGGCCGCGCCGACGTGATGGCCGCACCGCTCTTCATCACCGAGGAGCGCGCGCAGGTGGTCGATTTCAGCGCGCCGATCTACGGCTGGGGCGAAGGCGTCGTCGTCCGCGATGGCGACAGGAAGCACTACGGCTCGCTTACGGACTTCAAGGGCGCAAAGGTCGGCACGCTCGTCGACAGCGTGCAGTACAAGATGATCAAGGCGCTGCCGGGCACCGATGTATCCACGTATCAGGACTACTTCTCGCTTCTGGCCGATGTGCGCGTGGGCCGCATCGATCTCGGCGTGGTCGATCCGCCGAGCGTGCTGTATCAGATCAAGGCGAAGTCGATTCCGGGCGTGAAGCTCGACGCCGAGTATCGCGCGCAGAAACAGTGGCAAGTGGGCGCATGCACGCAGAAGAACAATCCGACGCTGCTCGCCGCCGTCAACGATGCGCTCGCGAAAATGAAGCAGGACGGCGAACTGCACACGATCCTCGCCAAATGGGGCGTGGCGAGCATGGAAAGTCACTGACGTCCGACCCGAACCCCGATGACGGAGCCCGCCATGACGCTCGACATCCTCAAGACCTATCTGGAGCCGCTGTTGCAGGGCGCGTGGTGGACCTTCGCACTGTTCGCGGCGTCCTCGCTGCTGTCGGTCGCGCTCGGGCTGGCGGTGTGCTTCTGCCGCATGTCGTCGGTCGCGCCGGTGCGCTCGGCTGCGAAGGCGTACATCGAAATCATTCGCGGCACACCGCTGCTCGTGCAGCTTTTCTTTCTCTACTACGGCCTGCCCGAGCTGGGCGTGGTGATTCCCGGCTTCGTCGCGGGCGTGCTCGGACTCGTGCTCAACTTCGGCGCCTATCTCGCGGAGCTGTTTCGCGGCGGCATTCAGTCGGTGGACAACGGGCAATTCGAGGCATCGCGCGCGCTCGGCATGACGCGCGCGCAGCGCATGCGCGTGATCGTCATGCCGCAGGCGCTACGCACGATTTTTCCCGCGCTCGGCAACTATGCGCTCGTGCTCGTGAAGGACACGTCGCTCGTCGCGGTCATCAGCGTGTACGAACTCATGCGCGCGGGACAGATGCTCGCCGGCGCGACGTTCCGTTCGCTGCTGGTGTATTCGCTCGTCGGCGCGATCTACTTCGTGATGTGCGGTGCACTGTCGTATCTGTTCCGTCGCGCAGAGAAGTCGCTATCGATTCCCGGCTACTGGAGCGGCGCGCCGGATCACAATCCCGCCGCGAAGATCTGACAGGAGCGCTGTGCATGGAACAGATCATTTCGATGCGCGCCGTCTCCAAGTGGTACGGCGAATTCCAGGTGCTCGACAACATCGATCTCGACGTACAACCGGGTGAACGGCTCATTCTGTGCGGCCCGTCCGGCTCGGGCAAGTCGACGACCATCCGCCTCGTCAACGCGCTGGAGGATCATCAGAAGGGCGAGATCGTCGTCAACGGCATCGCGCTCGATGGCCGCGCAGCCAATATTCGCCGCGTGCGCGCCAACGTCGGCATGGTGTTTCAGCATTTCAATCTGTTTCCGCATCTGAGCGCGCTCGGCAATTGCACCGCCGCGCTCAGGCTGGTGAAAAAAATGCCCGCGAAGGAAGCCGAGGCCCTCGCGATGCATTACCTTGAACGCGTGAAACTCGGTGCGCATGTGAACAAGTATCCGGGACAGTTGTCGGGCGGACAGAAGCAGCGTGTCGCGATCGCGCGCAGCCTGTGCATGCAGCCGCGCATCATGCTGTTCGACGAGCCGACCTCGGCGCTCGATCCCGAGATGGTGAAGGAAGTGCTCGATACGATGATGCAGCTCGCGCGCGACGGCATGACGATGATATGTGTCACGCACGAAATGGGCTTCGCGCGCGAGGTAGGCGATCGCATCGTGTTCATGGATCATGGCAAGATCGTCGAAAGCTGCGAACCGCGGCGCTTCTTCAGCGCGCCGCAGTCGGCGCGGGCACGCGAGTTTCTCGGGCAGATCCTCGCCTGAGGCGCACGTGCCGGCGTGCCTTCGCGCGAATGCACTCACCTGGACATCTCATGAACGACATGACGCAAAGCGAAGAATCACGCCTCTATATCAATTCGCTTGCGCGCGGCCTGCAATTGCTCACCGCGTTCACCGAAGACCGCCCGACCATGAAGCTCGGCGATCTCGCGGAGGCCGCAGGCATGACCAAGAGCGCCGCTCAGCGCTTCGCCTTCACGCTCGTCGCGCTCGGCTATCTGCACAAGAATGAAACGACCAAGGTGTACTCGCTCGCGCCGCGCTCACTCGAAGTCGGTCTGCGTTATCTGCAGACGAGCGCACTCGTGAAGAGCGCCAATCCCTATGTTCATGCGCTCAATCGCGCGTGCGGCGAGACCTGCATCGTCGCTGAACTGGATGGACACGATGTCGTGTATATCGCCCGCTTTCCGACGCACCGCGAGATGTTCGTCAACATGCCGATCGGCATGCGCTTGCCGGTTTACTGCACGGCAACGGGCCGCGCCATCCTTTCGCGTCTGCCCGATCCCACCGCTCGCGGCCTGCTCGAAGTCTGTGAGCGCGTGCCGTATACGTCGGAGACCGTGACCGATCTCGCGCGGCTGAACGAGTTGCTGGCCGAAGCGCGCGGGCGTGGCTTCGCGTGGGCCAACGGCGAGTACTACAACGGCGATATCAACATCGCAGCGGCGATCCTCGCGCCCAACGGCAAGCCAGTGGGCGCGGTCAACGTTTCCGCGCCTTCAACCCGCTGGACCCTGGAGCGTGCGATAGCGGAGATCGGGCCGCAGGTTGTCGAGACGGCGCGTGCTATCGGGGGGACCAATATTTCTTTTGCCTGAGGACAGGAAGACAATCGCCCCGATTTCCTTTCGTATATCGGGCTTTCCAACCCACTGCATCAAACAGAATTTATTCAGCTACTCTATTTGGTCTTCAAATCATTCTGAGCCGAACATGAACGTATCTGAACGCCTTGCACAAGCGGGCCTCGAATTGCCGCCTCCCATCAACCCGCTCGGCTCCTATCGAACGGCCTCCATTTCGGGGAGTCAACTCTATGTCTCCGGTCTGGGGCCCTTCGAGGATGGCAAGCCAATCGTTGGAATAGTCGGCGGGGATATATCTCTGGAAAAGGCGCAGCACGCGGCACGTCTGACGATGCTCATGATCCTGGCCTGCGTCGACCAGGCATGCGGGCTCGACAACGTCGAGAGATGCAGTCGACTGACAGTCTATGTGCGTGCCGAACAGTCGTTCATCCAGCACCCGCAAGTAGCCAATGGCGCCAGTGACCTCTTGCTGACGTTGTTCGGGCAAGACAAGCTTCCGGCTCGAAGCGCGCTCGGCGTGCACACGTTGCCGATGGGCATCCCGGTTGAGATCGACAGCATCTTCGAATTGAAGCGATGAAGATGGGCCGATCCACGCGATACCCCGCGCCGCGCGATTACAGCCTGTCACATCGCGCAAGGTATCGAACGCATCTTCGGTGGCCGGCTTGCAGTGCTCATGTATCGGCGCGCGGGAAGCTGGACGACTGCGTTCAGCGAGGCGAGCACCGATGCGCGCCCACATCCTCGGCGCATCGGTAGTCCCGTTGAAGGTCAGTTCAGCCGCTTCAGTTCGCCGTCGTCGGCGTACCAGTCCACCGTCTTGCCGCTCGTGTTGACCGTAACGGCGCGTGGCTCGCTGAACTGATCGAACGACTCGATGCCCGTCTCGCGCCCCACGCCACTATTCTTGAAGCCACCCCAAGGTGAAGCAGGGTCGAGTCGATGGTGGTCGTTGACCCACACCATGCCGAACTCGAGTTTCGACGCCACGCGATGCGCCCGCGCGACGTCCTGCGTCCAAACCGATGCGGCGAGGCCGAACTGCGTTGCGTTGGCAATGCGAATGGCGTCGGCTTCATCTTCGAACGGCATCACGACGGTGACCGGCCCGAACACTTCCTCCTGGCCGATTTCCGATTCCGGCGGAACGTCATACATCACGGTCGGCTCGATGAAGAAGCCAGCCTTCAGATCCTGCGGCACGCCGCCGCCCGTCAGCAGCTTTGCGCCCGATTGCTGCGCACGTTCCAGCATCGCAAGGATGCGCCGACGCGAACGATCGGAAATCACAGGTCCGAGTTGCGTACTTGCGTCGGTCGGATCGCCGACGCGAATGTTCGCTGCTTTGGTACGGAAGTGCTCGAGAAACTCCGCATACATCGACTTCTGCACGAGAATGCGCGCACCGCACACGCAAGTCTGTCCTGCACCGATGAACGCCGCGAACGCCGCGCCGTTCACCGCGCGCTTCATGTCGAAGTCATCGAAGAGTATCACCGCTCCCTTGCCGCCGAGTTCGAGCGTAGTCAGCGCAAAATTTCGTGCCGCCGCTTCACCGATCGAACGCCCCACCTCCGTGCCGCCCGTGAACACCACTTTGCGAATCATCGGATGACTCGCGAGTGCGGCGCCAGCCTCGCGCCCTTCCCCGTTGACCACATTGACGACGCCCTTCGGCACGCCCGCTTCATCGAGCAGGCGAACCAGACGCACGGTCGTCAAAGGCGTCTGCTCCGACGCCTTGATCACGACGCTGTTACCCGTCGCAAGCGCAGGAGCCAGACTCTTCGACAGAATCATCAGCGGATGATTGAATGAAGTCATCAGTGCGACGACGCCGAGCGGCACGCGCTGCGTGTAGCACAGATACGGGCCTTCAATGGGAATCACGTCGCTTCGGCGTGTAAGCGCGAGCGCCGCGAAATAGCGATAGAACTGCGGCAAGCGCGATATCTGCGCGCGCGTCTCGGCTATCGGGCGGCCGTTGTTGAGCGTTTCCAGTCTGTAGAACTGTTCGAGGTCGGCTTCGAACAGATCGGCAAAGCGGTTGAGAACGCGTGCGCGCTGCTGGATCGCCATGTCGCGCCATGCGCCACCATCGAAGGCGCGATGGCCCGCTTGCACCGCGCGGTCTACATCGCTTGCTGCGGCACTTGCTAGCGCACCGATCACCGCGCCCGTCGCCGGGTTGACGATGTCCATCGTACGGCCGCTTTCGGCATCGGTCCACGCGCCGTCGATGAAAAGCTGCGCGTCGAGATGATCCGGGTTCAATGTGTCCATGCGTGGTCCTTTGAATAGGGTTATTTCGAAGGCGAAGCGTGCGCGTGGCGCGCATCGTGCGTCTTCGCTGCTTCGGGTTGCAGGTCTTCGAGTCGTTCGCCGGTCGGCTCCACACCGAACCAGGCAACCACCACGATCTGGATCGCGAGCAGGCCGATCATCAACGCGAGCACGCCGACGATGCCGTGCTGCGCGAACAGCGCCACTACGATGAAGGGCGTGACGATGGTGGCTCCGCGCCCAAGCGTGTTGCAAATACCCGAGGCGCGCAGCCGCACCGGCGTGGGAAAAAGCTCCGGCACGTAGACGGCGAACAGCAGTGCGACGAGCACGTAGATTGGAATGGTGAGCAAAAGACCGATGACCGGCAGCAACACGGTGCTGGACACGAACGGATAGATCGCGCCAAACACGATGGCCGCGAACGAGGCACCGATGATGGTCGGTTTGCGTCCCCATGCGTCGGCGGTCAACGCCCCTATCCCGCTGCCGATCGGCGCACCGAGCGACATCACGAGGGCAAAGCCGAACGACTTCGCGATACTCATGCCCTGATGCACGAAGAAGGTCGGCAACCACGTGACGAAACCGTACAAGAGCGTATTGATGACGACGAGCGTCACGCAGCCGACGATCATGCGCGACAGCATGGCGCCAGAAAATAGCGAGCCGAATGACATGGGCGCGGCGTTCGGCGCTTTCGCGACGATCGCCTGCGGCAGCGATTCGCCGCCGCGCGCTTGCGTGACTTCGGCTTCGATGCGCGTCATGATCGCTTCGGCTTCATCGTTGCGGCCAACCGATTCGAGCCAGCGCGGCGACTCGGGCAGAGACTTGCGCGCATACCAGACGCCGAGCGCGCCCAGTCCGCCGACCACGAACATCGCGCGCCAGCCGAACGACGGAATCAGCAACAGGCCGATCAGGCCCGCCACAGGCAAGCCCGACACGACGAACACGGCCATCAGTCCTTGCAGCTTGCCGCGCTTGGTCGGCGGCACGAACTCCGTCAACGTCGAATAGCCAACGACGTTCTCCGCACCAAGTCCGAGGCCCATCACGAAGCGGCATCCGATCAGCACGCTCATATTTGGCGCGAGCGCCGCGCCGAGCGACGCGAGACCGAAGATCGCGAGATTCGCCTGGTACGTGAAACGCCGCCCGAAACGGTCACCGAGAAAGCCCGTGCCGAGCGAGCCGAGCATCATGCCGAGAAAGGTCAGCGACACGAACACCGCGTTCTGCGCAAGTGTCGAGAAGCCGGTTTGCAGTGTTGCACCGAGCACTGTCGATGCCACATAAATATCGAAGCCGTCGAAAAACATGCCTATGCCAATGAGCCACATGATGCGGCGATGAAACGGCGACATCGGCAAACGGTCGAGTCTCGGGCCTGCGTTGACGTACATGGTTGTCTCCTCCTTGCCGTCTCGTGCTTGGGTTGTCTGATCGTAAGGGCTCAGCGACCTTGCATCAGCCGTAACGAACTGACCGTGAGCATGTCGGTTGCAGCGCGAAAGTTCTCTTCGACGCTGCTTTCCTGCGCGGCTTGAAAGAACGCCTTGCACTGACGCGCGCCGGTCTCATCAAGTGCGAGGATGCGGTGCGTCAGTTCGTCTGCGTTCGTTTGCAACACGTCGAGGTTGCAGATACGCGTGATGAGTCCTGCGCGCAAGGCTTCGTCGGGTGTGATCGCGTCGCCAAACAGCACCATCGGGAACAGCGCCTTCGGCAACGCGTAGTTCCCCGCGTATGCCATGATCGCGGCGGGCGGGAGACCTTTGCGCATCTCGGGAAACGCAAGCGTCGCGTTCGACGCGACCAGTGTGAAATCGCACAACATCGCGAGGCCAAGACCAAAACCCATGGCATCGCCCTGCACCTGCGCAATTGAGATGAGCGAGGTGTTGCGCACGAGCCGCTTCATCTCGATGAGACGCGCGACTTCCCTGCGAATCGACACCGCATCCACGCCCGCACGCTCGCGACCGACGCAGAACGCGTCACCCGCAGCGCGGACTCGCAGCACACGCGCCATCGGGTCCTGCGCTTCGGCGCGCAGCGCGGCGGACATGGCCTCGAACATGGAGGCCGAAATCTCGTTGCCGCACTCAGGTCGATTCAGCGTAAAGGTCAGCACGCCGTCTGCCCTGTCGATCAGAACCGGCTCCGGCAGAAGATTTCGATCCATGACGTCTCCGTGTGTATAATCTGTATACAGCGTATTCAAATAATCACCGAGGTGTCAATGCCTGCTGCAAAAACTGTTCGCAAACGCGTGACAAACCATGCCGCTGCGGTCACGCCGACGCTGGAAGGCATCGCGGAGCGCCATCACGCGCGGCTGCGTGCGGTGGACGCTTCTGGAGATTCGCTGAGCGATGGCGTGGTCATTCCCTCGTTGCGCGAGGCGATCGTGGAAGGTGTGTTGAGGCCTGGAAGCCGACTGTCCGAGGTCCAGGTCGCCAAACAACTGAACGTCAGCCGAACGCCGATGCGTGAAGCGTTCGCACAGCTCGAACGAGAGGGTCTGGTGAATATCGTGCCCCGCGTCGGGGCATTCGTGCGAACGGTGACCTTACGCGATGTCGAGGAAATCTACACGGTGCGTGCGGCGCTCGAATGCCTGGCAGTGCAGCTAGCGTCTGAACGGATCACGCCATTGGGTACGGCGCAGCTCGACGACGTGATCGCGGCGATGCAGGCGAGCGTAGACATCGACGACTCCGCCGCTTATGTCGACGCGCTCGACCGGTACTACGCGATCGTCATGACGATCGCCGACAATCGCACTTTGCAGGAGAACCATGCCGCGCTGATCGGTCCCGTGCGACGCCTTCGGCGCATCGCGATGGCGCGCGGCGGGCGGATGCGCGCATCGTTCGACATGGCGAAGAAGATCCGCGATGCAATCGTCGCACGTTCGCCGCAAGTTGACGAGCTGATGCGCGAGCAGTTGCGTGGAGCGTGCGCCGCGGCGGTCGACGTTCTCAAGAGCACCACCGATTGAGGCTCGGGTCAGGAGGGCATTTGCTCTCCCGACGTTTCGCTTTCTTCGGCCTTGTGCTGCGTTAGCCGCTTCCAATGCACGTGCCACTTCGAATGAGCCAATCCGCCCACCCTGTCCATAGTCCTGCCAGACGAAGGCGTTGAGCCGCTCAAGCCTGTTTGTGAGCCGATCGAGCATGTGCTTTCGAGTTCGCCGCCGCTAGACTTGATTCATCAGCGGTCGTCGCAGTCGCCACAGCGGGCGCCGACGCTGCAAACTCAGTCGATAGCACACAGGAGGCTCAAATGCCGAACGTCGAGCACTATGAGTATGTTTTCCTCGGTGGCGGAAAAGGCGGCAAGACGCTTGCCATGGAACTGGCCAACGCGGGTCGGCAGGTTGCGCTGATCGAACGCGGGATGATTGGCGGCTCGTGTATCAATGTCGCATGTATTCCGACCAAGACGCTGATCCAGCAGGCGCGGGTAGCACATGTCAGCAAAACGGCCAAAGCCGACATGGCGCAGGTCAGGCGTAACGTACGGGCAGTCGTCGAAGGCATGGTCGATATCAACATGAAAGCCTTCGTCGACTCGGGTTTCGATTTGCTGTTGGGCACGGGACATTTCATTGGCCCACGACGCATTCATGTCCAGATGAACGATGGTTCGGCGCGACAGCTGGAAGGCGAACATGTGTTCATCAACACCGGTACGACCGCTGCCATTCCGGATGTCCCGGGTTTGCGGGCGGCTGGACCGTTGACGCACGTCGAAGCGCTGCAACTCGATGCGACACCGGAGCATCTGATCGTAATAGGTGGTGGTTATATCGGCCTGGAAATGGCGCAGGCGTTTCGTCGGCTCGGCGCCCCGGTTACGCTGATTCAGGAAGCACCGCGCGTTGCGATGCGGGAGGACGAGGACGTCACGTCGCTGATCGAAGCCTCGCTGAAGGAAGAAGGCATCGACGTTCGTGTAGGCGTGAGACCGCTCAAGGTGACCGGCACGTCGGGGCAAGCCGTGGAGATCGAGCTCGATAACGGCGACAAGGTATCCGGCAGCCACATACTCGCCGCGGCCGGACGCATACCGGTCACCAAAACGCTCGGTCTCGATGCAGCCGGCGTGGAGGTCGATGCGCGCGGATTCATCAAGGTGGACGAGCGACTCGCCACCACGGCACACAACACGTGGGCGATCGGCGAAGTGGCCGGTACACCCATGTTCACGCACGCTTCGTTCGATGACTATCGCGTGCTGAAGTCGCAACTTGCCGGCGGCTCGAAGACGACAACCGGAAGGGTCGTTCCGTACGCGCTCTTTATCGAGCCGGAACTCGGCCGGATCGGCCTGAATGAAGCGGAAGCAAAAGCACAGGGTATCGCAGTGCGCGTCGCCAAACTGCCGATGACGGCGATACCGCGCGCCCGCACGAATGGCGCCACAAGCGGCTTCATGAAGATCCTGATCGACGCGCATTCAGACCGCATTCTCGGCTTTACGATGCTGGGCACGAACGCGGGCGATGTCGTCACAGCGGTGCAGATGGCCATGCTTGGCAACCTGCCTTACACGGCGGTGCGCGACGCGATCATTTCACACCCGTTAATATCCGAAGGCCTCAACATCCTGCTCGCCACGGTGCCGCCGCGCAAGGTCGATTGATGGTGCGAAGGGCTCGGTGTGCAAACCGCCGACGCGCGGGCCTTGCCGCGCGCCGCGCTCTAGCCTTGACAAAGATAAGTCGCAGAACTAGCTTGAAATCAGGCTCGCGCGATGCGCATTCGATTCGGAGGCTCTTCAGATGACTCGCAAACTTATCGTGCTGGCACTGATATCGACGTCGCTCTCCGGTTCGATTTCTCTATCGACCGCGGCAGAAGAAAGCACGTCGTCGGCATCAGACGGACGGGCCTCGCCGGTGTTCGGCGTGACCCTTCCCGCAGGCTACCGCGATTGGCAATTCATCAGCGTGGCGCATGAAGCGGGCAACAACAATGATATCCGCGGCATTCTCGGAAACGACATCGCAATGAAAGCCCTCAAGGAAGGGACGTTGCCCTTTCCAGACGGTTCCATCATCGTGCGGCTCGCCTACGAATATGTATCGTCAGAACGGAACAACGCGATTTTCGGCCGTGAACAGTCATTCGTCGCTGGAGCGCCAACCAATGTTCAGATCGAGGTAAAGGACTCCAGGCGTTACGCGAATACGGGCGGATGGGGTTACGGGCAGTTCGAGAACGGTAAGGCCAATCCGAGTTTGAAGATTGTCAATAGCTGCTTTGCTTGCCACGCGAAATTGCCAGCTAGCGCAGATTTCGTGTTCACGACCTATTCAAAGTAGGTCAGCTTGCAGCGCCGAGAAGACCGCTTCTCTGCCGAAATGCGGTACGTCGACGAAATCCGCGGAGCTGACCGGTGCAGCCACAAGTGGATAGCCTGACTGAGACTCATATTGCCGTGTTACTAGACCGAGATGTCGAATCCACGTTTCGCGCAAGGAAATCACGTATCAGCGGCACCATCTCATCTGCCTTGTCCTCCAGCGCAAAATGACCCGTATCAAGCAAATGGGTCTCGACGTCCGGCAGATCGTTTTTGTACGGATACGCACCGTCCGCCGGGAAGATGAAGTCGTTCTTGCCCCACACGATCAGCATCGGAGGTTTGAACTCCCGGAAGTACGCCTGCACTCGCGGGTATAGAGGCAGATTGGTTCCATAGTCATAGAACAGGTCGAGCTGGATATCATTGTTGCCCGGGCGATCGAGCAATGCTTGATCGTGGACCCAGTTGTCCGGCGATATACGGCTGCGATCGGATACACCGTCGGTATATTGAAAGATAGTCGTCTCGATAGTGAGTAGCGACAGCAACGCTTTTCGGCTTGCATCCGAGCCGTCGGCCCAATAGGTTTTGATAGGGTCCCAGAACGCCTTGAGGCCTTCGTCGTATGCATTCCCGTTCTGGACGATAAAGCCTGTCACGCGGTCCGGATGCTTCAGTGCAAGTCGCCAGCCGACAGGCGCACCGTAGTCCATGACATACATTGCGTAGCGGCTAACGCCGAGTTGATCGAGAAGGCCGCCTACCAGTTCGCTGAATCGGTCGAACGTGTATGCAAACTCCGTGTGATCCGGCATGTCGCTTTGACCATAGCCGGGATAATCCGGCGCAATCACATGGTAACGGTCGGCGAGCGCAGGAATCAGGTGCCTGAACATGTGCGACGACGTCGGAAAGCCATGCAATAGGAGAACCACAGGCGCGTCCGGCGGCCCGGCCTCCCGGTAAAAAATCTTTAGTCCTTCGATTTCCGCCGTTCGGTGATGTGTGACAGGGAAGGCGGTCTTTGAGAGGTTGACAGCAGATGTAGCACTCGAAGCGACACTGTTCATAACGATGCTCCATGGGCTAATAGGTGACCCGCGACTCGGAACCAAAAGACTTGTGAGATCGAAGATCTGGACGCCGACAGTCAAAAGCTCAACCCATCGTCGCGACGACCTCGTCAGTGGAAACCACGGCGTGCGCGAGAAATGCGTAGTTGATCATTGCGGCTTTATAGCCATCTCCCCAAACGGGATGGCGAGGTCCGGCGGTCGCGTCGGCTACGACATAGACCTCGAAACCCTGTTCGAGTAAATCCCGCAGATGAGCCTCGACACACATGTTGGCAAGCATGCCGCCGAGGATCACCTTTCGCACGTAGCGTTTGCGCAATTGCAGTACAAGGTCGTTGGTCTGCGGCCCGAAAACCTTGTGGGGACTCGCGATGACGGTGCGGCCATCATCGATGTAGGGCTTGAATTCCTCAAGCCAGTCCGCGCCGGATCCTTGAAAACCCAGCAGGTTCAAAGGGCCCTCGCGTGAGAACGTACCGGTTGAAAACTCGTCCGCCTCCAGCGGACCATTGAACTTCCACGCACGATCGGTCGGAAAGAAGTAATGGGGCGATATGAAAACATTGAAATCTGCTGATTTCGCCGCTGCAAATATTCTCAGCATGTTTTCAACCGTTTTGTTCTCCGTGACGCTCGCACCTACCGCCCCCCAGTTTTTCCCGGACGGGCTCAGGACATCGTTCTGCGGGTCGATGAAGACCACCGCCGTATCGCTTTGATCGAAATTCATCACAAGGCCTTTTCACAAGAGATAAAGGGCAGCGTAAGAAGTCGTTCACGTGCTCCGGGCCGCCAGCGCGAACAGGCAAGAGCGCTCCAAAGGCAATCGATCAGTTCACATCGCCGACAATAAGCGCCCGACTCAACTCCACGCGCGGGGCGACCGCGTGCAGCCGGCTGGGACGCTTGCTGCGGATGCGTAGCCGGTTGAAACATAAGTCTAGTCGACCACTTTGCTCCTGACACTACCGTTATTGTCTGATCAGATAAGGTCATCAGAGCTTTCTTCTGCCGTGTTTCGCTGCAGATACCCTGCATCTGCCCCCTTACGAGCGGCAGATGATGATCGACGTAAGCCACGCGATCGAAACAAACGCCAGGTTCGCCTGCGTAAGTCACGTAGATCGTGACGCCGGGTTGCTGAACGGCGGCCTGAAGGTTTTCGAAGCTTCATAGTGGGGCGAACGCGACTGACTTCTAAAGGTATCGGCCGCCCTGACGCATAGTCGAGCTACCATCCACGCAGGGTCGCCGTCGTCAGATCTCGACGGCGGGTCTCTATCAGCAACAGCAACGCGGAAGCCGAAATGACCGCGGATCCCACCATGAACCAGGCTATCGATGAGCCCTTCCCCGTTGCCGAGAGTAGCGCTGTCGTGACAATGGGCGTCACCGCGCTGCCCAACAGACCGGAGAGCATGTAACTGACCGACAGCCCCGAATAGCGAATCCGGGTGCCGAACAGCTCGGCCAGAAACGTTGCAATCGGTCCATAGTTCGCGGCAAAGGCAGTCATCATCAGCAGGTAACCGAGAAGCGCAAACGAGAACTCGTGGGTGTCGAGCAGCCAGAAGAGCGGAAAAGCCAGCAATGCCTCGGCCGCAATACCGCCAACGATCACTGGCTTACGGCCGATCACATCGGAGAGTCGTCCGAATGCGGGCAACATCAGGATGCAGAGCGCGCATGATATGAGCGCGATCGTCAGCATCGCACTGCGCGAAAAGCCGAGTGTCTGTGTTCCATACGTCAGTCCGAACGCGACGATAAGATTGAACGACGTGCCGGTCGACATGGTGGCGACTCCTCCGAGGAGCACCAGTTTCCAGTGTTTCCCCAGCAATTCGAACAACGGCACCTTTACCTGTTCGCCGGCGTTTTTGGTCCTCTGAAACGACGGCGTTTCGGATGTGTTCAGGCGCACGTAAAGGCCGACGAGGACCAGCAAGGCGCTGAGCAGGAAAGGAATGCGCCAGCCCCAGGCGACCATGGCTCCGCTGGGCAACAGCGCGTCGCTCAACAGGAAAGCAAGATTGGCGATCAACGTGCCGGCAGGCACACCGATCTGCACCCATGATCCATAAAGGCCACGCCGATTCGCGGGCGCGTGCTCCACTGCCATCAGCACCGCGCCGCCCCATTCTCCGCCAAGCGCAAGCCCCTGCACGACGCGAAGCGTCAGCAGCATCAGCGGCGCCCAGACACCAATCGCCCCATAATCCGGCAACAGCCCGATGCAAAACGTGGCGAGTCCCATCATCATCAGTGACACCAGCAACATCGACTTGCGTCCCCGCCGATCGCCGAAATGGCCGAACAATGCAGCGCCCGCAATACGTGCCAGATACGCAGAGGCGAATGTGCCGAACGCGAGCAAGGTGCCGACGAGCGGGACGAAGCCTGGAAAGAAAACCTTATTGAACACGAGCGCTGATGCGGTCGCGAACACGAACAGGTCGTACCATTCGACCGTCGTGCCTATGACGCTCGCAATGGCAATCTTCTTCATACCAAGTTCGACTTCGTCCCTTTCGGGTACGTCGACGGCGCGGGCTTGATTCATGGGAGCCTCCGTGAGTATGTCGACCGCGCGCCGCCACCGGATCGCTCGCGACGAAAGTAGACATGGTTTGGGTAGGGTGCGGCGCAGCACGACGCCGAGCCGATCAAGAGGGTGAAACCATGCGCTTCACTGCTTCCGCATTCCCCGATCGGAACGCCGCGGTCACTCCGCAGCGTTCGCGATCAGGTCGATAAGCGGAGCGACGCAAGCGGTTAGCTCGTCGATTGCTTGATATACGCGATCACTTCGTCGGCGCTCGACACATCTGCGTATCGCCGGGCCACATCGCGCAGGTTGTCGCGGTGCGGTCCTTCTTCGATATCGCCGACACAGTCTTCAGGAACGACCGTACGGAAACCCCACTGGAAACTGTCGATGGTGGATGCACGGATACATCCGCTCGTGTTGCAGCCAGTGACGATAATAGTCTCT
The DNA here is from genome assembly GCF_018408855.1 of Caballeronia sp. NK8. Lineage (GTDB taxonomy): Bacteria > Pseudomonadota > Gammaproteobacteria > Burkholderiales > Burkholderiaceae > Caballeronia. The sequence continues at coordinate 62,799 of NZ_AP024327.1, read as the reverse complement.
ACGCCCTCCTTAATGAAATACGGGACGACTGGCGTCTGGAAGAATATCGACGGCCCGGACTTGCAGACCACGACGTCGTAGTTTTCGTCGTAAATCAGCGGGTCCAGAGCCGAACTTGGATGGTCCAGTCTGAACTGATCGCGAACCGCGGCCACCTTCCAGTACGGCATGTCGCGCTCGCATTTATAGGCGGTGAAACAGGTCGCGACAGGTACGTTGTGCGCCCGGGCGATCTTGAGCAGACGCGCCGTATTTTCAAGCCCGCGCATGACGAGCGGCGCTCCGCCGAGCGGATATTTCGGATCGGTGAACGCGAGTTGATAATCCACGACGACGATTCCGATCTTCCCCTTCATACCAATCCCGACGGCTCCATACGAGCGATTCTTGTAGTCGTCCATTTCTTCCTCCAAGTCAACAGGTTGAAAGTCATTGCACTTAAGAGTCTACGAGTGCAGGATACTTACACCAATACGTATCGATTACGTACGGAATCACCCTACAGCGAGGAGGCCGCATTGCGGACAACACCAACTGCGCCCGGCATCGGGCCGATCGATTATCAGCAGGTTTTCGAGGACGTCCCGGTTGCCCTCATGGTCACGCGTCAGCGCACGATATCCGCCTGCAACCTGCAATTCCGGAATATGTTTCGCGCGGACGGCGACGTGCTGATCGGACAGACGGTACGAATTCTTTACCCGAACGAGGAGGCTTTCAGGAGGTTCGGTGCGCGTGTGATTCCGGCGCTGAAGAAGTTTGGTCGAATCACCGAACCTCGCGCGATGCAGAGGCTCGATGGTGAGCTCTTCTGGGTGAACGTGACGGGCGTCAGCGAACATCGTGACGACCCATACCGCGAAGCGCTCTGGTTCTTCTCCGAGATGGGCGTCGCAGCAAGTCTGTCAGGCGGAGCAAGCTCCGCCAACAAGTTGATCGCAGCGGCCAAGAATTCGATGACCAAGCGCGAACGCGATGTGGCCGCGTTGCTCATCCAGAATCAGACTGCCAAGGAGATCGGCATAGCGCTTGGGATCAGCCCTCGGACAGTCGAGGTCTTCCGAGGAAAGCTGCTCAAGAAATTCGATGCCCCTTCAACACACGAGCTGGTTAAAACGCTCCTCGCGTAGGGTCACCATCGCGTACTGGCTGTGAGGTCAGAAGGTGCATCGCTAAAAGATTGGGTTGCGCCAGAAAATCGGATGGTCGCGTTCATCTTCATCGGCCGGACCCTCACTGCGGCAGTCGTTTTCTGGCGCGCCGTCTTTGCGAGATTCGCCGCGACGGTGCCAGGCTTCGACAAATTGAAGCTTGCGATGCCCCAGACATGCGGCGATCGCTCTAGCGTACGCAATCTGCGCCGGTTGACTTGCCACCGACTCCGTGACTATTCTCGCTTCACATGAATGCGTCGCGGCGAGAAGACCGCGCTCAGGAGACTCAGTTGCGTTTCGACCTACAATCGCTGAAGCTGTTTATCGCCGTCTGTGAGCACGGCAGCATCGCGCGGGCAGCAGAATTCGAGAATATCGCTCCTTCGGCTCTCAGCAAGCGCATGTCGCAGCTCGAGGACCTGCTCAAGACTGCCCTGTTCGTGCGCAGCAACAAGGGCCTGGAACTGACAGTCGCGGCGGCGGCACTGCTGCAACACGCCCGCACGCTTCTGCGCGACATTCAACATATGGAGAGCGAGCTGCTTGACCACGCCGAAGGGGTGCGTGGTCAGATTCGGCTACACGCCAGCCTCTCGACCATCGTGCAGTACATCGCCAAAGATATCCGCGTTTTTCTGGACGGACATCCCGGTCTGCGCATCGACCTGCAAGAGAGCCTGAGCCCCGCGGTCGTTCGCGCCGTGGCCGAAAACACCGCGGATATCGGCGTGTTCGGCGGCACCACGGTCACCGCCGGGCTGCAGGTCTATCCCTACCGCAGCGACCGGCTGGTCGTCATCATGCCGCCCGATCATCCACTCAGCCGCGCTGGCCGAGTGAGGTTCCGCGAGGTGGCCGAGTATCCGCTCGTCGGGCCTCAGGAAGGCAGCTATCTGAATTCGCTGGTGCTGCGCGCGGCGGCGGACCTTGACCATCCGCTCAAGCTTTCCATCCGGGTCAATGGTTTCGAGCCGGTACGCAGCATGGTCGAGGCGCGGCTCGGTGTCGGGCTGGTGCCCGAGCATCATGCCGAACGATATGTCAGTTCTGCTCCCCTGGTCGCCGTGTTGCTGGACGAACCTTGGGCCGAGCGGCATTGGAAAATCTGTGTGCGCGAGGCGGAGTCGCTCCCCGCGCCAGTCCAGCTCTTTCTCAAGCATCTGCTTGCAAGTGCGCAGCAGCAAGCCAATCACGAATAGGCAAGCTTCAACCCCGCTTGCGGCCAGGACAACGCACCCAGACGTCCGGTGCCGGACATCGTGACAAATGCCGTCTTCATATCGGCGCCACCGAAGCAGATGTTTGTCACCATGCCGTCCGGCACCGTGACTTGCCGCATCACCTCGCCAGACGGCGCGACCACGGTAATACAGCCGGTGACCAGCGTGGCCACGCAGATATTTCCTTCCACGTCCACTGCCAGACTATCGAATCGCTGGTAACCCGGAAGCCCGCACACGAGACGCCCGCCGTGCGGGGATGGATAAGGATGCTTGCGTGCCCTGCCAGGCGCCTCCAGATCGAAAGCCCATAAGCGCGCCGTCTCAGTCTCCGCCACATAGACGACGCGATCGTCCGGCGACAAACCGACACCATTCGCTGTGGTAAGCGGATAAGCGACTTCGACAATCATCGACCCGTCGGCTCGCCCGTAATATAGACCGGCGTGATCGCGATCGCGCAGACGGTTCTTGCCAAAATCGGTGAAATAAAAGCCGCCTTCGTGGTCGAAGACGATGTCGTTAGGGCCGCACAGCGGATGATCGCCACAACGGTCGTAGAGCGTCGTCAGCGTACCCGTACGCGGGTCGAACCGTTCGATGCGGCCACTCGTATAGCTTGGATGAATACCGGGTCGAGTGCGATTGAGTCCGGCAACGGTACGGAAAAGGAACCCCCCGTTGTTGCAGATGTAGAAGGCACCATCCGGGCCTAAAGCCAAACCGTTCGGCCCTCCGCCTGTTTCCGCAAGGACGCTCACCGTGCCGTCTGCGGATACGCGACTGATGGTCTCACGCTCGATTTCGACCAGCACGATCGAGCCATCAGACATCGCGACCGGTCCCTCGGGGAACATCAAGCCTTCCGCCACGATGCGGACGCCGCTCTCCATGTTTAGTCTCCTCAGTTCAGCGCTTGTCCGCATTCTCGACGAAATGGTTGTCGTATGTAGCCTTCAGGTCGATCGAGGCTTTGCCAATCTCGGGATCGAATGCGGTTAAAACATCGTGCACGGTATGCGCGGCAGCGTCCGTCATCAGGCCATCGCGTGAAATGCAGCTTTGCATGTTGGCGTAGGCACGCGCGAAGACATCCTTCTCGGCTAGCGCATATTGCGGCGGCACGGCGGCGGCGACCTGCTCAGGCGTTGCGTGCGCCATCCAGCGCTCAGCCTCGAGGATGGCATTCGTTACCGCTTGCACGGTGTTCGGATACTTGACGAGAAAGTCTTTGCTTGTGTAGATGGCAGCTTCCGGATAGTCGCCGCCCAGTGTCGCGCGCGTACCGGTTGGGTCTCGCATCACGGCCAACGGAAACAGATCGCCGCTGTCCTGCAGAACGGTGGCGACCGGGTCGTTGCTCATCAACGCGTCGATCTGACCACTGCGTGCTGCGGCAATCGCCCCGGCAGATGAGCCCACACCTATGATGGACACGTCGCTGGGCTTTACGCCAGACTTGCTCAGCAGATAGTTCACGCCCATGTGAAAACTCGATCCGGGCGAGCTCACGCCAATGCGCATGCCCTTGAGGTCCGCATAAGTCCTGACCTTGGCGTGGCTCGCGCGGGTCGCACCAAATACCCAGCCGGGGCACGACGCCAGGGTCACGAACGAGACCAGCTTTTGCCCTTTGGCGGCCATGGTTATCGTGTTGGAGTAGGCACCCGCCACAATGTCGGCGCTGCCGCCCATCATTGCCTGGAGTGCCTTGGCGCCGCCGCTGAATACGCCGATTTCAACTTCCAACCCGGCCTGTTTGAAGTATCCCCGACTGTCTGCAATGACGAACGGCAAGTAAGGAAAGCCGACACCCGCCGCCGCCAGATGTAGCCTGGGCTTTTCCGGTACAGGCGCGCCGCCGGCGGCCGACGCATTCGAGACGGCGGCGAAGGTTGCCAATGCGATAGAAACTTGACGCCAAAGCGCTGCCACGATGGTTTGTCTCCGTTGAAATGTCTCTTGCAGGACCGTGTCGTGAAGCGTTCAACCCTGCACGACGTTCTGCCGCTGCTGCCCGAGGCCCTCGATGCCCAGCGTCACGATATCGCCCGGCTTCAGATAGACCGGAGGCTTTTGCCCCAGGCCGACGCCGGGCGGTGTGCCCGTGGAAATAATGTCGCCCGGCTGCAATGACATGAACTGCGACAGGTATGACACCAGGTAGCGCACGCCATACACCATGGTGACCGTACTGCCGTTCTGATAGCGATGCCCGTTGACTTCCAGCCACATCGGCAGCGTCTGCGGGTCGGCAACCTCGTCTGCGGTAACGAGCCAGGGCCCGGTCGGACCGAAGGTATCCGCCGACTTGCCCTTGGTCCATTGGCCCTGACGCTCCGCCTGGAACGCGCGCTCGGACACATCGTTGATGACGCAATAGCCCGCAACATGGTTCATGGCATCGGCTTCGCTGACGTACTTGGCTGTCTTTCCGATAACCACGCCCAATTCCACTTCCCAGTCGGTCTTGAGCGAGTCGCGTGGAATCTCGATCGAGTCGTTCGGGCCCACGATCGCGCTCGTAGCCTTCATGAAGATGATGGGCTCCGGCGGGACCGTGGCACCGGTTTCCGCTGCGTGGTCAGAGTAATTCAAGCCGATGCAGATAAACTTGCGGGTGCCACCCACGCAGGAGCCCAGGCGCGGACTGCCTTCCACGCGCGGTAACGACGCGGTATCCAGCGCCTTCAGGCGTGCGAGGCTATCCGGTAGCAGAGCTTCGCCGGCAATGTCGGCAACATGGTTCGACAAGTCCCGGATATTTCCCTCGGCATCGAGTAGGCCCGGCTTCTCCTGGCCGGGTGAACCGTAGCGCAACAGCTTCATATAGGTATGCTCGTTTCAGTAGGTGGCGCGGCCGCCAGAGAGGTCGAACACCGCTCCGGTGGTAAAGGAGTTTTCTTCGCTGGCAAGCCAGGCGATCATGGCGGCGGCCTCATTGAGTTCGAGGAATCGGCCGCGCGGGATCTTGCCCAACATGTACTCGATATGTTCGGGCGCCTGCTCCATCGCGCCAGGTGTGCGCGCGACGGCAGGGGTGACGCAATTGACCGCAATGTCGTGACGCGCCAACTCCTTTCCCAGTGACTTGGTCATGGCGATGACCGCGGCCTTGGCCGAGCTGTAGGCCGCCGCATTCGGGTTACCTTCTTTGCCAGCGACCGAGGCAAGATTCACGATGCGGCCATAGTTCTGGCGGACCATTTCCGGGACCACAGCACGGCAGCAGTGGAAAGTGCCATTCACGTCGATATCCATCACCTGCTTCCAGATATCGATCGGATAGTCGATCAGCGGCGCATTCGGGCCGACAATCGCCGCGTTGTTGATCAGGATATCGATACGCCCCATCGATTTCAAAGTGCCCGCGACAGCCGCTTGCACGCTCGCATAGTCGGCAATGTCGACGCGCTCGAAGTGAACGTCGTGCTCGCTCAGCTGGGTACGGGCCTGCTCGATGCCGGCAGGATTGACGTCCCAGACCACGAGCCGGGCACCTGACTCGAGCAGCCGGCGGCCGACCTCAAGACCGATGCCTTGCGCGCCGCCAGTCACGACCGCGACGCGCTCCGTCAGATTGATTTTGTTCGTCTGCAATTTGGTTCCTCACGGTTGAACGCGCACTCAGGCGCTGGCGGCAACGGTCTGCCCGGCCACGGGGCGCCAGCGCAGCAGGTAGTCTTCGATCATCGATACGGCAGTATCGAGCACGAGCGCGAACACAGTCAGCACCAGAATCCCCGCTATGACCGAGTTGATATCGAACACGCCTTCAGCCAGCAAAATCAGGTAGCCAACCCCTTTCTCCGAGCCCAGATACTCGCCCACCACGCTGCCGACGAAGGCGATGCCGATTGCGTTATGCAGGCTCGAAAACACCCAGCTCGTCGCCGACGGCAGATACACGTGCCGCATCAGTTGACGCGAGTTGGCGCCCAGCATCCGCGTGTTGGACAGCACGGTCGGGCTCACTTCGCGGACGCCTTGAAACACGTTGAAGAAGACCACGAAGAAGACGAGCGTCACGCCCAAAGCGACTTTCGACCAGATGCCCAGTCCGAACCAGAGCGCGAAAATGGGCGCAAAGATCAATCGCGGCATCGAGTTCATTGCTTTGATGAACGGATCGAATACGACCGCCAGGAACGGGCTCAGCGCAAGCCAAAGGCCACATCCCAATCCAAGAACCGTACCAATTGCGAACGCAAGCATGGTCTCGACCAGGGTCGTGTACAAATGGCGAAAGACCGAGCCCGTGACGAACCACTCGACAATGCGACGAGCCACACCTACCGGATCTCCAAAGAAGAACGGAGACAGCCACTTCTGATAGGTTCCGAGCCACCAAAGGAACAGGACACCGAACAGAATTGCCAGCCGCGTCACCAGAACAGTGAAACTATTGTTTGGACTAAACTCGATTGCGCGCATAGCTTTTCAGGACCTCGCCTCGAAGCACGTCCCAGATTTGGGTGTGCAGTTGAAGGAAACGCTGTGTCATCCGGATCTCCGACATTTCGCGCGGCCGCTCGAGATCAATCTCGAACTCGGCGATCGGTCGCGTCCCGGGCCCCGCCGACAGCACGATGACCCGGTCGGAAAGCGAGATAGCCTCTTCCAGATCGTGAGTCACGAACATCACGGACTTGCGGTCGTTTGACCATAGTCGCAATAGCTCGTTTTCCATGAGGTGGCGGGTCTGGATATCGAGCGCGCTGAACGGTTCGTCCATCAGAATGATGCGGGGATTGAGCGCCAGGGCTTGCGCGAGACCGGCCCGCTTGCGCATGCCGCCAGACATCTGATGCGGGTATTTCTTCCCATGCCCTTGCAGCCCCACTCGCTCGAGCCATCCACGGGCGACATCCAGCGCTTCTTCGCGCGGCATTCCGCGAAAAATCAAGCCGATGGCAATGTTCTCTTCGGCTGTCTTCCATGGCATGAGCGCATCCACCTGGAACAGGTAGGCAGCCTGTGTGTTCAGACCATGGGTTAGCTTCTTGCCGAACACGCTCAGGCTACCCGACGAAGGCCGGGTCAGGCCGGCGGCCACGTTCAGCAGTGTCGACTTGCCGCAGCCGGTGGGACCGACAATCGAGACGAACTCTCCGTCCCTTATCGTCAAGGTTCCACCAGAAACTGCGGTGTAGGTCTGAGCGCGCTTGCCATTGCCGGCGAACGTGCAGGTCACGTTGTCGAAGCGTAACGCTTCGCGCACTTCGGCTTGTTGGCGGTCGACCGGGACGCTATAGGCTGCGGTGCTCATGGCTGGACCTCCGCCGCCGCCTTTCTGACGAATCGATTGTCATAGGTCGTGGCGAGGTCAATCTTGGCCGATGCTACCGCAGGGTCGAAGGCTGCAAGCACCTCATGCACCGTCTGTGCGCCTTTGGCCGTGATCTCTCCGTTCTGCGCGATGCAGCGGCGGCTGTTCGTGAAGGCCTCGGCATAGAGCGCCTTGTTATCCCCCAAAAACTGTGGCGGCACGTTGTCCGCGACTTGTTGCGGGGTGGCCTTGGCTATCCACTTTTCCGCGCGCACGATAGCATTGGCGACTGCCTGGACTGTCTTGGGATTCTTTTCGATGAAGTCCTGCGTCGCGAATACGCTCGACTCGGGATAGTCCGAGCCGAACACCTTCACATTGCCGTCCGCCGTACGCATGTTCTCGAGCGGTCTCAGGCTGCCATCCTTCGTCAGAATCGTGGCACTTGGATCATTGACGATGAGCGCATCGATCTGCCCGGCGCGCACCGCTGCAACGGCACCGGCCGCCTGCCCCACGCCGATGATCGATACGTCCGAAGGCTGCAGGCCCGCCTTGTGCAGGATATAGTTGACCGCCATGTGCGTGCTGGAGCCTGGCGCGCTCACGCCGATTCGCATGCCCTTCAAATCCTTGGGCGACTTGACGTCAGTCTCGTGTTTCTGAGATACGCCAAAGATCCAGCCCGGGCAAATCACTTGTGCGGCCACCACGACGAGATGCTGACCCTTCGTCGCCATGGTGATCGTGTTCGAATAGGCCCCCGCCACCATATCGGAGCTGCCGCCCAACAAGGCCTCCAGAGTCTTTGAGCCTCCGGAAAATGCGGCGATGGTTACGTCCAGCCCTTCGTCCTTGAAATAACCGCGCTGCTTGGCGACGAGCATGGGCAGGTATGTGATGCCAGTCGACGCCGCCGCAATGTGCAATTCGGGCTTCTCCGGCGTGTCCTTCGCCACTGCCGTGGCTGATGCGCAAACGAGTTCCAAGGCTGCGCACAATGCAACAGCGAGTTTCAGCTTCATGGTTGTCTCCTCCCTTTCTAGGGATGTTGGTGCGAACAACTGCCTTGGACGGACTGGCACTTTGTGATCGGGACGCCGGGATGCCAGCCGACCCAAGGCGCGATCCGCCCTAAACGACTTCTTTGTGCAGGGCTTCGACCACTGCGTCACCCATGTCACGGGTGCCGACGCTTCGGGTGCCGTCCTGGTAGATGTCGGCGGTGCGGTAGCCGGCGGACAGCACCGCTCGCACTGCCCGCTCGACGCGGCCCGCAGCGTCCTCCATCTCGAAGCTTTCGCGCAGCATCATCGCAAGCGACAGGATGGCGGCAAGCGGATTGGCGATGTCCTTGCCCGCAATATCCGGTGCCGAGCCATGCACGGGCTCGTACAGCCCTTTGCGGTCGTACCCTAGCGAAGCCGAGGGCAGCATACCGATCGATCCGGTCAACATGGCCGCGGCGTCCGACAGAATATCGCCGAACAGATTGCCCGTAACGATCACATCGAACTGCTTGGGTCGGCGCATCAGCATCATGGCAGCCGCGTCCACGAAGAGATGGCTTAGTTCGACGTCCGGGTAGTCTCGCCCAACGCGAGTGACCGTTTCGCGCCACAACTGACTCGCTTCCAGCACGTTGGCCTTGTCCACCGAGCACAGCTTGTGGTGACGGCGACGCGCCGCTCGAAAGGCCGCGTGCGCGACGCGTTCAACCTCTGACTCCGAATAACGCATCGTGTTGAAACCCACGCGCTCCCCTGCTGCGTTGGTTTCGAATCCGCGCGGCTGACCGAAATAAGCATCGCCGTTCAGCTCACGAACGATGACGATGTCGAGTCCGTCAACGACTTCCGGCCGCAGGGTCGAAGCGCCAATCAATTCCGGGAACATATAGGCCGGACGGAAGTTTGCGTACAGCGTGAGCGCTTCGCGCAGTTGCAACAGACCCGTTCCGGGTCGACGCTCGCGGGGAATCTCTGCCTCGTCAGCTACGCCTACCGCACCAAACAGAATGGCGTCGGCCTTGCGCGCCACGTCAAGCGTAGGCTCCGGAAGCGGCACGCCGTGCGCCTGGATTCCGGCCTCGCCGATGTGCGCCTCTTGAATCTCGGCTTGAGGTGCCACGACGTGCAGCACTTTGAGAGCCTGTGCCACTACTTCCGGACCGATACCATCACCGGGCATGACTGCAATCTTCATCTGAACTCCTCCAGGGTCGTTTTAGAAAGCGCGCGCCTCAATAAGCGTCGGCACGGTTGCGCTCGAATGCATCAATGCGGTCTCGATGCGAAAGCGTGTAATCGATCTCGTCCATGCCACGCAGCAGGCACTCCTTGGCGAAGGGCTCCATCTCGAACGCATGCGAGGTGCCGTCGGGTAATGTCACCGTCTGGGCACGCACGTCGATGGAGATTCGGCTACCCGCCTTATTGGTCAGGCTTTCCAGAAGCGGAAGAACCACGCTCTCCGGCAGCACGATGGGAAGCAGCCCGTTCTTCAGGCAGTTGATGAAGAAGATATCGCCGAAGCTTGGGGCGATCACCGCCCGGATTCCGTAGTCGTACAGCGCCCAGACAGCGTGCTCACGCGAAGAGCCGCAACCGAAGTTGTGGTTCGCCACCACGATGCGCGAGTCGCGAAACGGCGCCTGGTTAAGCACGAACTCGGGCTTTTCGGCGCCGTCTGCGTCAAAGCGCAGTGCACGAAAAAGGAACTGACCGAAATCGTCGGAGCGGGGTTTTTGCAGGAAGCGCGCCGGCAGAATCTGATCGGTATCGCAATTGATGACGACGATCGGGGCTGCGACTGCATCGAGGTGAGTCAGGCTTTCCATCTCATGCTCCCAGGAGGCGGCGCACATCGATCAGACGTCCTGTCACAGCAGCGGCAGCCGCCATAGCCGGACTCATCAGATGCGTGCGCACGCCCGGCCCTTGACGGCCCACGAAATTGCGATTTGATGTGGAGGCGCAACGCTGCCCGGGCGCGGCGATATCGCCGTTGGTTGCAAGGCACATCGAGCAGCCTGGGAAACGCCACTGGAAACCGGCTTCCTTGAACACGCGGTCCAGTCCTTCGGCCTCGGCCTGCGCTCGTACCTCGTGCGAGCCCGGCACCACCCATGCCTCGACGCCCGATGCGATATGGCGGCCCCGCGCGACCTCGGCCGCGCTGCGCATATCCTCGATGCGCCCGTTCGTGCACGAACCGATGAACACCCGGTCGATCGCCACGCCTTCCAGCGCCTCGTTCGGGGCCAATCCCATGTAGTCGAGCGCCCTCGACATCGCGGCGCGCAGATCGGGGTCCGCCTGCAGCGCCGGATCGGGGACGCGCCGGTCGATGGCGCAGGCGTATTCCGGTGTCGTGCCCCAGGTCACCATCGGAGCGATCCCGGCAACGTCGATATGCACCTCCCGGTCGAAGGTCGCGTCGGCGTCCGTGAACAACTTGCGCCAGTGCGCCATCGCGCGATCCCAACGCTCGCCCTTGGGAGCGTAGGGACGCTGAGCCAGATACGCGAAAGTGGTGTTGTCTGGCGCGATCATGCCGGCACGGCCACCGGCCTCGATGGTCATGTTGCACAGCGTCAACCGACCTTCCATCGAGAGACCCGCGATGGCGGAGCCTGCGTACTCGATGACATGGCCCACAGCGCCGGCCACGCCGATTCGCGCGATCACGGCGAGGATCAGGTCTTTGGCGGTGACACCCGGGCCCGGCGTGCCATCGAGAGTGACGCGCATGTTGCTCGACTTGCGTTGCCACAGGCATTGCGTGGCGAGCACATGAGCCACCTCGGTTGCACCGATACCGAACGCGAGCGCGCCCATTGCACCGTGTGTCGAAGTGTGACTGTCGGCACAGACGACGGTCATGCCGGGCAGACTCAAACCTTGCTCGGGCCCGACTACGTGGACGATGCCGCGACGCGAATCGTCCATGTCGAACAAGGTGATGCTCGACTCGGCTGCGTCACGCTGCAGGGCCTCGATCATGGCGCGCCGCTCGGGGTCGGTTACCGCCGACATGTCGTTTGCCGCGCTGGAAACGTAGTGGTCTGCCGTACCGAAGATTCGCTCGGGGGAGCGCGGCTTGATCCCGCGCTGGCGCAACAGATCGAAGGATTGCGCGGTGACGTCATGAATAAAATGCCGGTCGATGTACAGCAGATCCTGTCCGTCGTTGCGCGACATCACCCGGTGACTTTTCCAGATCTTGTCGTAAAGAGTCTGTGGACCACCCACCCCTTGTTCGAGTTGCATCGCTTCGTCTCACTCCGTCAATGCGCCGTTCGGGAAGGCACGCCTTCGTTCGGCGAGTCAATGTTGTGCGAGCATCATGCGCCAGACGGGCCGCGCTGTACCTGCTTTTTGGGAAAGGCACCATCGTCAAACGCGATGACGAAGCGACACCGCCGCCGGTGATTTTTGGGCCGGTCGGATCGTCGAGGCCGCTTGGCTCGCAATTCGAATCGAATGCGATCCGTGCTTGGCTGGGTGCGATTCGATGAACGGCTACATCGACTGATGGGGTACAGGAATCGGCATTGCGCCGCTTCATCGGGAGAAGTCGTTGGCCGAGCCAACTCGCCCTTTTACTGTCTCGACGCGCACGGCTTTGTCTCCGCGCACTTTTTTTCTGAATAGCACGGCTGAACGCGGATGATTGCGTTACGAACTGAGCAGTAGAGGAAATTTTGACGCCGCAAACACAATGCCTCCATGCTTACAATGTAGATGCAGTGCCGCAGGTCACGACTGCCGGTTTGCGCATTTTTTTCGTACGCGCGGTTGACCGGTGTTCTTTGCGTTTCTCCTCCCGTCTTACTACTTTTACCTGAGGAAAAGAAATGAAATCCACGAACATCTTCCTTGCCGCGGCGATTTCCATCGGCGCGATCATCGCGACCGTGCCCGTGGTTGGTGCGCAAGAGACAGGCGCAGCGACTTCTTCGAAATCATCCGGCAGAGCCGCTAACCGGCAACTCGCGAAGCAGGTTCAGACCGCGCTGTACAAGCAAAAGGGTTTGGAGTCGGCCGATATTCATGCTGTCGCTCGCAGCGGCAAGGTTACGCTGGTCGGGATGGCGCCCGATCAGAAACAGATAGATGCCGCAGGGAAAATAGCCGAGGGCGTACCCGGCGTGTCGTCGGTAACCAACAATCTGACGGTGGAAGAAGCCGGGCATTGAAACCGGCTTCAGCGTGACGGCTTATCGCACGCACATTACCGCTTCGTGAACGACGCAGGCTGTCGGGCTTGCTTGTGGTTCGACAGCCTGCGTCGACGGAATCGGCAATTTTTCGTGTTGCATCCACCGGCTGAGCCTCAAGGTAAGGACGCCGTTCCACGAGAGAGCGTCAGCGTTGTTCGCTGAGTTCGGCGATCTGATTTCGAAGCGCGTCGCGGAACACGTTCACCCTGTTTGGAACGTAGCGCCCGCTCGGCATCACCGCCCAGAACGACAGATCCTCCATCGCAGCATCCTCCAAATCGATCTGTACCAGCGAGGCGTCGCTAATTGACGGAACACGTCTCAGTAAGTCAACTAAGCGGGTCCAAGACCTGATAAAACGTCACCCACTCCACACGGGGATTTTAATCAGGATTCCGAATATCTACTTCGCTGCACTGACGTGAGATTGAGAGCGCCAGAAGCAAAAAAGGCGCGCGACCACGAGTTCTGATTTGAACTAGATGCGCCGCTGATCGACCAGTCCGTTGTCCTCCTGTAGTCATCTGGTTCCCAAACCTATTCAAGGTAACTATTACCTATCGATTCGCACAAACGTGGCGCGCCGCCCTTAAGTTCCTCATACCAATTAAAGAAATCCGTAGGCTTTGCCGTAAAAGCGCTTATAAGGTCAGACAAATTCGGTAAGTTTGTCCCGTCTCTGTCGACTTTTCCGAAACGCAAGAGCGCGTGCGCGCCGATGCACTGATCCATTACACGGCCTCCCGCGCAGACTCGCGCCGGGCCACAGTCGCGTCCAGTCCGTTTGAATATTTACGTACTGACGGCGGCAGCTTTTTTGGGTTCGGTTCCTGATTACATCGACAACCGATGACTGGATCAGGGCCCTAAAGTCACCAGTCCGGCGTCGAAACAGAATGACGCATTTAATTTGGATTACTAATCACCATGATATTTAAAAAGAAAATAAGCAATCTTTTTCTCGGCCAATTCTCTCTCGGCAAGTTCTCGGCTGTCGCAGTTGTGGTCGGCGCAAGCCTGATGCTCGCGGCTTGCGGCGGCGGAAGCGAAGGCACCGTTGATGCTGCGACGGTCAAGGCCGCCGATACGCCCGAGGCGACCGCAAAAGCCGCCACCACCGGTTCGATCTTTTATGGCATGAACGGTCACATCACCAACGGCGGCGCGTACGACAACACGCCCTACGCAACGCAGTTGTCGCAATTGCAAGACCTCGGCGTAAAGATTTTCCGCAACGACGTGTACAGCCTGGGATCGGCCAAGGTGCTCGCGACCGTTGCCAAGCAGTTTGCGGCAGGCGGCGTTCAGGTGTATCCGGTGATGCTGCTCGGCCTGGGCTTCGATACCGAGGAAGCGGCCTACAACGCCGGTTACACGATGGGTCAGCAGACGGCGCAGACGTACAAGTACGCGTACTACGAAGTTGCGAATGAGCTGGACTCAGCCGCGCTGGCCGGAAACTACGACGGCAACGTGTGGTATCAGTACAGTAACCAGCCGTTCATGATCGCGCGCGGTGTTATTCGCGGCATGATCGCAGGTGTGAAATCGGTCGACAGTTCGGCAAAGATCATCGTCGATGGAACGTGGAAGCATATTGCGTTTTTTCAAATGCTCCTTGACGGCTCGCAGCCCGACGGGACGCACGGTCACCCGACGGTCAGCTGGGACATCACCGCATGGCACTGGTACTCCGATCAAGGCGACATCACTAATGCCTGCGGCGGCACGGGATGCCATGACATCCTCGGTATTATCAGTTCGTTTGGCAGACCGGTCTGGATCAACGAGTACGGCGTGCGTCCCGAATACGGCACGAATGACGCCATCGCCTCCTACCTGACCGGCAACCTGATGATGCTGCAGTACTACACGCAGGCGTCGAAATACAACGTCCAGTCCGTCCAGGGCTTCGAGTTGTACGACTCCCAGGAAGGAAATTACGGGATGTTGCAAAGCGACGGCAAGACGAAGAAAGCTGCGTACACGGCAGTCAAGAACTTCATCGCGAACCACCCCAGATAGCGTGCAGAGCTTACCGGCGCGGATGGCGCACGGTGGTCTCGCAAGCCGCTTACGCAGTCAAATCTGTCGGGTAGAGGAGCGGAGCGTTCCAGGCCGCTCCTCCCGCCATTTGAATTCACGTTGGCATCATCGACCGTAGCTCAACGTCCCACTGTGGATCAAAAAATCGTTGCGCTTCGCGGACGAACACGTGAACGCTGCACGTTTTAGCTAGCCCAACAAAATTCTCGAAGCAATAAGGGTTCTGGCGGCTTGCACGGCCCTTTTTAGCGTCCAACACTTCGACAACAATCCGGCTCACCAGATAACTGTCCGATATATCGGACACTGTAGCGCTTCGACGGAAGCGGTTTCTCAGTCCAACCCCTAAATCAGGATCTGAACATGAAGCTCGCCACCAAGGGCGCGAAAGCCGCCATGCTGTTCGCCGCAACCGCCGTGAGCGGACTGCTCGCGCTCTCCGCCTGCACCAAAGTGGCGACGCCCGAGCAGGGTTCATCGGCAGCGGCGCCTGCATCGACGCTTCAAGCCGTGCTCCAGCGCGGCACGCTGCGTGTCGGCGACTGCCTCACGTTCGCGCCGTTCGGCTTTTACGACAAAGACGGCAATCCGGACGGCTACGACGTCGACCTCGCCAAGGAGCTCGCCAAGCAAATGGGCGTGAAGCTCGAGGTCGTGAACACGACCAGCGCGAACCGCATCCCGAATCTACAGACCGCCAAGGTCGATGTCGTGTTCTGCAACTTCACGCGCAACCTCGAACGCGCGAAGGTCGTCGAATTCACGTCGCCGTACGTTGTCGCCAGCGAAGCGATGCTCGTGAAGAAGAGCAGCGGCATCCAGTCGGCGAAGGACATGAGCGGGCGCACCATCGCCACGGTCAAAGGCTCGACCAACGGCGACGAAGTCCGCTCGATGGGCATCCCCGTCAAGATTCAGGAATATGACAGTTCGCAGGCGGCCATTCTCGCGGTCAAGCAGGGCCAGGCCGATGCGATGATCGAGGACAACAACTTCCTTGCGTATCAGGCGAAGCTCGATCCGGAACTGGCCGTAACGAACGAAGCACTCGTGCCGCTCGAGTACAACGCGTTCGGCGTGAAGGCGGGTGACCAGGCGTGGCTCAACTATCTGAACCTGTTCCTGTTCAACGTCAATGCATCGAAACTAAACGCGCAGTTGTACAAGAAGTGGTTCGGCGTCGATCCGAGATATCCGCTCAATCCGCAGTTCTGAAGCGGAGGCGCAGATGAGCTATCAATGGCTGACTCTATGGGGCTACGTCCCCGAGTTTCTGAAGGCGGGCTGGCTGACCTTGCAGGTCACGATGCTGGCGTTCGTGCTGGCGCTCGCGCTCGGTCTGATCGCGGCGCTTGCCGGCATGTCGCCGTCGGCCATCGTGCGGTTCATCGCGCGGGCTTACGTCGAAGCCATCCGCAATACGCCGGTGTTGCTGCAGATTTTCATCGTGTTCTTCGGCTTGCCGTCGATGGGCATTGCGCTCGATGCATATTGGGCCGGTGTCATCGCGCTGGGCGTGAACGTGGGCGCGTATCTGTCGGAAGTGTTCCGCGCGGGCATGCAATCGGTGCCGCGCGGACAGATTGAAGCAGCCGGCATTCTTGGCCTGGAACGCGGGCAGATTTTCAAAGAGGTCGTGTTGCCGCAGGCGGCGCGTGCGGTGTATCCGGCCATCGTCAATTATCTGATTCAGTTGTTGCTCGGTACTTCGCTGTTGTCCGCAATTGCGTTGCCCGAGCTCACCGGCACCGCAACCGTCATCAATTCGCGCACGCTCTTGTATGTCCAGACGTTCGCGGTCGTGCTCGTCGCGTATCTGGTGCTGAGCAATGTGTTGTCGTGGATTGCCAGTCAACTCGGCGCACGCATGTTTCATCCGCCGCTCATCGTGAGGCCGGGTGCGCGTTGGCTTGGTTTCACGCTGCGGCGTGCGAATCGTGCATGAGGGATTGAGTCATGTCACTTGAATTGCTGAGAAACAGTCTGTCGATTTTGCTGCAAGGTCTCGTGACGACGCTGCTCTTGTCTGTCGCGGCGATCGTCGGGAGCACGCTCATCGGCCTGCTCGCCGCCGTGCTCCGGTCGTTCGGGCCGTGGGGCACGGACCGAATCGCGAAGCTCTACACGGAGTTGTTTCGCGGTACGCCCGTACTCATCACGCTGATGTTCATCTACTTCGGCGTCTCGTACTTCGGCTATGCAATCGATGTCTTTGCAGCGGGCGTGATCGGCTTGAGCGTGTATCAGGGCGCTTATATCGCGGAAGTCTTTCGCTCCGGCATCGAATCAGTGCCGAAGGGACAGTGGGAAGTCTCGCAGATTCTCGGTCTGTCGCGCATGCAGACCTTTGCCTCGGTCGTGTTACCGCAGACCGGACGCATCGTGCTGCCGCCGCTCGTCGGGCAATACCTGTCCCTCATCAAGGATACCTCGATCGTCAGCATGATCGGCATGTCCGAACTGATGCACGGTGGCCAGGCGATCGTGGATCGCATCGGCAAACCGGTCGAGATTTACGGACTCGTCGCGCTGATCTATTTCGTCGTGTGCTTCCCGCTTTCGCAATGGGTGCGCCATCATGACCGCCGGAGACTTACGTGAGCGATTCCATCCAGAACAAGCCCGTCATTTCGCTGTCGGGCGTGAGCAAGGCATTCGGCGCGACGCGCGTTCTCAACGAGATCAATCTCGAAGTGCGCGCAGGCGAAGTGCTCGTGCTGATCGGCGCATCCGGTTCGGGCAAGAGCACCGTGCTTCGCATCATGGCCGGACTGGAAACGACGGACTCCGGCCAGGTGTGGGTCAACGAAGTGCCCCTGCACGATCCGAAGCGCGCGCGCGAGATTCGCGGCCACGTCGGCATGGTGTTTCAGCAGTTCAACTTGTTCCCGCATAAGACCGCGCTCGGCAATGTCACCCTCGCGCTGATCAAGGCGCGCGGCATGTCGTCCGCCGATGCGCGCAAACGCGCAATGGCAACGCTCGACCGCGTGGGTCTCGCGGACCGTGCATCGCATTATCCGAGCCAGTTGTCGGGCGGACAGCAGCAGCGCGTCGCCATTGCGCGGGCGCTGGCGGTCGAACCCGGCATCATGTTCTTCGATGAAGCCACATCCGCACTCGATCCCGAACTCGTCGGCGAAGTGACGGAAGTGATGCGCGGCCTCGCGCGCGACGGCATGACGATGGTCGTCGTCACGCATGAAATGGGCTTTGCGCGCAAGACGGCGGATCGCGTCGTGTTCATGGACAAGGGCGTGATTGCAGAGCAAGGCGATCCGGAGCAAATCTTCGTCAACCCGTCAAACGAACGCACGCGGCAGTTTCTCAGCCGTGTGCTCGACCATTGAAGGGTCAACGAATGGCAGCAACGGAATCGTCGCGCGCGCGAGGCGTGGACCGTGTCATCGATATCTTGAGGAAGCTGCATCACGCGCAGCGGCCCATGACGATGCGCGAGCTGATCGAAGCGACCGGCTCGCCGCGTTCGAGCATCTACGAACTCGTCGCCATTCTCACCGAAGTGGGCTGGCTCGAAACATCGACGGATGGCAGTGTGTTCTTCGGACGCGAGATGCATTACTACGGCTCGGACTACGCGGCGCACAACGACCTCATCAGCCGCGCGCATCAGTCTATTCTCGCGCTCGTGCGCAAGTACGACGAGACCACGCAGTTGTGCATGCTCGAAGGGAATAAATACTCGGTCGTGTTATCGGAGAACAGTGCGCGGCCGTTCAACATCAGCTCGGATATCGGCGTGCGCGTGCCAATTCCGTGGACCGCGACCGGGCGCCTGCTGCTCGGTCACATGAACGCCGATGCCATCCGCACCCTGATTCCCGCGGATGACTTCGTGCTCGACAACGGCGTGCACATCGATTTCGATGAATTCATGCGCGATGTGCAGAACGCGAAAACGCTTGGCTATTGCTGCACGGAAGGGCTATCCAACGCGTTCCGGCTCTGCATGGCCGCGCCCGTTCGCGACCGCGCGGGCATCCCGATCGCCGCGCTGTGCTTCATGACGGGCCGCGACACGGACCCCGAACGCCGTCAGTCGATGCTGGACGATCTGCTTCTGTCGGCGCAGGCGCTTTCGCATCGCTGACGTGGATACACGGCTTCAGCGTATCGATGAATTGGAACAGGAGAGTGCGGCGCTCAAGGAAGTGAACGATATTCTGCGCAAAGCAGTGGCGTCCTAGGCGCGTTCGCTTGGCGGACTCGAGTTTGCTATGTCCAGGCAGGAGTTGAACCGCTCTGACATCGACTCACTTTCCCGAGGCACACGCGCTATCGCCCGAAAAGCGGCTGATCGCGGCATCCTGCTAACCCGCCTTCAAAACCCGCAACGCCACCGCCCCCGCCACCTCACTCTCCGCGTTCTGCTTAGCCTCGCGCATCGACAGATATCGCAGACAGCACACACGCAGAAACGATGCGAAGTTGGTCGGCACCTCGCCGCGCAGCGCGATCAACTCATCATAGAGCTTGACGGCGAACTGGCTCGTGGTCAGGTTCTCGCGCCCCGCGATTTCCTGCAGCACGTCCCAGAAGAGATTTTCGAGCCGGACCGTGGTGATCACGCCATGAATGCGCAGCGAGCGCGTGCGCGATTCATAGAGGATCGGATCGGCGTTGATATACACCCCACACATGACGATAGCCTCCGGAAACGGGCCGTCATGCTCGCGCACGACGGCCGTGGACCAAGCTACTTCCCTACGCGCAAAACAGCAATTGCGTCAAACCCTGCGCTGCTTCATCTGGTTCGCGATGTAATCCGCCTGGCGAATCGCGAGCGTGACGATCGTGAGCGTCGGGTTTTCGGCGGCGCCCGTGGTGAACTGGCTGCCATCGGAGATGAACAGGTTCGCCACTTCGTGCGTCTGGCCGTGCGGATTACACACGCCGTCGCCGGCCTTGGCGCTCATGCGCGCAGTGCCCAGATTGTGCGTCGACGGATACGGCGGCACGATATACGTCGCCTTCGCGCCCGCCGCCTCGTACACCGCGCTGCCCTGCTTGAACGCGTGCTCACGCATCGCTTCGTCGTTCGGGTGATCGTCGAAGTGAACGTTCGGCACCGGCAGGCCGTACTGATCCTTCACGCTGGTATTGAGCGTGATGCGGTTCGATTCGCGCGGCATGTCCTCGCCGACGATCCACATGCCCGCCGTGTACTGATACTGATCCAGCGCCGACGTGAAGTTCGGGCCCCACGCGCCCGGATCGAGAAACGCGGCGTAGAACGGCAGTCCGAGCGAGATCGTCTCCATGTGATAGCCGCCCGCGAAGCCGCGCTTGGGCTCGAACACCGCTTCGTCCTCGATGATGCCGGCCATCGTCGTGCCCTTGTACATCTCGACCTTGTCGTTGAACACGCCGTAGACCGAGCCCGTGGTGTGCCGCATATAGTTGCGACCGAGCTGGCCCGAACCGTTCGCGAGTCCATCGGGGAATTTGCTCGACTGCGAATTGAACAAGAGCCGCGGCGTCTCGATCGCATTGCCCGCGACCGCGACGACGCGCGCGCGTTGCCGTTGCAGCTTGCCGCTCGCATCGTAGTAGACGACGCCCGTCACCTTGCCGCGCGCATCGTGCTCGATCTTCACGACGTGCGCCTCGGTGCGCAATTCCATGTGACCCGTCGCCTGCGCGCGCGGCAGCTCGGTATAGAGCGTCGACCACTTCGCGCCCATGCGGCAGCCCTGAAAGCAGAAGCCGCGCTGGAAGCAGTGCGTGCGATCGTCGCGCACCGTGCTGTTGATCGCCATGTGGCCGGTGTTGCAATCCTTGTAGCCGACCTTCGCCGCGCCCGCCGACATCACCTTGAAGTTGTTGTTGCCCGGCAAGCCCGGCAGCCCGTTCGTGCGCGTCACGCCCATCTTCTTTTCGGCGCGGTCGTAGTACGGGTCGAGGTCCGCGCGCGTGATCGGCCAGTCGAGCAGATTGGCGCCCTGCACATCGCCGTAAGTCGTCTTCGCCTTGAACTCGTGCGGCTGGATGCGCAGGCTCGCGCCCGCCCAGTGCGTGGTCGTGCCGCCGACCGTCTTGCAGACCCACGCCGGCAGATTCGGAAAGTCCTTCGCGACGCGCCACGAACCCGAGGTCGTGCGCGTGTCGAGCCACGAAAGCATCTTGAAGGCGTCCCACTCCGATGTCGAGAAATCGCCTTGCGTATGCAGCTTGCCCGCTTCGAGCACGACCACGTCGATGCCCTTTTGCGCGAGCTCGTTGGCGAGCGTGCCGCCACCCGCACCCGATCCGATGACGACGACCACATTGCCGTCGCTGTGCTTGAACTGCACCTTGTTACCCTGATCCATGTCGGTCTCCGCTTGTCGCTTGATGGGCTCGCTTGCTCAACTGTCGGTCGGAATGGGACCGCTCGCGCCCGCGGGCGGATCCGGCAGCCACGACAGGCTGTTGAAGCCCTGATGCAGATAACCGCCATCGCCTCTCGACGCGCCGTAGCCGAAGTGCTCGTAGGCCATCGGATTGCTGTACAGCGAAACGACCGCGGTGCTGCGGACCGTGTTGAAGAACGGCGTGCCCGCGAGCGCGGCGACGTCCTGCGCCTTGTCGTTCGCGCCCCGCCTGGTCCAGTCGGAGCCGGCTTTGGCGTCGAGCTGGGCGACGCCGTCGGCGAGTTGCTGACGCACGGCGGGATCGGCTTTCGCCTTGGCGTCGAGATCCTTGACGACGAGCGCGTAGACGGCGTCATCGAGCGTCGCGTGCGGATAGATCTGCCGCGTCACTTGCAGCAGCACTTCGCCCTGATGCGTGCTCAAGCCCTGCATTTCGAGCGCCCAGACGCGGCTCGGCGCGAGGCTCGCGAAAATCGACGTCGCCGCGATGGTGCCGACCAGCACGCCGGTGCCGCGCAGGAATTCACGCCTGGTCAGTGCGATCTTCGGGGGGGCGGCGGCGATTTCGTCGTGGTCGTGATGATGTCCACCGTCGTGCGCGCGCCGCTGCGCGACGATCGGGATGATCGTGTCTCGCATGTCTCTCTCCTTGTGGGGCACTGCAACCGCTTATTTATGTGGTCCTGCGTGGTGCCGCTGTGACTACTCGTAATGTCCGTGACGTTCGAGCACTTCGACCTTGTAGCCGTCCGGGTCCTGAATGAAGAAGTACCGCGCGATCAGCGAGCCGTCGTCGTTCTTGAATTCGCGCACGTCATTGGGCGTGAGGCCGAGGCCGATCAGGCGCTCGCGCTCGGCTTTCACATCCGGCACGCTCACCGCGACATGACCGTAGCCGTCGCCATGCGTATAGGGCTCGGTGCGCCCCTTGTTCCAGGTGAGTTCGAGTTCGGCATGCGTCTCGTCGTTGCGCAGATAGGCGAGCGTGAAGTCCGGAAAGTCCAGCCGATGCGCGACGCCCAAATCGAAAGCCTTCTGATAGAAATCGAGCGAGCGCTGCAGATCCTGCACGCGAATCATCGTGTGAATGAGTTTTGACATGGGCGCCTCCTCCTGATGAGAGAAGTGTAGGAAGCCGCGCGGGCAAAGGGTAATGGCCGGTTAAATCGGGTCTAGGCATTTCCCCGAGGCGCACGGGTGCATCGTGGTCATCGTGCGCGCAAACGAACATCTATAAACAAAAACGAAATTATTTGTCGCATTCGCGATAAATATGCCCGCCGGTAGTACGATAAATGACGGTTTTCGATGACCGAATATTCGAATTCGATCATTGAGATATCCGAATATCGGGCACAGCGCGCCGCCGCTCGTCGCCCGCCAAGAACAACGGAGACTCATCTTGAAAACAGTCATCGGCTTGCGCTGGTGGATCATCGCGCTCGTCTGCGCGGGCACGATCGTCAACTATCTTTCGCGCAATGCGCTCGGCGTCATGGCCTCCGAGCTGAAAACGCTCATGAACATGAGCACGCAGCAATACTCCTACGTCGTCGCCGCGTTCCAGGTCGGCTATACGATCATGCAGCCGGTGTGCGGGCTCATCATCGACATCATCGGGCTGCGGCTCGGCTTCGCGCTGTTCGCGTGCCTCTGGTCGGCCACGGGCATCGCGCACGCGTTCGCCACGGGCTGGATGTCGCTCGCCGCGATGCGCGGGCTCATGGGCCTGTCGGAGGCCGTCGCGATTCCGGCGGGCATGAAGGTGGTCGCGGAATGGTTTCCGAATCGCGAGAAGTCGGTTGCGGTCGGCTACTTCAACGCGGGCACGTCGTTGGGTTCCCTGTTCGCGCCGCCGCTCGTCGTCTTTCTTTCGCTGCGCTACGGCTGGCAAAGCGCGTTCGTCGTGACCGGCGCGATGGGCTTTGTCTGGGCCGCGTTCTGGTACTGGCTCTATCGCGCGCCGGGCGAACATCCGCGCATCGGCGAGCATGAGCGCAATGCGATCGTCGATGGGCAGACGCCGGTGGCGCAGCGTTCGCAAGGGCAGCGCCGCATCCGCGAAGTGCTCGGCACGCGCCGCTTCTGGGCAATCGCGCAGGCACGCTTCTTCGCCGAGCCCGCGTGGCAGACCTTCAGCTTCTGGATTCCGCTCTATCTCGCCACCGAGCGCCACATGGACCTCAAGCAGATCGCGATGTTCGCGTGGCTGCCGTTCCTCGCCGCCGATCTGGGCGGGCTGTTCGGCGGCTATCTGTCGCCGTTCCTGATGAAGCGCTTTCGCCTGCCGCTCATTGCCTCGCGCATCGCGGGCGTCGTGCTCGGCGCGTTCATGATGATCGGGCCGGCGTGCATCGGGCTCGTCGCGTCGCCGTATGAGGCCATCGCGCTCTTCTGCGTCGGCGGCTTCGCGCATCAGATGATCTCCGCGCTCGTCAACACGCTCGCCGCCGATGTCTTCGAGCCCGGCGAAGTCGGCACCGCCGCCGGCTTCGCGGGCATGGCGGCGTGGATCGGCGGACTGGGCTTTTCGCTCGTCGTCGGCGCGCTCGCGGATTCGATCGGCTATACGCCGCTGTTCGCCGCGCTCGGCGCGTTCGACCTGATCGGCGCGGCGTTGCTCGTCGTGCTGATGCGCGGCGTGAAAAGCGATGCGAATCCGCAAGAAACGGCGCAACGGGCAGCCTGAGATCGAATCAACTGGAGACACATCATGGCCAATTTGAAGAATCGTCCGCGTTTCGCGCTATCGGAACGAACGGACAACCGTGTCGCGCTGCGTTGCGCGGAAGGCGCGCGCATCGATCTGTTCGTTCTCGCCGACGACATCATCCGCGTACTGGTGCTGCCGCATGGCGAACTGCGCGGCCCGCGCACATGGGCGATCGCGCCCGGTCAGGAAGACGTGCCGCTCGAAGGACGCGACCGCTACGATACGAGCGGCTTCACGCCCGCGCCGTTCACGTTGTCGGAGGAAGCGGGCCGTGTCGTCATCGAAACGTCGCAAATCCGCGTGACGGTCGCGCTCGATGGCGGCTTTTGCGCGTGGCAAATCCGGCGCGACGGACGCTGGCACGACGCGATGAACGATCGCAAAACGCAAGCGTACAACTTCGGCTGGTGGGACGAACGCGTGTACCACTATGTCGAGCGCAAGCCGGACGAAATTTACGTCGGACTCGGCGAGCGCGCGGGCTCGCTCGATCGCGCGAATCAGAGATACGAAATGCGCAATGTCGATGCGATGGGCTACAGCGCCCGCACGACCGATCCGCTCTACAAGCACATTCCGTTTTACGTGACGTGGCAGCCGCAGACGTCGACGGGCTTCGGCCTCTTCTACGACACGCTCGCCGATTGCCGCTTCGACATGGGCCGCGAACTCGACAACTATCACGGGCACTATCGGCACTTCGTCGCCGAGCATGGCGATCTCGACTATTACTTCATCGCCTCGCCCGATACGCCGCTCAACGCCGTGCGCCGCTTCACGTGGCTGACTGGACGGCCCGCGTGGATGCCGAAGTGGGGCCTCGGCTACTCCGGCTCGACGATGAGCTACACCGACGCTCCCGACGCGCAACGGCGCATGGCTGAATTCATCGAACGGTGCCGCGAGCACGACATTTTGTGCGACTCGTTCCATCTGTCGTCGGGCTATACGTCGATCGGCGGCAAGCGCTACGTGTTCAACTGGAATCGCGACAAGTTTCCCGATATCGATGGCTTCGTTGCGAGCTACCTGCGCGAAGGCGTGCGCCTGTGCCCGAACATCAAGCCGTGTCTGTTGCAGGATCATCCGCTGTTCGAATCGGTCGCCGATGCGGGCCTGCTGATCGAAGCGCGCGACGGCGAGCCCGCGTGGGTGCAGTTCTGGGACGAAGTGGGCGCGTATCTCGACTTCACGAATCCGCGAACCATCGACTGGTGGAAGGCGCGCGTGAAGGATAGCCTCTTGCGCCACGGCATCGCCGCGACATGGAACGACAACAACGAATTCGAGATCTGGAGCCCCGACGCCATCGCACGCGGCTTCGGCAAGGCGTTCCCCGCGCGCGAGGCCAAGGTCTTGCAGACGCAACTGATGATGCGTGCATCGCGCGACGCGCAGCGCGAACATGCGCCCGGCGTGCGGCCGTTTCTCGTGTCGCGTTCGGGCGGTGTCGGCATGCATCGCTATGTGCAGACGTGGTCGGGCGACAACTACACGTCGTGGGAAACGCTGCGCTTCAATCTGAAGATGGGCCTCGGTCTCGCGATGTCGGGGGTGTCGAACAGCGGCCATGACATAGGCGGCTTTGCGGGTCCGGCTCCCACGCCCGAATTGCTGTTGCGCTGGGTCGCATTCGGCATCTTCCTGCCGCGCTTTTCGATTCATTCATGGAATGACGACGGCACCGTCAACGAACCGTGGATGTATCCCGAGACCACGGACGTCATCGCCGGGCTCATCAAGTTGCGTTACCGGCTCATTCCGTACCTGTACGAACTGCTTTGGCAATCGCATCGGGACTATGAACCCGTGTTGCGGCCGATGTTCGCGGAGTTTCCGAACGATCCGCGCTGCCTCGCCGATGGCGACGACATGATGCTCGGTGCGTCGCTGCTCGTCGCCCCAGTCGTCGAGGCGGGCCGCACCGAGCGAGAAGTCTATCTTCCGGCGGGCGCGCGCTGGGCGTCGTACTGGGGCGGCGAAGTCTTCGACGGCGGCCAGCACGTGACCTTGCCCGCGCCGCACCATCGCCCCGTCATGCTGATCCGCGAGGGTCATGTGATCGCGCTGAACATCGCGGAACAGCACTTCGCGCGCCCGGCCGATGAGCGCGCGTTCATCGCATTGCCGTGTGCGGGCGTAGGTATCGCGCGGGGCGAATGCATCGAGGACGACGGCGAGAGCGAAGCCTGGCGCGACGGCGTGCAAGGGCGCTGGGGCGTCGTCATCGAAAGTGACGCGCAGCATTTGCGCATTGCAATCGAATGGCACGGCGAGATGCCGCGCGCGCAGAACGAAGTCCGCGTGAGCGTGCCCGCGACGGACACGCGAAGCGTGACCTGCGCGACGGGCGAGCTGACCAGCGAGCGCATCGCCGATGGCTGGCGCCATTTCACAGTACGTCTCGTGCACTGACCCAAAGGAAACAACCAGCAATGAAGTCTTTGAATCGCGCCCGGACGCGCGCATGCGTCCTCACGTCTTTTACTCTTGCAACCGGAGCGTTGTGCGGCATGGCGTCGGCGCAAAGCAGCGTTACGCTGTATGGCGTCGTCGACAACGCGTTCGCATATGTCAGCGATCAGCGCGGGCATTCGAACATCTACATGAGCCAGGGCAATCTGCAGGCGAGCAAGTTCGGCCTCGTCAGTAATGAAGACCTCGGCGACGGCACGAAAGCCATCTTCCGTCTCGAAAGCGGCTTCAATTCGTTGACGGGCGCGCAATCCAGCGCAGGCACGATCTTCAACCGGCAAGCCTATATGGGCTTGAGCAACGACCGCTACGGCACGCTGACGCTCGGCCGCCAGTACACGCCCTACTTCAGCATGGTCGGCGCGCTCGGGCCGACGGGCGTGCTCACCGGCGCGACTGGCGCGCATCCCGGCGATGTCGATGCACTCGACACCACGCTGCGTTTCAACAACGCGGTCACGTATGCGTCGCCGGTCATCGCGGGTCTGGCGCTCAGCGCGCAGTACGGGCTCGGCGGCGTGCCGGGCAGCATCGCGAGCGGGAGCAATTTCAGCGCCGCGTTGCGCTACGACTACACGCCGGTGTCGATCGCGGCGGGCTACGTAAAGCTGAAGGACATCGCGACGAGCCCCGCGCTCGGTTCATACGCGATCAACTCGCCGGTGAACAACGGCTATGCGAGCGCGCAGAGCGCCCAACTGATCGCGGCGGCCGCCCGCTACGCGTACCACG
Organism: Caballeronia sp. NK8; assembly: GCF_018408855.1. GTDB lineage: Bacteria > Pseudomonadota > Gammaproteobacteria > Burkholderiales > Burkholderiaceae > Caballeronia. The sequence continues at coordinate 35,592 of NZ_AP024327.1, read as the reverse complement.
ATCTGATGGTCGGCCTCAACTACTCCAACGTGCAATACGCGCCGGGCTCGCATTCGCTTTTCGCGGATGAAGCGGTCTTCAACAGTTACGGCGTAGTCGCCACGTATCGGTTCACGCCGGCGGTAAATGTCGCGGCGGGATACAGCTACACGCGCGCGAGCAAGGCGAACGGCATCGCCGATCCCGCGCAGTACCATCAGGTTTCGTTCGAGGAAACGTATAGCGTGTCGGCACGGACCACGTTCTACGCACTGCAGGCTTATCAGCACGCGCGTGGCAAGTCGCTGGTCGCAGCGGGTGGCGGTTTGACTATCGCGAATGCAGTGGCGGTCGTCGGTGATTCGCAGAATGCGTCGCCTTCGTCGGGACCTTCGCAGTTTGTTGCGATGGTGGGCCTGAGGCACGCGTTCTGACTTCAGGTTTTCTCGCCGGATCTCGTTAGCGGGATCCGGCGAAAGCCAGACGTTACGACAACATCCACGTACGCGCGAAAGCCTCGAAACGCGTTACCTCTTCGGCTTGCCACTGCACAGGTTTCCCAAGCTCTTCCGCCACGATTCTCGCGACTTCCGGCGCGGCCTCGCGCGCAGCAGCGGCATCGAGAAACAGCGCGCGATTGCGCCGCGCCAGCACATCCTCGACACAACGCGCGAGTTCCGCGCGCACCGCAAAACGCGTCTGCGCCTCAGTCAAACCGCTCGCCTTCACCAGCACGTTCTGCGCGCCGGGCAAACGCCCGACCCGCGCCGCATCGGAGCCGTAATAGCCGTGCTGCTCCGCCGTCGCGCCATGCAACGGCAACGACGCCGTCCGGCACGGCGCATCCGGCACCAGGCGCTTCGCCACAGCGAGATCGATGACCTGCTGCGCCATCAGCCGATAAGTCGTCCACTTGCCGCCCGTCACGGTGATCATGCCCGTCGCGTTCATTTCGATCGTATGTTCACGCGAGAGCGCCGCCGTCGATGCCTGCCCATCGGCCTTCACGAGCGGACGAAGCCCCGCCCAGACGCTCAGGACGTCATCGCGCGTCGGCTTGACGGACAGATAATCCGACGCCGTCGCGAGAATGAAGTCGATATCCTCGTCGCTTGCGCGCGGGTCGAGCGGCAAGTCCTGACGCGGAGTATCGGTCGTGCCGACGATCGTGTGGCCGTGCCACGGCACCATGAACAGCACGCGGCCGTCTTTCGTCTTCGGCACGAGAATCGCGTCGTTGCTTTGCAGGAAGCGGCCCGGCAACGTCAGATGCACGCCCTGGCTCGGCGCCACGATCGGGCGCACGCCGGGTTCGGCCATCGCACGGATCGAATCGACCCAGACGCCCGTCGCGTTGACGAGGCAGCGCGCGCCGACGCTGAAGCTGTCGCCCGTTTCGACATCCGTCACCGACAGCCGATGATGCCCCGCCGCGCGATCAAAACCGATGCCATGCACGGCCGCATTGTTGAGCGCGACGCCGCCGAGATCGAACAGCGTACGCATCAGCGCGATAGCGAGACGCGCGTCGTCGAACTGACCGTCGAGGTAGAGCGTGCCGCCGCGCAACGCGTGGCCGTCGAGGCTGTCGGCGAGCATCGGCGATTTCGCGCGCGTTTGCGCGAGATTGAGGCTGCGGCTCGCGCCGAGATTCAGCGAGCCCGCGAGCCAGTCGTACATTTTGAGTCCCGCGCCGTAGACGAACTTGTCTCCGAAGCGATACGCCGGCACGACGAAGCCAAGCGCATGCACCAGATGCGGCGCGTTGCGCGCGAGCAGGCCGCGTTCGCGCAGCGCCTCGCGAACCAGCGGGATGTTGCCCTGCGCGAGATAACGCACACCGCCATGAACGAGCTTGGTGGCCTTGCTCGAGGTGCCTTTGGCGAAGTCGCGCGCCTCGAGCAGCAAGGTTCGATAGCCGCGCGACGCCGCATCGACGGCCGTGCCGAGACCGCTCGCGCCGCCGCCGATCACGACGACATCGAAGAGCGGCGTCTGGTCCACTTCGCGCAGCAGCGATGCGCGGTCGGGAGGAGTATTGGCGTGCATGTCAGACCGTGACGCAAGTGGATTGAGCAGAGGGTATTTCCCAGCCGCGGGCGCGCTCGATTGCGCGATGCCATCGTTCGATATGCGCGTCGCGTGCGTGCGCGGACATCGTGGGTTCGAAGCGCCGCGCGGCCGGCCATGCGCGCGTGATTTCGTCGAGACCGGACCACAAGCCCGAGCCGAGCCCCGCGAGGCAGGCGGCGCCGAGCGCGGTCGTCTCGGTGACGTGCGGGCGCACGACGGGCCTCGCGAGCAGATCGGCCTGGATCTGCATCAGCAGGTCGTTTCGCGACGCGCCGCCGTCCGCGCGAAGCTCGCTCACGGCGATGTCCGCGTCCGCCTCCATCGCGGTGAGGACATCGACGGTCTGCAGCGCGATGGCTTCGAGCGCCGCCCGCGCGATATGTGCGCGCGACGTGCCGCGCGTCATGCCGAGCAGCGTGCCACGCGCATACGGGTCCCAATACGGCGCGCCGAGTCCGGCGAACGCCGGCGCGAGCACGACGCCCTCGCTCGATTCGCACTGCGCCGCCAGCGCGCCGATATCCTGCGCGCTTTCGATGATGCCGAGGCCATCGCGCAGCCATTGAACGATCGCGCCGCCCATGAAGACCGCACCTTCCAGCGCATACGTGAGACGCCCGTCGAGTTGCCAGCCGATCGTCGTGAGCAGCCGATGCCTCGACGCGACGGGCTGCGCACCCGTGTTCATCAACATGAAAAGGCCGGTGCCGTACGTGTTCTTGACGAGACCCGGCTCGACGCATCCCTGCCCGAAGGTCGCGGCCTGCTGATCGCCCGCGACGCCCGTGATCGGAATGGCCGCGCCGAACAACGCGGCATCCGTATGCGCGATGAAGCCGCTCGACGGCATCACCTCGGGCAACACGGCGCGCGGGATATCGAAGAGCGCGAGCAGTTCGTCGTCCCATTGGCAGGCGCGGATATCGAAGAGCGCGGTGCGCGCGGCGTTCGATACATCCGTGACGTGGACGCGGCCACCGGTCAGATTCCAGACGAGCCAGCTATCGACGGTGCCGAAAGCCAGTTCGCCGCGTTGCGCACGCGCGCGCAGCCCCGGCGCGCTGTCGAGCAACCACGCGAGCTTGGTCGCGGAAAAATACGGATCGATGCGCAGGCCCGTCTTGCGCTCGATCAGCGTCTGCGCGCCGCTTTCGATCAGGCGCGCGCAATGCGCGGCGGTGCGCCGGTCCTGCCACACGATGGCGGGCCCGATGGGCGCGCCCGTCCGCCGGTCCCACAAAAGCGTCGTCTCGCGCTGGTTCGCGATGCCGATCGCAGCGATCTCCGAGCCTTGCGCACCGGCCGTCCGCATGGCCTCCCGTGCGACATCGAGCTGCGATTGCCAGATATCGTCAGGATCGTGCTCGACCCAGCCGGGCTGCGGATAATGCTGCGCGAATTCGCGCTGCGCGCTCGCGACGACACTGCCCGAGCGGGCGAAGACTAGCGCGCGAGAACTGGTCGTTCCCTGATCGAGCGCGAGAATGAAACGTTGCTGGCTCATGCCGCCGACTCCCTGCTGCCGGTTGTGATTATGTTCGCAAACGAATACTCATATTCGTTTTCAATCATCCTAACACCGAGTACGGGGCGCGGTATATTTCGTCGTACACTCGCGCATCCGGTAATTTTCATTTTTTTGCGATTCTGCTCACTTCGATGACATCCGATCCAGCACTCAACGGCAGGCAGCGGGCGCTGCTCGACCGTGTCGCACGAGACGGCTTCGCCACCATCGAAGACCTGGCCGCGCAATTCCAGGTCACGCCGCAGACCATCCGCCGCGACGTGAACTGGCTGTCCGACCAGAGCCTGCTGCGCCGCTATCACGGCGGCGCGAGCGCGCTGACGAGTTCGGAGAACACCGCCTACACGGCGCGCCAGCACATGTATCTCGAAGAGAAGCGGCGCATCGCGAGGCTCGTCGCGTCCGAGATCCCGAATCAGGCGACGCTCTTCATCAACCTCGGCACGACGACCGAGGAAGTCGCCCGCGCGCTGCGTCAGCACACGGGCTTGCGCGTCATCACGAACAACCTGAACGTGGCGAACATTCTCGCGGACGAATCCGACGCCGAGCTGCTGGTCGCGGGCGGAAAGGTGCGCGCGCGCGACAAGGGCGTCGTCGGCGAGCAGGCGGTCGACTTCATCCGGATGTTCAAGGTGGACTTCGGGATCATCGGCATTTCGAGCATCGAGGAGGACGGCACGCTGCGCGACTTCGATATCGCCGAGGTGCGCGTGGCGCAGGCGATCGTCGAGCAGTCGCGCACGGTGTTTCTCGTCGCCGATCATTCGAAGTTTGGCCGCGCCGCGCTCGTGAAGCTCGGGCATCTCAGTCAGATCGATGCGCTTTTCACGGATGCTTCGCCGCCTGAGTGGATGGCAGAGAGTCTTGCTGCGGCGGATGTGGTGGTGCGTGTGGCGGATTAGGGGCGCGGGATCGGCGTACCGTCCTTGTGGACGAAACGGCCGTCGGCATTGGCGCTTTTCATATCGACATCCGAGCAGGTCGTAAGGTCTTCATACAGGCGGCTGCCTACTTCGAGATACACCGCCACCTTCCCCGACCGGTTGATCATGTGATGACCGTTGCCCGTTCCCTTCGGAAACGCCGCGCTATCGCCCGCGCGCAGGATCGTCTCGCCTTCGTCCTCTATCAGCACGAGTTCGCCTTCGAGCACATGAACGAACTCGTCCTCGTGCGAATGCCAGTGCCGCTGACTCGACCAGCCGCCCGGCGGCAGGCGCATCAGATTCACGCCGAAGTCGCTGAGACCGCCCGCATCGCCGATACGCTGGCGAATGCGATCGGCGCAGGGCGCATCGAATGGCGGCGGATAACCCGAGCCGGTTACCTCCGGCACAGCGGCGAGGTCGATCTTGGGCATGGCAAACCTATGTATTCGCGATCAGCAGTTCTTCGGCATTGTGCGGCGGACGCAGGCCATCGCTTCGATCCGCGAAATAGCGCTGCGTCAGATCCGCCGCGCAAACGGGACGCGCGTCGCTAAAGCCCGCATCGCGCGCGAGTGCCTGGATCTCGCCCGGCGTGAAGAAGCTGATGAACGGCGTGCCGCTCGCCCGCGCGCCCTTCTCCGCCATCTCCAGACCCGGACGCACATCGGGGTCCGCGAGTTCGAACGGCAGCAGAAAGGTCATCGCAAAGATCGATCCCGACGCGAAGCCCGCCACTTCCCGTAACGTGGCCGCGTTCGCTTCCTTCGTGAGATACATGCTCACGCCCGTCGACACGACGATTGCAGGCCTGCTTTCATCGAAGCCGTTGTTCACGAGCTTCTCGCGCCACGATTCTCCCGCTTCGAAATCGACGGGCACGAAACGCAGCCAGTCCGGCACGCCATAGCCGAGCTCGATCAGACGCCGACGCTTCCATGCCTGCGGCCCCGGCGGATCGACTTCGAAAATCTTCAGCCGTGAAGCGATCTCCGGCCTGCGTTGCGCGAAGCTGTCGAGACCCGTGCCGAGGATCACGTATTGCGTCACGCCCCGGCCCGCTTCTTCGACGACGAGATCTTCGATGAAGCGCGCACGCGCGACGATCGACGCACGGAAAGGCCGCGTGAACTCCGGATTCATGTCGCCACGTTCGCGCCAGTTCGCATCGGGCGCGAGCAATTCGAGGCCGATCGTGTCCGCGAGCACGTGCGGCCGCGCATCGGCTTCGACATGCAGTGCGCGCCACATCGCGACGCGCGCAGCCGTGCTGTCCGGCACGGGATTGGTGTTGTCGTTCATGACTCGAATCGAAGGCAATGGAAGCAAAGAATGTCTCACACTTCGCCCGGCGTCGTCTTGAACACTACAATCGGTACTTCCGCTGCATGCAGACAAGAAGGACGCGAACATGGCGCAGGCGCCGCACATCGACGGAAAAGAAGATACCCGCACGCAAAACGAACGCCGCTGGCTCACGGTCGGTGGGCCGATCCTCTTTCTGCTGCTCTGGTCCGCGGGATTCCCGATTGCGAAGACCGGTCTGCACTACGCGTCGCCGCTGACGTTTCTATCGATACGCTTCGCGTTGAGCGTCGGCGTGCTGCTCGCCGTCTGCGCAATCAAACGCCCGCAATGGCCGCGCAACGCGCGCGCGTGGCTGCATCTCGGCGTCGTCGGCTTTCTCGTGCAGGTGATGTACTTCGGGCTCAGCTATCTGTCGATGACGGCGGGCATCGCGACTTCGGTGCTTGCGTTGATCGTGTCCTTGCAGCCGATTCTCGTCGGCGTGCTCGCGCCGAAGTTCGTCGGCGAGCGGATCGGCGTTCGACGCTGGATCGGCCTGACGCTCGGGCTCGTGGGCGCGGCGGGCGTGATCGTCGCGCGCGGGCCAATGCACGCGGAATCGCTCGGGCCGGTGCTGCTCGCGATCGGCGCGCTCATCGGCATCACGAGCGCGATGCTGTACGAAAAGCGCCTCGGCACGGCGCAAGACCCGATTACGTCGAACCTCGTGCAATACAGCGTCGGCTTCGTGTTTTGCGCGCCGATGGCGCTCGCGTTCGAGCACACGCAAGTGCAATGGACACCCACCTTCATCGCGACGCTAGCCTATCTCGTGATCGGCAATTCGCTGATCGCGATCACGCTGCTGCTCGCGATGACGCGCGCGGGCAAGGTATCGCAAGTGGCGTCGCTGTTCTTCTTCATCCCGCCCGCGGCCGCCGTGCTGTCCTGGTTCTTTCTCGGCGAAGTATTGCCCGCAGCCGCATGGTGGGCGATGGGCGTCGCGGTGCTCGGCGTCGCGATCGCGACGTGGAGCCCGCGCAAGTGACATCTCAATGCGAATGCTTCGGCACGTCCGCGCCACGGCAGCCGACGAGAAAGTCGAAGTCGCAGCCTTCGTCGGCCTGCAATACGTGATCGACATACAGCTTGCGATAGCCGGTGCGATCCTCGGGAATCTCGCGCTTCGCCGCCGACCACGCATCGAGGCGCGTGCGGATTTCATCATCGTCAATATCGATGCGCAGCATGCCTTTGTCGCAGTCCAGTTCGATCCAGTCGCCGTCGCGCACGATCGCCAGCGGCCCGCCCGCGCGCGCCTCGGGCGCGACGTGCAGCACCACGGTGCCATAGGCCGTGCCGCTCATGCGCGCGTCCGACACGCGCACCATGTCCGTCACGCCTTGCGCCAGGACCTTCGGCGGCAGGCCCATGTTGCCGACCTCCGCCATGCCCGGATAGCCTTTCGGCCCGCAGTTCTTCATCACTAGCACGGAGTCCGCGGTGACATCGAGATCGGGATCGGCGATGCGGCGCTTGTAGTCGTCGAAGTCCTCGAACACGACCGCGCGGCCCCGATGTTTCAGTAACGTGGGCGTCGCCGCCGACGGTTTCAGCACCGCGCCGTTCGGCGCGAGATTGCCGCGCAGCACGCACAATCCGCCATCGGCGACGAGCGGTTTCTCGATCGGACGGATCACTTCGTCGTTGTACAGCGGCGCTTCCTTCACGTTCTCCCAGAGCGTGCGGCCGTTCGCCGTGAGCGCATCCGGATGCGGAATCAGGTTCGCCTCGCCCAGCCGCCGCAGCACCGCCGGCAAACCGCCCGCGTAGTAGAACTCTTCCATCAGGAAGCGCCCCGAAGGCTGCAAATCGACGAGCGTCGGCGTACCGCGCCCGATGCGCGTCCAGTCGTCGAGTTCGAGCTTCACGCCGATACGCCCAGCGATCGCCTTCAAATGAATCGCCGCGTTGGTCGAACCGCCGATCGCCGCGTTGGTGCGGATCGCGTTTTCGAACGCCTCGCGCGTGAGCAGTTTCGAGAGCCGCAAGTCTTCCAGAGCCATTTCGACGATACGCATGCCCGACAGATGCGCGAGCACATAGCGGCGCGAATCCACAGCCGGAATCGCCGCGTTGTGCGGCAGCGTGACGCCGAGCGATTCCGCCATGCACGCCATCGTCGATGCGGTGCCCATCGTGTTGCAGGTGCCCGTCGAGCGCGACATGCCCGCTTCCGCCGACATGAACTCGTGTATCGAAATCTTGCCCGCCTTCACCTGCTCGCTGAGTTGCCACACGACCGTGCCCGAGCCGATATCGCGCCCTTCGTGCTTGCCGTTGAGCATCGGGCCGCCGGAGACGACGATCGCGGGCACGTCGCAACTTGCCGCGCCCATCAGCAGCGCGGGCGTCGTCTTGTCACAGCCGACAAGCAGCACGACCGCATCGACGGGATTGCCGCGTATCGCTTCCTCGACGTCCATGCTCGCGAGATTGCGCGTGAACATCGCGGTGGGCCGCAGATTCGACTCGCCGTTCGAGAACACCGGAAACTCGACCGGGAATCCACCCGCTTCATACACGCCGCGCTTCACGTGCTCCGCGAGCTTGCGAAAGTGCGAATTGCACGGCGTTAGTTCGGACCACGTATTACAAATGCCGATGATCGGCTTGCCCGCGAACTCGTGATCCGGAATGCCCTGATTCTTCATCCAGCTCCGGTACATGAAACCGTTCTTGTCGGCGGTGCCGAACCACGCTGCAGACCGAAGCCTGGATTTTGGGGCGCTCATGGCTTGCTCGTTTGGGAGGAAAACCTATAAATAGCATGACTATATGGAGGGCGCGTACCGGGAAAACGCTAATCGAAACGTCAAAACACTGTGCATATAGTTTGTCTATTGAAGTCAGCGCGCGGGCTTCGCATATCCCAATTACTCGTTCAAAACGCCGCGCTTTCGAATCGCCTCTCGCACACCTCGCATCGTCATTTGCAACGGCGGGTGCTTTCATGCATGAAAGCCGCGCGTGCATGACGTGCCGTGAAACCCAGTATCTGAACGTGATCGACGATGAGTCGACCCATCGACCAACGAAGAAGAGACCGGAGGAAGACATGGCAGAGAATGAAGAGAACAGGGATGACGACGCACAGCACGGCAGCCTCATCAATGCGGGCCGGCGCGGCATCATGCAGGGCGCGGGACTCGGCGCGGCGCTGTCGCTGCTGGGCGGTGTGACCGGCGGCGGCTTGATTTCGACTGCGCAGGCCGCCGAAGCGGCGTTTCCGCAGCACAAGAAATGGAAGATCGTGTTCGTCAATCACGTGACGACGAATCCGTTCTTCGTGCCGACGCAATACGGCATTCAGGACGCGTGCGCCATGTTCGGCATGGACTATCAATGGACCGGCTCGGCTACGTCCGACGCGGGCGAGATGGTGCGCGCGGTGAACTCCGCGATCGCCGCGAAAGCCGATGCGATCGCCGTGCCGATCGTCGATCCGAACGCCTTCGACAAGCCCATCCAGGCTGCGCTCGACGCCGGCATTCCGGTGTTCGCTTACAACGCCGACGCGCCGCGCGGCAAGAGCAATCCGCGGCTCGCGTATATCGGGCAGGATCTGTATCTGTCGGGCTATCAGATGGGCGAACGCATCGCGAGCCTGATCGACAGCGGCATGGTCGCGCTCTTCATCGCGACGCCGGGACAGTTGAACATCCAGCCGCGTCTCGATGGCGCGAGCGATGCGATCAAGAAGTCCGGCAAGAAGATCGACATTCAGACCGTCGCGACCGGCGCAACCGTCAACGAAGAGCTTTCGAAGATCAAGTCGTTCTATCTCGGCCACCAGGACCTGAAAGGCATGTTCGCCGTCGATGCGGGCAGCACGCAGGGCGTCGCTCAAGTGATGAAGGAATCGAACCTGCCATCGAAGGGCGTGCATGGCGGCGGCTTCGATCTGCTGCCGCAGACGATTCAGCTCATCCACGAAGGCTTCCTCGATTTCACCATCGACCAGCAGCCGTACGTGCAGGGCTTCTACACGGTAATGGAAGCGTTCGTGTTCCTCGCGTCGGGCGGGCTCGTCGGGCCGGCGAATATCAACACGGGTCTCAAGTTCGTGACGAAGGACACGGTCGAGCCTTATCTCAACACCTCGACGCGTTATGAAGGCAAGGCCACCAAGCCGCAAATCGTGCCGATGAAAGGCGCGATCAAGTCCTGATGAACACGGTGAACGAACCTACTAAAGCAACCACGCCCGCACGGATCGACAGTCCGCGCGGCGCGTGGGCGTCTCACTGGGCGCCCGAGTTGCGCATCCTGCTGGTCGCCGCGCTGCTTGCGGCGTACTTCCAGTTCGTCAATCACGACTTCCTGCTCAGCAACGCGAGCCTCGTCAATCTCTCGCAGTACGTGGCGCCCGTCGCGATCATCGCGTTCGGCGAGATCATGCTGATGATCGGCGGCGACATCGATCTGTCGGCGGGCATGGTGTTCGCGTTCGCGCCGTTCATGATGGTGTTCGCCAACGAGGCGGGCGCGCCGATGTGGCTCGCGGTGATCGCGGGCCTTGTCGCGGCCGCGATCATCGGCTTCATCAACGGCGCGGTGACGGTCTACCTGCGTCTGCCTTCGTTCGTGACGACGCTCGGCACGCTCTTTCTGATCAACGGCATCACGCTCACGGTTTCACGCGGCACGCCCGCCGCGACGCCCGGCTCGCCCGAGTTCGCCGCCGTGATGGGCGCGTGGGGCTATAGCGAGATCATCTGGACCGTGGCGATCGCGTTCGTCATGCATGTGCTGCTGCGGCATACGCGCTGGGGTCTGCACACGCAGGCGGCCGGTGCGAATGCGCTCGGCGCGAGCGAGGCGGGCATCCACGTGAACCGGCTGCGGCTCGGTAACTTCGTGATCGCCGCCGTGCTCGCGGGATTCACCGGCGTCGTCGAAAGCTTTCGCATCACGTCGATCGATCCGCAAGCGGGCGGCAATCAGATCATGTTCCTCGCGGTCGCCGCGGCGGTGATCGGCGGCACGCCGTTGACGGGCGGTTCGGGCACGATCGTCGGCGGCCTGCTCGGCGCGGCGGTGCTCGGCATTCTGAGCGACGGCTTCACGCTCATCGGCATCAACGCGTTCACGTTCAACATCATTCTCGGGGCTGCGATTCTCGCCGCGATGATCTTCAACATCCACGTCGGGCGCATTCGCCGCAGGGGAGCACGGTGATGGCAGAACCGCAAACGGCTCCCGTCGATGCCGCCGGTCTCGCGCTCAGCGGCGACAACCTCGTCAAGCGCTTCGGCGCCGTGACCGCGCTCGACGGCGTCTCGCTCCAGCTCGGCAAGGGCGAGATTCTCGGCATTCTCGGCGACAACGGCGCGGGCAAATCGACGCTCGTCAAGATACTCACGGGCTTTCATCAGCAGACGAGCGGCACGCTGCGCGTACACGGCGAGGAGACGCTGCTCAAGTCCGTCGATCATGCGCGCGCGCTCGGCATCGAATGCGTGTATCAGGATCTCGCGCTCGCGAACTCGCTGTCGATCTATCACAACATGTTCCTCAATCGGGAGATCGTGCGGCGCGGGCCTGCCCGCATCTTGCGTCTCGTCGACCACAAGCAGATGCGCGAACGCGCCGCGCAATGTCTCGAAGATATCGGCGTGCACGTGCCTTCCGTCGATCTGCCCGTCGAACGTCTGTCGGGCGGACAGCGTCAGGCCATCGCGGTCGCGCGCGCGGTGCATTCGAACGCGAAGATCCTGCTACTCGACGAACCGCTCGCCGCGATGGGCGCGCGCGAGGCTGCGCTCATCATCGATCTCGTGATGCGCCTGAAGGAGAAAGGCGGGCTCTCGATCATCATGATCATGCACAACTACGCGCAGACGCTCGATATCGCGGATCGCATCATGTTGATGCAGCGCGGCCGCGTAACGTATGAACAGCGCAGCGCGAATACGTCGGTCGCGGAGTTGATGGATATCGTGAGACGGGAATATCGGGCGATGCGCGCGACGACCGCAAGTTAGCCGCCGCGCGAGCCGCATCATGGATTACCGCAATCCCAGGCAGCGCAAGAGCATGCACGGACGCATCGTGCAGGAGCTCGGCATGCAGATCGTCAGCGGCCGCATCAAGCCGGGCGAGCGTCTGCCCGCCGAGCCCACGCTCTGCGAAAGCTATGGCGTGAGCCGCCCGGTGCTGCGCGAAGCGACACGCGTGCTGGTTGCAAAGGGGCTCGTCGTGTCGAAGCCGCGCGTGGGCAGCGTCGTGCGCGCGCGCGACGAATGGCACATGCTCGACCCCGATGTGCTCGTGTGGACCATCGGTTATCTTCCCGAAGGCGAATTCTTTCGCTCGCTCATGACGGTGCGCCAGATCTTCGAGCCTGCTGCCGCCGCGCTCGCGGCGATCTCTGCGACGGACGACGATATCGCGCGCATCGGCGCCGCGTATGAGCGCATGGAGAACGCGAAAACAGCCGCCGATCTGCTCGATCCGGACCTCGAGTTTCATCGCGCGATCATGATGGCGACGCACAACGACATGCTCGCGTATATCGGCAACATGCTGTCGCTCGCGCTCGGCGAATCGATCAGGCTCACGAGTCGTCATCCGAACACGCACGCGCTGTCCCTCCCGCGCCACAAGGCGATCTTCACCGCGATCGCGAACCGCGATGCGCTCGCCGCGCGTCAGGCGAGCGTCGTGCAGCTCGACAATGCGCGCGCCGACGCCAACTCGATCCTCGGCGGCGCGGCGCTCGAACCGGACCGGCCGCTCTCCGGGTAAGAGTTCCCGAATTCGCGCGTTCGAAACGTTTGCCTGAGCAGAACGCGCCTCAAGTCCCGCCCATCCCCGCCGTAAACCCTATCAAGACCGGCTTCATCGCGGTCCTGTCTTTACCCCTTCCTTCCCTTTGGGGTCTTTCGACGAGCATTCCACACGTCCTTGCGTCCGGCGCGGGATGAAGGTCCGTCACCGGTCCGTCCGCGCTCGCCCGGACGACTCGCGGAACGTGCGCCTACTTCGTGGACACGGATATTTGACCATTTAGTAGTGCGCATCGACATGACGAGCAACATTCAAATTCGATTCAGGACCATGGCGCTTGCAGCCGCGGCGAGCGTGTTGCTTGCCGCATGTGGCGGCGGTGGCGGCGGTGGCGGCGACACCGCGTCGTCCGCGAACGCCACGCGCAGCGGCAGCGCGTCCGCATCCGCCGTGAGCGTTCCGGCGACGGATACTCCGGCTTCGGACACGGGAACGACGAAGATCACGACGAGCCCTCCTGCCGCGAACAGTACCGCGACCGTGCCGGCGAGCGGCGCGTCCTCGCCCGCCGCCAGCGCGCCCGATCCGGCCTCCAACACCGGCAGCAGCCCGACGCCGCCTCAGTCTGTCCGGCCCTTCTATGGCGTGAACGGCCACAACAACGAAGGCGGCGCCTACGACATCTCCAGCACGGCGCTGCAGCTTTCGCAATTGCAGGATCTGGGCGCGAAGCTTTATCGCAACGAGGTCTACAGCCAGGGCACCGCGAACAAACTCGCGGGCATCGCGCAGACGATGGCGGCCGGCGGCGTCACCGTCTATCCGGTGATGCTCATGAACATCGACATATTCAACAACGAGACCGAAGGGTATAACGCCGGCTTCGCGCTCGGACAGCAGACAGCGACCTCGCGCCACTATCCGTATTACGAGGTCACGAACGAGATGGAAGCGGAACTGCTCATCGGTAACGTGGATGGCGTGTATCCGCAGCAGTTCGATATCGCGAAGTTCAGGAAGCTGCGCGGCGTGATCCGCGGCATGATCGCGGGCATCAGGTCGGTGGATGCGTCGGGCAAGATCATCATGGGCGGCGGAACATGGCTGCACTATGGCTTCCATCAGATGCTCGCAGCCGGGATGGAACCCGATGGCAGCATCGGGCATCCGGTCGTCGACTGGGACATCACCGCGTGGCACTGGTATTCGGAACAGGGCGATATCACCAACGCATGCGGCGGCACCGGCTGTCATAACGTGCTCGCGGCGCTCAAGGCGCTCGGCAAGCCGATCTGGATCAACGAGTTCGGCGTGCGCCCGAACTACGGCACCGATCAGCAGATCGCGGCGTATCTCGTCGGCAACACGATGATGGCGCAGTTCGTCGCGCTCGCATCGACATACGATATCGAATCGATCCAGAGCTACGAGTTATACGACGATCCGGTGGGCGGAGAAGGCCCGTTCGGCTTGCTGAAGAACGACGGCTTCACGCAAAAGCCCGCCTACACCGCGTACAAGAACTTCGTCGCGGCACATCCTATGTGATGTCCGGACCTTCGATCACGACGCGGCCATTTTCGATGCGAATCGGAATGCGCCGGAGGCTCGCGCCGAGACAAGGTCCATCGACGCACACGCCGTCTTCGAAGCGGAACATCGCGCTGTGATGCGCGCACATCAGCAAGCTGCCTTCGTAAGTCCAGAACGCATCCGGCTCGTAGTTGAGCGGAATCGAGAAATGCGGGCATACGTTGCGATACGCCCACGCTTCGCCGCCGCGTCGCAGGACGAGAATCGACGGCGCGGCTTCGACGCCGCCGCCATCGGGCACGTCGTGAAGCGCGCAGATATCGTTCGATGTCGGATGGCTCACGCGCGCTCCTTCGCGATCAGCACGAAATCGCGCGCTGCGTCGTAACCGCCCTCCTTGCTCACATACTCGATCACGAGCGAAGGCTTCACGCCGAACACCGCATCCGAATTCACGTAGGGATCGTCGGATGAATACAGAGCGGTCGTCAGCGACTCGTAGCCAGCCGCGTCGATGCGAAAATGAATGTGTGCGGGACGCATCGGATGACGGCCCGTCGCAACGAGCATCTGGCCGACGGGACCATCGGTCGGAATCGGATAGCTCGTCGGCTTAATCGAATGAAACGCGTACGCGCCGTCCGCGCGGGTGCGAAAACGCCCGCGCAGATTGCCTTCGGGCTGGTCCGGGTCCTGTCCTTCGTACATGCCGTTCGGCGCAGTCTGCCAGACTTCGATCAGCGCATCGGGGACTGGCCGGCCCTCGACATCGCGCACGACGCCATGAAACAACACCGGCTCGCCGTCGCTTTGCGCGATGTTCGCGCCGAACGCCGACTCCTTCACGCCATCGCGATAGAACGGCCCGAGCAGACTGCTTTCGGTCGCGGCTTCATCGTGATGCTGGTTGATGTCGTCGAGAACGATCGAAAGCCCCAGCGTATCCGAAAGCAGAATGAACTCCTGCCGGATGCCATCGCATTTCTTGCCGGTGGCGGTGAGGAACTCGATGCCGCGTCGCCATTCGTCGTGCGTGAGATTCACTTCGCGCGCGAACGCGTGCAGGTGGCGCACGAGCGCGGTGACGATTTCCTTCGTGCGCGCATCGGCGCACTGGCCGAAGGATGCGGTGACGTTTTGCGTGAGTGATTCGTTCATGGTCGTCGTCCTTCGTATGCCGCTTCGATCAATGCGCGCAGCGGCGCGCGTTCGACCGCGCGCGGATTCCAGTACGGGCTTTTCATCGCGACATCGACGGCGATATCGATATCGCTTTCCTTCATGCCGATGTCCTTCAGCGCGGTCGGCGCGCCATTCGCCTGCGCGAGTTCGAATGCGCCGCGAGCGGCATCGTCCGAGCCCAGCGCGCGGGCGATGCGCATCATCGCTTCCGGCACGGCATCGCGGTTATAGGCGAGCGCGTGCGGCAGCACGATAGTATGCGTTTCCGCGTGCGGCAGATTGAACGTGCCGCCGAGCGTATGACACAGCTTGTGATGCAGCGACATGCCGACGCTGCCCAGCACCGCGCCGCACAGCCACGCGCCGTAGAGGCAATCGCCGCGCGCATCGAGATCGTCCGGCTTCGCAGCCACCTTGCCGATGCCCAGCGCCAGCGCGCGAATGCCCTCCTCCGCCATCAGGCTCACCACCGGGTTCGCGTCCTGCGCATACAGCCCTTCGGCCGCGTGCGCGATCGCGTTGATGCCGCTCGTCACCGAAAGCGACGCCGGCAACGATACCGTTAGCTGCGGATCGTAGATCACCGTTTTCGGCAGCACGCGCATGTCGCGGCCGGTCTTCTTCAATCCCGCTTCGGTGAGGCCGTAGATCGGCGTCATCTCCGAGCCGGCATAGGTGGTCGGCACGGCGAGTATCGGCAGCGAGGATGTCAACGCGATCGCCTTGCCGAGGCCCGTCGTGGAGCCGCCGCCGATGGCGATCGCGCAATCCGCGCCGATGCGCTGCGCATACTCGCGAGCCTCACGTGCCGTTTCGACCGGCACATGCATCACCGCTTTCGCAAACACACCCGCCGCGCGATGCCCGATGCGTTCGGCGAGCGCTTCGGCCTGATCGCGCTGTGGCGGCGTCGAGAGAATGAGCGCGCGTTGCGCGCCGAGAAGCTCGATCTCGCGTTCGAGATGCTCGATGCTTCCCGCACCGAACACCACGCGCGACGGCATGCCCTGATAGATGAACGATTGCATGATTCCCGATGCGCTCAGCGCGGATAGTAAGGCGGAATATTGGCGTCGACATTCACCCACACCGACTTGGCCTGAGTATATTCGCGCATCACTTCGAAGCCCATCTCGCGCCCATAACCGCTCGCGCCGACGCCACCGAACGGCGACCCCGGACTCACGCGTTTGTAGCAGTTGATCCACACCATGCCGCTCTTCAACTGCCGCGCGACGAGATGCGCGCGTTGCAGATCGCGCGTCCAGAGGCCCGCGCCGAGGCCGTATTCCGTGCCGTTGGCGATCGCGAGCGCTTCCTCATCGCTCTTGAATGTGCTGACGGTGACGAACGGACCGAACACTTCTTCCTGCGCGACACGGTCCGTCGGCTTAGCCTGCACGATGGTGGGCTCGACATAGCAGCCGTTCGCGAGCGCCGCGGCATCCGGCGCCTTGCCGCCCGCGAGCACGCGGCCGCCCTGCTCGCGCGCGACATCGACATAGGACAGCACGCGGTCGCGATGCATCTGCGACGTGAGCGGGCCCATCTCCGTCGACGGATCGAGCGGATCGCCGATACGGATCGAGCGCGCGAGCGACGTGAAGCGCTCCAGCAGTTCATCGGCGATGGATTCATGCACGATCAAACGCGATGCCGCGATGCACGCCTGCCCCTGATTGTGAAAGATGCCGAATGCGGAGCCTTGCACGACTGCATCGAGATTCGCATCGCTGTACACGACGTTCGCGCCCTTGCCGCCGAGTTCGAGCTGCACCTTCTTCAGATTGCCGCTCGATGCCTGCACGATCTTGCGGCCGATTGCCGTCGATCCGGTGAACGCGACCTTGCCGATCTCCGGATGCTCCGCGATGTATTGCCCCGCGACGTGCCCAAGCCCCGGCAGCACGTTGACCACGCCCGCCGGAAAACCGACTTCGGCCATCAGCTCCGCGATGGCAAGACTCGACAAGGGCGTGAGTTCGGCCGGCTTCATCACGACGCAATTGCCCGCTGCGAGCGCGGGCGCCATCTTCCAGCTCGTGAACATCAGCGGAAAATTCCACGGCACCACTTGCCCGACGATACCGACCGGCTCGCGCATCAGATAGTTGAGAAAGCCCGCTTCGACGGGAATCACCGAGCCTTCGAACTTGTCCGCCATGCCGCCGAAGTAGCGGAACGTCGCGGCCGTGCGCGGCACGTCGAGGTTGCGTGTGTCGCGGATCGGATGGCCCGTGTCCATCGATTCGAGACGCGCGAGGGCATCGGCGTTGGCTTCGATGGCATCGGCGAGTTTCAGCAGCAGACGTCCGCGATCGGCGGCGGCCATGCTGCTCCAGGCCGGGAACGCTTTTTTTGCGGCCTGCACCGCGCGATCGACGTCTTCGCGGCCGGCCATCGAGACCTGCGCGATCTCGCTGTTGTCGTGCGGATTCAGGGTCGCGAGCGTTTCGCCGGACCGGGCGGGCACGAAGCGGCCATCGATGAAGAGTTGCGTTTGCATGAGTTGCTCGTGTCGAGAAGGTGTTTAAAGCGCGACCGGATACGGCGGCAGTTCGCCGCTTTCGTAGCGCTTGGGCAGATCGGGCGTCGCGTTCTCCCAGACGAGCAGCATCGAGCGCTTCTGCGAATAACCCTTGTGGCGGATGTCGGCGGGCATCGCGGCGATATCGCCGGCGTTCATCGTGATGCGCGCGCGCGGCTCGCCGGTGTCCTTGTCGGCGACGTCCCAGATGATCTGATCCGACAGTTGCAGGAACCACTCGACGCGGTCGTTGCCGTGAAAGACCGGCAGCACGAATTCCTCGGTCGTCGGGCAAAAGAGGCTTTGCTTGCAGACGGATGTGACCGAAGGATTCCACGTCACGTCCGAACGCGACAGATACTTGAAGAGACTGAACGCGTGCAACTGCCCTTCGAATCCGGGCTCGGCGTGAATCTCCGGCTCCTCCTGCGATACATCCGCGAACTGTCGATTCACCGGGAAGTCGTCGCGCAGCGGGGAATCGCCTTCGATGCCGGGCATGCGCTTCGTCGCGATGCGCGTGCGGTCGATCGCCGCGATGTTGTCGCCGTGCTTCGCACCGAACGCCGAGCCGGTTTCCTCGGGCGCGGCAAACGGATCGAAGCCTTCGTTGACCCAGTCCTTCAGGATTGCCTTGAAGGTCGCCATGATGATCGGCGTTTCGAACTGCTGCGTGTAATCGACGCCCGCCTCGCGGAAGCTCGCGTTATACGCACCGGCATACATGTCCACCTTGCCGTAGTGATTGCGCGTGCCGATCACTTCGTCGAAGTTGACCCAGCCGTAGAAGAAGCCCCACGCGACATCGCGCATCATCGCGCGCAGGAAGTCGTCGGCGTGCATCTGATGCGAGCGCGTCTGTCCTTGCGCCGGCCATTTCAAGGTGACGAAGTAGGCGTCGCGGCTGAATTCGAAGTCGCCGAGCCGGAACGTGCGATATCCGGTGGTCGCATCGGGATCGGTCGCTACGACGCTTTGCAAAAACGTGGCTTGATTCATGATGTCTTGCTCCGAAGGTTGAGAGTGGGTGGCGTTCATTGAATGCAGATATCGGCCCATTTCTCGACGGATTCCGCGCCGAGAATGGTCTGCACGAGCAGCACGCCGGTCTTTCTCGCCTCGAAGCGATACGCCGCGCCCGCGGGCAACAGCGCCTGATGACCGCGCCGCAGACGCACGAATCCCATCTTCTGGCCTGAGGGTTCGCCTTCGAGCTTCACCGTGCCTTCGATGCTCTCGCCAACGAGCGCGCCATCGGACGGCTTGATGAAATGCACGTCGATTTCGCCGTCGAGCGCGACCGCGAATTCATCGTGCGATGCTGTGAACCACGGCGACACGCCTTCGGCCCGCAGCGTTTCGATCACGTATTTGAGGTTCTTGCCGACGACCACTTTTTCATACGGCGCCGCATGGCTCGCGACTTCGAACACGTTCGACATCACGTAATGCGTGGCCTTGCCCTTGATGATTTCGATGGAGCCTTTGCGATAGTTTTCGAGGCTGCCGAGTTGCGTTTGTTGCATGTCTGTCTCCATGTCTGCGTTCACGTTCGCGGTGTCGCGCTGGAATCAAGATTAGGGCTGCGAGCGTCGCGAGGCAACGAATCGAGGTTCGCGTTTGCCGAACGTCGCGTGCTCGATCGCAACCCTAGGGAAACTACTTACTTCTGCGCTGGTTTGTCCGCCAGCCACGGATAGCGCTGCGTGTCCGCGCCTTCGTAGTCGGGGTCGAGATAGATGAAGCAGCGCTGGATTTTGAAGTCGCGTATTTCGAAGACATCGATCCAGCGGCCCGCGTGCGTGACGCCCGCGCGCCACTCGGCACCGCTCTTCGTCGTGCCGTAGCTCGTGCCTTCGACGACCACCGTGTCGCCCTGCTGGATCACGTTCAGATACGCGAGATCGTGCTTGAATTTCTCGACGATCGAGCCGAGATCCGTGAAGAGTTTCTCGAAGGCCGCGCGGCCCGTCGCGATGCCCCACTTCGGGAAATAGACTTCGGCGTTGTCGTCGAACAGATCGAAGAATGGTGCGCCGCGATCCAGCCTGCGCAGGTATTCGAGCGCGATGGTCTTGCGCTGTTCGTCGGTCATGGTGAGGGTGTTCATGCTTTCGTCTCCTGTGGTTGAGTTCAATGCAGCGTGCGCAGATACGCGATGATCTTTTGCCGCCTCGCTTCATCGCCTTCGAAATAGGTCATCGCGTTGCCGGGCGCGACGGATTGCGTATCGGTGAGCCACGCATCGAGCAGCTTGTCGTCCCAGACCTTGCCCGGCGCGGCCGCCTTCATGCCCGCCGAATACTTGAAGCCCGAATCCGATGCGAGCGGCCGGCCGACGATCCCGAAGAGATTCGGCCCCTGCCCGTTCGGCTCGCCCTTGCCGAACGTGTGGCACACGGCGCAGTTGTTCGTCGTGAGTTTCTTGCCGAGCGCGACGGGATCCTGTTGCGCCTGCGCCGCAGTGCTGACGAGCACGAGCATCGTCAATAGATTAGCGATCCGAATCATGATTGAACTCCGTTGGCCGATTGCGCGGCACGATAAGCAAACGCGATGATCGGTCCGAGCGTGCCACCGCCCGCCCAGTAAGCGCGCGCCGAAGCCGACGCGACGCAATTTCCGACGCCGTACAGGCCCTTGATCGGAGCACCGCGCGTATCGAGCACTTGTGCGTGCGAATTGGTTTTCGGACCGCCCTTGGTATCGAGATTGCCCGCGACGATCAGCGCCGCGTAATACGGCCCTTTCGCGCTGAGCGGATACATCGTCTCGTTCTTCTGATCCGGCTTCTTCGATACCGGTCCGTTGAACAGTTTTTCGACGATGCGCTCGCCGCGATGAAAGTCGCCATCGACGCCCGTCTTCGCGAAGCCGTTGAAGCGTTTGATCGTCGCGTCGAGGTTGCGCAGGAAGTCGTCGGAGAGATCGGCGTTGCCGAGCGCGCTCCGGTACTTCGCCATGCGTTCGCGAATCGCGCTCGCCAGTTCCGCGAGCGTGTTGCCACGCAGAACGTGCCGGTCGTTCGAGCCCTTCGGCACGATGAGACTGCCGTAGTCATCGCTCGCGCAATGGTCCTGCGCCTGCCGATCCCAGATCGAAATCAGCGCGAGGTTCGGATACTCGCCCTTCGCGCCGTCCCATTCGGAGAACGTCGCGCAGACTTCGTTGTAGGCGAGCTTCTCGTTGACGACGCGCTTGCCGTACTTGTTCACGTAGAGCATCGAATCGCCCGTCGGCGTGAAGATGCCGGACAGCGAGCCGTCTTTCGCGATCGCCTTGTCGAGCGAGATCGGCGCCATCCACGAATAGTTCATGTTGCGCAACTGCACGTCGAGCGCGCTGGAGATCCGCACGAAGTCGCCTTCGTTGGTCGGCGCGGCGCAGCCGCCGTACACCGCGCCGTGCAGGAAGTTCTTGCGCAACTCGGGATCGTGCGTGAAGCCGCCCGTCGCGAAGATCACCGCTTTTTTCGCGCGGACGCGGAACAGCGTGTCTTCTTCCGTCAGCGCTTCGACGCCGATCACCGCGCCCGACTCGTCGACGAGCACTTTCTGCACGCGGTACCCCGTCTTGATGTCGATGCCGTCGCGCCGTGCCGCCGCGCTCATCGTGCGAATCGCGACGCGCCCGCCATCGGACATGCTCGGCAGGCCGTCTTTCGGGAACAGCACGCGGCCACGCGGCGCCTTGTCTTCCGGCAGCTCGGCCCAGTAATCCGGCACGGCCGCTTCATGCCGATACGGCAGCGCGCCCTTGCTCGCCAGTAGTTCCGCCGCGGGCGATGCGCTGTCGTAGATGGCCTCGCACATCTCGTACTCCCAGTCGGAGAGGCCGAGCTTCGGCAGCGACGGATCGTATTGCTCGGGCCGCGACAGACGCGCGACGTAGCGCATGTAATCGGGCTTCGGATCGGCGATGCCCGCGCGGCGCATCGGCTCGTTGTTCGGCACCCAGTACCAGAACGCGGCCTTCGCGGCCGTCCCGCCGACGCTGCCCGCCTTCTCCAGAATCGCGACGCGGTTGCCGAGCCAGCGCGAAAAGAGCGCGGCAGGCAGGCCGCCGCCACCGCCGCCGCATACGACGACGTCGTACTCCGCGTCGAATTTGAGTTCGCTCGCGGCGCGCGCGGTCAGCGATACCGCGCCGAATGCCGCCGCTGCCGTGCCCGCGCCCGCGGCCTTGATGAAGTTGCGCCGCGATGCGGCTGAAGGTTTGTTCGTCTCACTCATGTCCGTCTCCATCGTTTGAATGTGCTCACCAGTAGTGCCACGCCTGCACGAGAATTCCGTTGGTGAGCGTCGTGTTGCGCCCCGAAACCGAGTGCTGGTACTGGATGGAAAGCTGGTCGTACATCTTCTGGTGCAGAAACGGCAGGCTGTTCGGCTTGAACTGGAACAGCACGCCGATACCGACAGTCGTTTCGCGGCTCGCGCTATCCGAGACCGGTATCGATGCGGTCTGATTGAACGTGCCGCCGCTCGTCTGGTAATCGAGACCGACGAACGGAATCGCGAAGGGGTTGTCGGGCGGCGAGATGCTGTAGCCGACGCGCAGGTTCAGATGAAACGTGTTGCCCGGGCTCAGGTCGTCGTGACCCGAGCGCAGCGTGCGTCCGCGCAGAATGCCGCCGAGCAGCAGGTCCACGTTCAGGTGTCCGTACCAGTCGTCATAGAAGACGGACGGCCAGAGCGACCACGTATTCGTCGATACCGCGTCCTGCCCGATCGGCACCTGCATGTAGGCCTGAAAGCCGAGCGTCGTCGCGGGCGCGGGGTTGTACCAGACGAGTCCGCCGATGAGCGGGTCCCCGATGCCGCTTGCGGAGAACTGCGAGCCCTGCGTGCGGATCGCGGGCAGCGTGATGCTCGCGTTGAAGCCGACGCGCGGCAACGACGGCACTTTCCAGTATTGAATGAACGTCGAGAGGCCGACGAAAGTGTTCGTGCCCGAACCCGCGATCTGATTGCCGTGCGAATCGAACGCGCGGCTGTCGTGATTCCATTCGATGTTCTGGCCGAAGGAATCGTACGTGCCTTCGAAGTCGCTGCTGAACTGCCAGGTTTGCGGGCGATCCGTCGCGAACGGGATACCCGACGCGTGCGCGGTTATCGAGCAAACCGCGCCAAGCAGCGCGAGCGCGCATGTTCTCCGTCTTCGAGTCGTCTGTCGTATGTGCTGCGCCTGCATCGTCGTCTCCGGTCGTTCGTGTTGTGTGAGCGAACGTTACGAAGACGCGGCGCGCCGGTCTTTCAGGTTTTGCGGATTACAGATTCCGGGCGCATCGCGAGCGCATGCGGGTTTACACCCGGGCGCAAAGCGCGCACGCTGCGTTCGCGAACGCCGACCCATCGCGCGTGCATGCGCAAGCCCCGCGCATCTATACTCGCGTGAACAGCGGCGACCCTCGCAAGCCGCGATGAAAACGGAGACACGATCATGAGCGCCCCTGCCGCGGCCGCCCGCATCGATCGCTTCAGCACGATCGCGGGCGTGCCGGGACTCGAATACTGCATCTCTGGCCCGCGCCCTTATTCGCTGGCGTTGAGCAATTCGTCGGACATGATCTGCCTGCTGCTCGGCACGATCGTCTCCGATACGCGCTACGACGACGGCCCCGCCGCGCGATTCACCTTTCGCGCGGAAACGGCGGCATATCATCCGCGCGGCGAGAGCATGCGGATCGACGCGCACGACGTGCGGCACGGTTTCATCGCGTTTCGTTATGCGGATGCCTTCGTGAACCGCATCGCCGAGCGCAGCGCGGAGCCGTTGCGGCGTGCGGGCAGCCGCAGCAACCTCGGCGCGGATTCGATCCGGCATCTCGTGCGTTATGCGCGTCAGAAAGCGCACGGCGAGCGGGCCAAGGTCGATCCGTGGGAGATGCAATGCGTCGCCACGCTCGCGTGGATCGAAACGACGCGCCATCTCGAACGCGCGGCGCGCGAGCGCAAATCGGCACTGACGGACGCCGGATTCGCGACGCTCGAAACGTATGTCGCGGACAACATCGACCAGAGTCTTTCCTGCGCCGATATCGCAGCCGAACTCGATCTGCCCGTGCGCGCCGTGTTCGACGGCGTGAAGGCGCGCACCGGTCATTCGCTCTATCGCTACGTGCTGGAAAAGCGCATCGACGCGGCCGCGCGGATGCTGCGCTCCGGTAGCGCGCCGCTAGTCGAGGTCGCGGCGGCGTGCGGGTTTTCATCGCAGCAGCATATGACAGCGCTCTTTTCCGGACGGCTCGGCACGACGCCGTTGCGCTACAGAAAAGACGCGGCATAACGCGGCGAAACAGGAGGAAGCATGGACCTCTTCATGTCGATGGAGGCCTTCGTGCGCGCAGCCGAAGCGCAGAGTTTCGCGAGCGCGGCACGGCAACTCGGCGTGGCGAAATCGGTCGTCACGTCGCGCGTCAAGCAGCTCGAAGAGCATTTCGGCGTCGCGCTGTTTCATCGTTCGACGCGTGCGGTGCGCTTGTCGGAAGTCGGTGAATCGTACTATCGCGATTGCCTGCTGCTCGTCTCCAAGGTACGCGAACTATCGGGACGCGCGAGCGAACAAACGCAATCGCTCTCGGGCACGCTCAATGTGCATGTGCTGCCGGGCTTCGCGCTCGGGCATTTTTCGCAGGCGCTGATCGCGTTTCGCGAGGCGCATCCGCGCATCGAGTTCGTCGTGACGGTGAACGATCGCGTGATCGATCCCGTGCAGGAAGGCTTCGATCTCGCGCTGCAGATCTATCCGCCTGCATCGAACCTGCTCGTCGAACGCAAGCTCTTTCCGGTGCGCGGCGTGTTGTGCGCGACGCCCGCGTATCTCAAGGAAGAGCCTGTCATCGAGACGCCGCTCGATCTTTTGCGTCACGATTTCGCACGTTACGCGCACTATCCGTGGGGCGACAACTGGCCGCTCATGAAGGGCAACGAGTGTTATGAGATCGCCCTGAATGCCGTGTTGAAGACCAACAGCGTGCATCTGCTGCTCGAATTCGCGCGCGCGGGCGCGGGCGTCGTCTATCTGCCGACGATGGTCGCCGCGAGCGACCTGCTCGAACGCCGCCTCGTGCGCGTGCTGCCCGATTACGCTGCGCCGCCGTTGTGGCTCTCCGCGGTGTATCCGACTTCGCATCGATCGACGACCAAGGTCAAAGCCTTCGTCGATTTCCTGCGCGAGCGCTATCTGAGCGAGCCGCAATGGGACAAGGCGCTCGGTATTGCGCCGCCCGACGACGAAGAGCGCAATGTCGATGAAGAGCTCGGCGATCCCTGAAACGCGCTAGAGCACGTAGAGCCATGCGAGCAAGGTGACGATGGAAAGAAGCGTGGTCATCGAAATGGCCGCGCCCACGACGGTCTTCTCGATGTCGTATTCGGATGCGAGCACGTACGCGCTCTTGGCCGTCGGCACGGCGGCGCAGACGACCGCCGCGATGGTTGCGGTGTGACTGAGTCCCGTCGCCAGGCACAGCGCGTACACGACGAGCGGCACGACCGCGAGCTTCAGCGCCGTGAGCAGCGCATACAGGCTTACGCGTCCGCGCAATTCGCTGAAG
The DNA here is from genome assembly GCF_018408855.1 of Caballeronia sp. NK8. GTDB lineage: Bacteria > Pseudomonadota > Gammaproteobacteria > Burkholderiales > Burkholderiaceae > Caballeronia. The sequence continues at coordinate 10,207 of NZ_AP024327.1, read as the reverse complement.
GTCAGATCGAGTCCGATCGCGAAGAGCGCGCACGGCGTCAGCGCTTCACCGAGTATCGTGAGAAAGGACGCGACCGGTCCGGGCAGCGTCAATCCGGCGACGGACCACAACAGTCCGCAGATCGTCGCGAGAATCACGGGATTGGTCCCGATCTGACGCAACAGCGCCACTGCGCTGATCTTGCGCGATGCATCGTAGCGGCTGATTTCCAGCAGCACGACGAGCACAGGAAACATGATCGCGCCGACGAACACGGTCGCGACCGCCGCCGCGAGCACGCCGGGTTTGCCGTAGAGCGTTTTCAAAATCGGCAGCGCGACGAAACCAGTGTTGGTCATCGAGACGGCGGCGGCGAGCATGGCGCTCGTGCCGAGGCTTGCGCCGCGCGCGAATCGCAAGGCCAGCAACATCAGCACGAAGCAGAGCATCGAGCCGCCGCCGAACGCGGCGAGAAAGCCCCATTCGAGCAGCGCGCGCAGCGATTCGTCGGCGATGGTGAGAAAGACCAGCGCGGGCATCGCGACGTAATACGCGAACTGCATCAGCGACGGCGCCAGCGCGTGCGGCATGTAGCCCGAGACGCGCGCCGCCCATCCCGCCACGATGATGGCGAAGATCGGAAGAATCATGCCGGCGAGATGCATGGGGCACTCCGATATCGATGAAATGCACGGGCGAACGTGCATCATTATCGGAGAAAAGTGCCGCGCGACGCGTGGTTCTGCGCAGTCGCGCGACGTTGGCGTTCAATGCGAAGCCAGCAGCGCGCGCGCTTCATCGCTCGACAGCACGCCACGTCCTGTGCGATTCGCGGCGCTCGCGGCGTAGACATCCTGGCGCGCATGCGTGATGCCGAGCGGCGCGAAGCCGTGGGCCGGATTGAAGGCGAGCTGGTCGATGCGCGCCTCGTCCTCGCGCGAAGGCGGCGCAGCGATTTCGAGCTCGCCGATCATCACGACATCCGACTTCCACGCGACGGAGGCGTCGTTGACGGGCGTGGTTGCTTCATCGGCGAAGCATTGCAGGCCGAGTTGCCATTTCACCGGACCCTGCTCCAGGCGGTTGAAAACGTCGGCGCGCAGATAGTTGTCGCCGTGGCGTTCCGCGTTCGTTCCGGCGGGCGTCGAAGGGTGCGGATGAAGCGAGTACTTGATCGCCGCGCGGCCCAGTTGCACGACCGATCCCCAGTAGTGCTCCGTCGCGACGCTGTCGACGTGATGCGCCTTCGTCTCCTTGAAGAGAATCGCGAGGATGCGCGCGGCTTCGACAGGTCCGAGCTTGGCCATCATCATTTCGCGCAAGCCCTGCGCGATGCCGCTCACCGGTCCCTCGGAAAGCAGCGCGACAATGATATCCGCGACCGCCATGAACTGCACCGCGTTGCGCGCGTGCGAGCGGCCGCCTTCGTTTGTCATCAGCAGATCAGTCTCGACGCCCTCTTGCGTGAAGAACTTGACCGCGATGCCGCGCACGTCGGATGCGGTGTCGGACTGCGGGCACGGCTGCCCGTTGGAGATGCGGCAGGCGACGCGATACGTCATCGGCGTTGACGAGGCGAACGGTCCGAAACGAAGCGCATCGGGAATATCATCTGCAATCCGAAGCGTTCCGAAAGCACCGAGCAACTGCTTCTGATGCTGCGCGCGATCGACCTGCCCGTTCAGGCCCGTGTGGCTGCTCGTCGCAAGTTTGCTCTGCTGCTCGCCGATCGCCCTGACGAGCATCGCGAGCGTCGTCGCGTCATCAAGTTTGTCGGTCCAGCCGGTTCCATCGCTGGATGATTGAGTGGGGCTCATGTTTAACCTCCGGATTGAAGTCCTGGTTCGTTACGTCACTCGCGGCCGGGCGTCGCGCTCGCGGCGATGCTGCCGTCGGCGCGTCCGGCGAAGTAGCGATAGATCGCGTCGATATGATTCTCGATCGGCGCGTTGCCGCGGTAGGCAGGCATGCCCATCGGCGGATTGCCATCGAGGATCGCCGCGATGAAGCGCTCGCGACTCTGCGTGCGCGCAAAGCCGACGATCGATGGCGCGGCGAGTCCCTCGTAATCCTTGCCGTGACAGCGCGCGCAGTCGGCAATGCGGAGCGCGCGCCAGGCGTCGGCGGTCTGCGTTTGAGTCTGCGCCCCGGCATCTGCGGCGAGCGAGACGCCGAGGATGCACGTCACGATCGATGCCCGCGTGCTCAACGCTTGCGCTCGGATAGCTTGCCGACGAATTTCCACCCCTGCTCGCGCATCCACACATATGTGAAACCCGTGGGACCGTCGATGAAAACGGTCATCGGCCGCTCGCTCGCGGACGCTTCCTTTTGCGCTTCCGTCGATGCCGGTGTGATGCGCGCTTCCGTAGGTCTGAGCCGCGCGTCGCGATCGTCGAGGCGCCAGCCGTCGTCATCGGCGTAAGTCAGGCGCGATGTCGTACCCGACGGCGTCTGAACGGTGAGCGTGAGTGGTCCGGCATCGCCGTTGTCCGCGCCGGTCGCGGCCAGGCTCGCCTCGCATGCGGCGCCGAGCGCCAGAATGGTGAACGCCAGGAACGTCGCGTGCCTGGTTTGACGGGATCTCATTTCGGGTACCTCCTTGCTGGCCGCGTGATCGCGGCTGTCCAGATGTGCTCATGCAGAAGAAGACGAATGTCGCCTCGACGAATGCGAGGTGAAGAGATCCGCGAGCGCCGGCGTTATGGTTGTCGCTGTTGAATCAGGAGCGTCGCGCATGTCGCGCGTTCTGGCCTGTTCGCCGCAGAGAGTTTGTCGTGTGGCGATGAGCGCCACGCGTGGCCGAAGAGGCCGTCTTGTTGATGAGCGTACTATCGACCGAACGATCGTCTGGGAAAACCACGCATTCGGAGGGATGTCGCCCCGCCATAAGGGGGCTGCGCGATGGAGAACCGCTGGCGGGAAGGAGGCGTGAAGTCGTCGTTCGAAGGCGTCCCCGCCGCCTTCGGTACATCGTGGCCGGCAGGCGCGCTCACTGGCCGCTATAGATATTGCAGCTCAGTCCCGGCGTGCAGAGCTGGCTCGTGCTCGTCCACGCATCGCGCGAGGCGCCGCTGGCCTTGGTCGTCGACATCGCTCCGCCGTAGCTGGAATCGTTCGTCGCGGAACCTGCCCCTTGCGCGCTCTGCTGGGCGGCGCTACCCGGTGCCGGCGACATCTGCATGTCTTGCGCCTGTGCCAGCGCGCTCATCGCGAAGACGCCGGCGGCTGTTGCTGCCAATAGAAAAGTTACTTTCATCGCCATCACCTCACTGATCGAATTGCGGAATGGAGGACACACCGAAAGCGCGTAGCGTGTAATACGCACTCCCACCGTATACCGCCGACCGGAAAAGTAAATTCCCATTCGACGCGGCCCAGTGCCCGCGCGCGTCACGCACATGTTGCGAACGCTCTTGCTTAAGCAGGCTGCGATATCGCGGATGTCCCGAGCGCGTTTCCGAAGCCGGCGGGCGGTTTTGCTATATTGGATTTCCCGCCCGTGAGTTTCCTGAAATGCGTGTCGGCCGACCCGTCAAACCTCTGCCTCATCCGAACTGCGATTACTGCGGCGCGCCCGCGACCCTGACGCGCGCAGGCGACGAAGCGTATCCGTATCGCGACGACCACGGCCCGCTGTGGATGTGCGCGGACTGTCAGGCGTGGATCGGCATCTTTCCGCGCAGCACGCGCAATGTTCCGCTCGGCCGTCTCGCCGATGCGCGCCTGCGCGATCTGAAAGTGAAACTGCACGCGGCGCTCGAACCGCTTGTGCAGGCAAAGGTCCGGCGCGACGGCTGCAATGTGTTCGAGGCGCGGTCCAAGGGGATGAAGTGGCTTGCGCAGGCGATCGGCGTCGAGCCGGACAAGTGCAGCATCCACACGCTCGACGCCGACCAGTGCGAGCGCGCGATCGCGGTCGTCGAACATTTCGAACAGGAACGCGGTCAGCACCCTTCAGATTCGGCGATCGATGAACGTTAACCTGAAAAGGTCAACCATCGATCCTCGCATGTCACGCACTCTTCCTTTCCAGCGCTCGCCCCAGGCGACGCGCGCGCGGTTCAGCAAGGCGCAGCTGCTTCCCATCCCGCGCGCGGTGGCGGACGAGCTCGCGCTCTCGGCGCATATGTCGCTGGCGGCGTTGCGCGCCGGCTCGCCGGATGCCGCGCCCGCGCAGCACATCACCGAAGCGATGTATCTCGCCAAATTCCTCGCGGAAGCGGGCCACGGCGACTTTTCGCACGAAGAGCTGCTGCGCGCGGATCAGACGATGGCCGCGGTGTTCGACGCTGGCCGCGCGTCCGGTTCCTTCGCGCTGCCGGCGGAGGACTTCGAACGCCTCGCCGCGATCGTGTCGCTCTACGATCATCAATTACGGCGCGCGTCGCTCGGCGCACTTTCGGTCGCGAGCGAGCGGCTCGAACGCTTCAAGGCCGGCGAGCCTTATCAGCCGATGCATACGCGCAAGTCGGCACCGCTCTGACGCGACCGCCCGCTGTCAGAAGGCAGTACGCAAGCCGATCATCACGCTGCGTCCGCCTTCCGGCGCGATATCGCGCACGACCGAACTCGCGTAGCGCACTTCCTGATTCGTCAGGTTCTGGCCGCGCACGTACGCAAGCCAGTTCGTCGCGCCGAAGCGGAATTTGTACGTCAGGATGACGCCCAGCGTGGTGTAGCTGCCGGTCGGCAAGTCGTTTTCCGGCACGCGATCCTGCGCCCACGCGTGAACCAGTTCGGTTCTCGCGCCGTAGGGTCCGTATGCATAATCGAGCGCCAGCGTCGCGCGCAGCGGCGAAATGCGCGGCAGCGGCTCGCCGGTATCGACATTGCGCGCATGCGTATAGTCCGCGACGAATTCGACATCCAGCCGTTGCGCGCCCCTGTCGAAAACGCGCCACGTGCCGTCCAGTTCGATGCCGTAAAACTCCGCGCGCACGCCCCGATAGACTGCTTCATTGAGCGCGTCGTCGGTGCCGGGTGCGACGGGCTGGTCATCGTCGTCGACGAGACGGCCTGTATTGAATTCGGTCAGATAGTTGCGGAAGCGGCTGTAGAACACGCCCGCGCTCGCCTTGTTCGGGCCGCTCGCGAAGCGCAGCGACAGATCGGTCGAGATCGCCTGTTCTTTCTGCGCGTCGGGATTGCCGATGAGATATTGACCGGTCGCGTCGTGCGGGCCGTTCGAGTAAAGCTCGTAATAAGTCGGTGCGCGCTCCGTGTACGCGACATTGCCGACCACGCTCCACGCCGGATTCAACTTGAACAACGCGCCCGCGGAAACGCTGCCGGCATTGAAGTCGCGCTTGGGCGAAGCGGCGAACTTTTCGTTTCCGCCGGAGGTCGGGTCGATGTTCACGTGTTCGTAACGCGCGCCGAGACTCAGCTTCAGCGCATCGGTGACGGACCATTCTTCGAGACCGAAAAGCGCGGCGCTGGTCGTCTGCGATGTGGGGACGAGCGCTTCGTCGCCCAGTGCGGAGAACGTGTTCTGGCTCACCTGTACGCCGATGGCGCCGTCGAGCGGGCCGATCTTCCTGTGCCGCGCCTCGATGCGCGCTTCGTAGCCGTGATTGCGGAAGGTCGTGCCGGTTTCGCCGTTATCGATTTCCTTGTGTTCGTAATCGGTGTAGCCGAAGTCGAACTTCAACTGGCTGAAAGGCCCTTGCAGATTGCGTATCTCCGACGCCGCCGCGATGTGATCCTGATGCATGCGCAGACGGACGTCGTCCTCGGCGACCGAACTGTAGTTCGCCTCGTAGCCGTTGTAGCTGATGCCGGCATAACCGTCCGCCCATGTGTAGGACGAGCCGACGGCGCCGCCGTGCCATCGGCCGTCGCTGTTCGGGATGCTGCCGTAGGGCTGCGCAACGTCGGGACCGTCCAGCGCGCGTTGCCGGTCGGAGTGCGCGAAGCCGGGAATGCGTTCCTTGCTGGTTTCGCGATCGAACGCATCGACGTGAAACGCGAAGCGGCCGTTTCCGCCTTCGACTTGCGCCGCGCCCGCGCGGGCATCGTTGGCACCGCCGTAGCTGGCGTCGACCTGTCCCGATACGCCTTCGATCGGCTCGCGGGGGATGCGGTTGTCGATGGTGTTCACCACGCCGCCGATCGCATTGCCGCCGTAGAGCAAGGCCGCCGGGCCGCGCACGATTTCCACGCGTTCGACCGACAAGGTGTCTTGCGGCACGGCGTGATCGTACGACAGCGACGACGCGTCGTAAGCCGCGACGCCGTTTTGCAGCAAGCGGATGCGATCGCCATCCATGCCGCGGATGATCGGCCTTCCGACCATCGGGCCGTAGGTTGTCGTGGAGACGCCGGGCAGGCCGTTGAGGGTTTCACCGATGGAGTCGGCGCGGCGTAGCGTGAGGGCGTTGCCGTCGATCGAACTCGATGGTGAGACCAGCGCGTTCGAACCGAGTGGGTTTGCGGTGACGAAGATGGGTTGAATCGGGGTATCTTCGATCGCGGGTGATTGGGCTTGGGCGAGGGTTGCGAATAGAAGCGTCGTCCAAGGGAATAACCTGGCGTTGCGGCTGGTGGAGAATGCAATGGAGGTGGTCACGTTTTTCTGTATGAAATGTTATAACGTTGCTTTTATAGAGCCGTGGTCGGAAAAATGGCATCGCGAAAATCGCGAATTCGAGATGATATAACATATCATTCAATATTGAACACTATTCTCGTGCGCGTCGAGGATAAGCATGTTCGACGCGCACGCCTGCGTTCATGAGCGTCGCGTTACACGGATTTCGTATCGTTTGATACGACGGCCTAATGAGCGCTCACTTGAATCGTTCGAAAAGGTGGTCAGATTGGTCGGCTGCCGAGACGGGAAGTAAAAACGTCAGTTTTTCGTGAAACAAGTCTAAAAAGCTCGCTTAAGCGATTGTTTTTAATATGTTTTATCGGTCGAATTTTTTTTGGTCATTGTTTCACGACGGCTAGTAGCGCTTCACGCGTCGAACTCTGGAGATTGTGGGTCGCCGCGTGATCGGGGCAGACATTGATCGAGCGGACACTCGGCGCCGCGGCATCGATCACCGTTCAGGGTGATCACGGCACGAGCCGTTCGCGGTGCGGTCGCTATCGAGGGAGCAAGTTGCCTGCGTGGGGAAGTTTTTGATCGGGCCTTTAGCTAAACGCCAAGTACGTGGTCGTCGATCTGCGCGCGGCTTGGCCCTTCAATTCGCGTGTCATCGTGGGCCTTCTGCCTGAGTCCACTTCGAGCGCATGAACTCCTGATGTCGATGGCTTAGCGCGTTCGCTCGCCCCGCTAAGCGGATCTCTACCGGTCCCACTTGCTGGATAATCGATGTTCAGGTCCTGCGAGGAAACAGCGGCCTTATGGCTTTCACGGCTCAACGGTTCCGGAACCGCCAAGCTCGCCGGTGTACGTTCGTCGTCGGTCGATATAGGTGCGTAAAGGGTCGAACGTATGTTGGATGATCTTGCCTTTGCGTCCGACGTGTACAGGGCCGCGCGACGCTTGGACCATGCCGGCCCTTGGTGCGGGGTGTGCGGCTGTATGATGCGGGCCGACGGTGTCCGAATTCGGACACCGCATCTAGGTCGCCCGGACCGCAAGTGGAAAGGTCATTTGGCTATTGGTCGGATGCTAGGCGTAACGCTGTCTGTGGACTGTGTCCGAATTCGGACACTATCGCCGCTGGTTTGATAACCCGCCGGATGCATCTCGACGTGACTGTCCGAATTCGGACACCCGTGAGGCAAGCTGCTGACTTCGCGGTTGGAGGCGCCGTGGAGTCGAATTCGTCTGATGCTCCCAAAATCCTCTGTCCGAATTCGGGCAAGCATCCACGTCTGTGAATCAAGCTAAATGTGGCAGGCCCGCTGCATGGCCGTCTTTTACTGTCCGAATTCGGACACCGAGCCCTGCCGAGACAGAACCTCGATTCGCGGTTGCGCTATCCACGAATCGCTCCCCAGTGTCCGAATTCGGACACCTCTAACGCAGACTATGTATGGATGTCTGTGCAATAGACGTAAAAAAACCCGCCGAAGCGGGTCTGTGATCACTCAGACCGAATCGAGAACATCTTTCCTATATGCTCTCTGAGTTGATTCTCCTGCTCCTCCGTCATCACTCCGGCCTTAAACTTGAACGTAAGGCCTTTGACGTCCTTCGTAATGCTCCCCGCCTGTACCTTACCGGCGAAAATCTTGAGTATGCTTCGGCCGCCCGCGTCAGTTGCAGATTCGCCTCGACTCGCCTGCGCACTCAAACTCGCCGCAACCTTTGTCTGAACCAGATCGCCCGACAGGACTTGCGGCCAGAGTTCCTGAAGCGCCTTGAGTCCCTGTTCCCCACTCTTCTTGAGCGCGTTCGCGATATCCTGCGCCGACGATGCTCCAAGTACTGACGGGTTCAAATCCAGATCTCGCTTAACGAAGTCTGGCAGCGCGTCATAAGCAAGAAATCGATAGAGATCGCTGCGCGAGATTCCCATTGCTTCCGCAAGTCTGGTCCGGTTCGGAAACTCGGACTCCGCACGACGAATGGCAATAGCGATTTCATAATCGGACAGATCATCGCGCGTGACGTTTTCCATCAGCGCCAATGCCGCCATATCCTGGTCCGTGCACTCGATCACGACGGCACGCACGGTCGCCTTGTTGATGAGCTTGTGAGCACGCCACCGCCGCTCGCCAGCCACGAGCTGATACGACTCACCGACACGCCGCACCGTCACAGCCTGCAGCAAGCCGACCTCACCGATCGAACGTGCCAACTCCGACAGCTTGGCCTCGCTGAATTGACGACGCGGCTGCCACGGATTTGGCACGATGGAGTCGACGGGAATTTCCGTATCGACGCCCCTCGCCTCCAGTTCCTGAATGCGGAGTTGCGCTGCCGCCAATGCGCTCGTAATGCCCGGCATCGTCTGTGGGCCACGGTTCGTTCGATCCTTCTTGTTCTCTCCTTTGAAGTCCGCAGGCTTCGGCAAGTTAGCCGTTTTGGCCATCAGCTGTTCTCTGATGTTATTGCTCATGCCGACTCCTTCCAGGATTTGACGAACATATCATCCAGCCATTTGGCATATTGCATCATGGGTTGCCGCACCCGCTGAAGCGACTTTGCAGTCGAGTGGGTACTGACGACATCCAGAGCCGTCGAGAATGAAAGTGCGCCGCCGCTCATCACCGAACTTGCCGGGATCTCAAACGGATCGAGCCAGCGACCATACGCGCTCTGCGCCCATTGCCGGACGACCGGAGCCGAGGACGTCTTGCCATAATCCACCTTCGACAGCAGGATTGAAATGAAGTCGTAGACCTTGTCCTCTTCATACGGAAGAAAGTCTTCCGCGACATCCGAGAACAACCGCCAGAACGCCAGCGAACTAATGAAATCCAGATTCTCCGGAATCATCGGCATGACGAGCGCGTCGGCAGCGAGCAGCGCGTTCAAGTTCATGTACGACAGCGAAGGGGATGTGTCGATCAATATATAGTCGTACTGCGATCGAAGCGGCTCGAGGCCTTCCCGCAACACGGCCCAAAAGCGGTAGCCTTGAATCGTCTTCTGACGAGCGGGCAAGAGAAATTCCGCACCATATAGAAAGGTGTGACCAGGGATAATGTCGAGGCCGTCCCAGTACGTCGACTGCACGCTTGCGCTCAGTCCGCCTTCCACGTTCTGATCGTAGATATAGGGCAGCACGGTGTCATCGCCGGAAATTTCCTTCTCGGCGTACAGGCCGCATAGTTCCGATGCCGAAGCCTGAGGATCGAGATCGATCAGCAACACCTTGCGGCCAAGAAGCGTCAGTGCCTGCGCGAGGCAAACGGTCGTCGTCGTCTTCGCCGATCCGCCCTTCAGTTGCGCGGTCGTCAGCACCTTGCCCCGGAACGTGCCACGGCCATCGTCGAGGGGGGTCTGGTAAATGTCGGACGCCATCTTCACCCACATTCTGACTTCGGGCAGAGTAAACGTCCGGCTGCGGCCGCTGCCGTTGAGCGTACCGGCTGGGAGTCCGCCTTCTCCTTTGGTCACCAGATATTGAATCTGCTGACGCGTCAGGTTGCACATATCAGCGAGTTCGCTGATCGTGTAAAAGGGTGCGAGCTTGCGCGGGCGAGGAGCGAGGATCTGCTCCCGAAGATTGTCCGAAAAGGGCTCAAGGTTATCCGCAAATTCCGCTACTTCGCGAAGCGTAACCTTCCGGTCTTCCATAGGTAGGGTGCCTACGTTTGCCAT